>JBEVNH010000014.1:0-8530 GCA_040508175.1 Pseudoxanthomonas sp.
GAGCTGCGCCCAATGTCGCGGTCAACGCGCCGGTGTGCATGTCCGTCGAGGCCATAAAAAAAGGCGGCCCAGTGGCCGCCTTGGTTCCTCTCGGTGTCCCATCCCACCTCAGGCGGCGATGTCGCCCGAATCGCGGTCAATGCCGTACTTGCGCAGCTTCTCCACCAGCGTGGTGCGACGCAGGCCCAGCAGCGAGGCCGCGTGGGCGACCACGCCGCCGCTGCGCTCAAGGGCTTCCTTGATCAGCGTCAGCTCGATCTGGGCCATATGGTCACGCAGGTCCAGGCCGTCCTCGGGCAATTCGGTTGCCACGCCGGCCCCCGGATCCGCCACGCCGGCCGGGCCGTCCTCCTCGCGTGCGCGCTGGGCTTCCTGCCGGGATGCAGCCGCCACTGCAGCCGCGGCCGACGATGCGGCCTCGCTTGGCGCCGATTCCAGGACGATGTTGCCGCGATAGCGTGCGGGCAGCTCGGCCGCACGGACCAGGCCGCTCGGATGCAGCACCGCCAGGCGTTCGACCAGGTTGGTCAGCTCGCGCACGTTGCCTGGCCAGGCGTAGGTCGACAGGGCCTGCAGCGCATCCTCGGCAAACCGGACCTCGCCGCGGCCGGTACGGCCCAACTGGCTGGCGATGGTGCGCACCAGCTCGGGCAGATCCTCGCGGCGCTCGCGCAGGGCGGGCATCTCGATCGGGAACACATTGAGGCGGTAAAACAGGTCTTCGCGAAAATGCCCGTCGCCGATGCGGGCCTCGAGGTTGCGGTGCGTGGCGGCAATGACCCGCACGTTGCAGCGGATGGTCTGGTTGCCGCCGACGCGCTCGAAACTGCGCTCCTGCAACACGCGCAGCAGCTTGACCTGCATCGGCAGGGACATGTCGCCGATCTCGTCCAGCAGCAGCGTGCCGCCTTCGGCCATTTCGAAACGACCTTTGCGCGCCGACAGGGCGCCGGTGAAGCTACCCTTTTCGTGGCCGAACAGTTCGCTTTCCAGGAGTTCTGGCGGGATCGCGCCGCAGTTGATGGCCACGAACGGCCCGTCGCGCCGCTTGGAATGGTGGTGGATCGCGCGCGAGACCACTTCCTTGCCGGTGCCCGATTCGCCCAGCACCAGCACGGTGGTGTCGAACGGGGCAACCTGGTCGATCAACAGGCGCAACGCCTTGACCGCAGGGCTGCTGCCGGTGGGGCCGGTATCCTGGCCGACCACGGTGGCCTTGTGTTCGGCGTCCAGCCGCTTGAGGCTGGCGCGACGCAGGAAGGCCTCCATCTGGCTGTGCTTGATGGGCGATTCCAGCGCGGAGATATTGGCCACGTGGAGCCCGTACTGCTGGGCAAAGCCGCCGGCATCGCCTTCCAGCAAGGCAATCGGCGGCGGGAGCGAAGCTCCGGCAAGCCATTCGAAGAACGTCTTGGTGGCCGCAGCATCCTCGATACGGCCCACCACCACCGCCAGCCAGTCGCCAGGACGGTGACGGGTGGTGGAGACTTCGTCGGCGGCCGCCGCCCACGAGGGGCTGACGTCCATGAATTCGAGCAGCCCGTTCACGCGCTCGGCGCGGACGGTATCGCTGTCGATCACCAGGATGCGCGATTCACTCATGTGGCCTCTCCTTGCTCGGCGCCCTCCGTCCGCAGTCCCCCCTGCTGCAGTCCCTCCAGGATCGGCAGGACCTCCTGGATGTAGGACAGCTTACTCACGAAATTGTCCGCGCCGGCACGCAGCGCGTGCTCGCGGTGTTCGGCATCGTCGAAATGGCTGGCGATGACGATATAGGGTGGCTCATCCTGGGCCTTGATCAGGCGGGTCGCCTGCAGGCCGCCCATTTCCGGCATGGCCAGGTCCATCAGCACCACGTCCGGGCGCAGTTCCTCCGAGCGGGCGATGGCTTCCAGGCCATTGCCAGCGCTGCCGACCACGTGGATCCAGTCCAGCTTGCGGAAATGACGCAGCACGGCATTGATGAAGCCGTCATGGTCATCCACCAGCAAAACGGAAAGCTTGCTCATTCCTTTGGGTCCTTAGCCTGCACGGGCGAGTTGGGCGGCATGGTCGCGTCGACGGACCGGTGCCGGGGCAATATCCAGCTGCTCACGATACTTGGCAACGGTGCGACGCGCGATGTGTACGCCCTGTCGCGCCAGCAGCGAGGCGATGGCTTCGTCGGCCAGCGGCTTGCCCAGCGGTTCGGATTCGATCAGGCGGCGCACCATGGCCTTGACCGCCGCGCCGGACACGTTGGCGCCTTCCAGGCGCACGGCGAAGAAGCGCTTGAGTTCGAAGGTGCCGCGTGGCGTCTGCAGGTACTTACCGCTGGTGATGCGTGAGATGGTGGACTCGTGCATGCCGATGGTGTCGGCCACCTCCTTCAGCGTCAGCGGAGCCATGGCTTCATCGCCGCGCTCCAGGAACGCGGCCTGACGCTCGATGATCACGCGGGCGGTGCGGATCAGGGTGTCGTAACGCATGGACAGGCCGCGGGTCAGCCAGCGGGCCTCGGCCAGCATCTCACGCAGCTTGGCGCTGCCGGCGTCGTCGCCGGCCTTGGACAGGGCGCGCTCGTAGGAAGCGTTGATGCCGATACGCGGGGCCGTGGCCGGGTTGAGCGCCACGCGCCAGAGGCCATCGGCAAACCAGGTCACCACGTCGGGCAGGACATACGGCGCCGGCTCCGGCGCATCGGCTTCGCCCGGACGTGGCTGCAGGGACAGGATGATGCGCACGGCCTCACGGACGTCTTCCACCTCGCATTCCAGCTTGCGCGCAATGCCCGGGTAATCGTGGCGCGCGACTTCTTCCAGGCAGGTATCGAGGATGCGCTGGGCCTGGTGGCGGCCTGGCACGCGGCCGGGCAGGGCGGCCAGCTGCACGCTCAGGCACTCGTGCAGGCTGGCCGAGGCCATGCCGACCGGGTCGCCGTGCAGCAGCAGCTGGCGGATGCGCTCCACGTGCGCGGCCGGCACGTCCAGATGCGCGCAGGCGCGCAGGGTCAGCGCTTCAAGCGTGTCGTCCAAGTAACCGGCGTCGTCGCAATGCTCCAGCCAGAAGGTGGCAACTTCCAGCTCCTTGCCCTGGAGCTCCAGCTCGATGCGCTGCAACACACGCAGCTGGGGATCGGAAGAGGCACCGGCAACGATACGGGCCGAAGCGTCGTCATCGCCTTCGTGCCAGGGCGCGGCAGGCACGTCCCACATGGAGCCTTCGGGCAGCTCGTCGAAGGCGGCCACGTCCATTGGCGCAACCTCCGGCGCGGCGATATCGACCAGATCGGTCTCCCCCGCGTCCTGATCCTGCTCGGCCAGGGCTTCCTCGGCCAGCTCCAGCATGGGGTTGAGCTCCAACGCCACGCGCAGCTCCTGTTCCAGCTGCAGCGAGTCCAGTTGCAGCAGACGGATGGATTGGAGCAGCTGCGGGGTCAGGCGGAGCTGCTGGCCAAGCTGGAGTGAGTTGGAAGCCTTCATACTGGTATCCCTCTTGCATGTGGGCCGGTATGCGCATCGTGCGCGTCGCGCGACGGTTTCAACATCGGGATGTACCGAAGCGGTGTCGTGGCGTTCCCGACCATATGTAGGGAAAATCCCGACACTGCAACGGATTTCCGTCACGCCTTACGACGAATGGCGGGGTACTACGCGACACCCGTCCCACTTCGGATGCGTCTAGCCCAGTGCCTGTGCATTGCGTACGGCCAACAGGATCAGCTCGCTGGCCCGGCGGCAGCCCAGGGCCTCCATCATGCGGGCGCGGTGGGTTTCCACCGTCTTGACGCTGATCCCCAGGTCCGCGGCGATCTCCTTGTTGCTCAGTCCACGGCCGATCTGCCTCAGGATCTCGCGCTGGCGCGGTGGCAGTCCCGCGATGCCAGTGGGTTTTTCACGGCCGATCAATGGGCTGATCATCTTCGAAGACAGGCGCGGACTGAGGAATACCTCGCCGGCCGCGGCCGTGCGCAAGGCCAGTTCCAGTTCCATCGGCGCGGCATCCTTGAGCACGAAGCCAGCCGCGCCGCGATCCAGTGCGTCGCGTACATGCTGGGTGTCATCGTGCATGGACATCATCACCACCCGCGTGGCGGGGGCGATCTGCACGATGCCGGTCAGTGCCTCCAGGCCACTGCGGCCCGGCAGTGACAGGTCCAGCAGGACCATGTCCGGACGATGCAGGGTGGTCAGGTCGATGGCCTGGTCGGCCGTGCTGGCTTCGGCGACGACATCCACATCTGCAAATCCCTGCAGCAGGCGGCTCAATCCAGCCCGTACCAGGGTGTGATCGTCGACGATGAGGATGCGCACGTCGCGGCAGGTCCGTAAGGCAGTGCCGGAACCTTAACGGACGCGCCGTGAATTGGGAAACCGCAACGCGTGGCGCCCTTGCGAGCTGGCGCGGTCAACGACGGCGCGTCTCGGCGATCTGGCGGCGATGCAGGCGGAACAGGTGGCGTTCCAGCGCTTCGGCCAGTCCTGCCGAGAGCGCGGGGAACGTCAGCCAAAGGGCGTGATGGCCTGGCGCGAGTTCGACCTCGGCCAGCACGGTGGCGGGCAGCTCGAGGCGATCAGGCAGCCACTCGGAGGCCTGCAGGGCGACCATGCCGGCGGCGCCTGGCGTCAATGAAGATGCCGATGGCAGCTCCAGGCGGATGCCGCGTGCGGACCAGCGCAAGGCACGCGGCGGTGGCATCTGCATGGACTGGCGGACCAGGCGGCCGAGCAGCGCCAGCATCAGGTCCAGCTTGGCGTTGACGCGCTGCACCGCCAGCGAGGTGTCCTTCTTGTCTTCCGGGGATTCCTCGCCACGCAGGTCTTCGACCTGGGCCAGCGAAAGCAGCAGCGACTCGGCCTGTGCGGCCGGTGCGGGGTGGGCGCCAGGCTCGAAGGCGGCCGGCAGCACCAGGTCGCAGCTCAGCGTCTCGCCGAACAGCTGCGTGTCGAACGTGGCGGCGTCGGCCGCCTGGATCACGGCATCGCCCTATAGGCGCGCGCCGCGGTGTTGGACTGGCGCAGCTGGCGCAGGCGGGTCGCGGCCTCGTCGCGGCACTGGCGCATGCGCTCCAGGATGGTGTTCTGCTGCGTGAGCAGTCCGCGCAACGGGTCAAGCGCCGTACCGCCGTTATCCGTGGCCATGAAGGTGCGCAGATCGCGGTCGTAGGTGGACATCAGTTGCAGGGCATCCTCGTGGCGCCCTTGCTCCACCGCACCGCTCAGGGCATCCAGTTCGCTATACAGCATCTGCAGTGAGGGGGTGATCATTGCAGCGCCCCGATGTTGCGCTTGTCCGCCGGGATGGAGTTCCAGGCCGAATCGATTTCACCGATCAGCTGCAGTGCTTCACCAAGCTTGGCGGCATCGTTGCGCAGGTTGGCTTCGGTCAGCAGGCGCACGACGTAGTCGTACAGCGCCGACAGGTTGGCCGCCATCTCGCCGCCGGCCTCGTGGTCGAGTGATCCATTGAGGTGGCCGATGATGGAGCAGGCCTCGCCGATCGACTTGCCCTTGAGCGCCATGTTGCCGTTGGCCAGGCTGGCCTCGGCGCGGCGGATGCGCTCGCTGGCACCGGCGAACAGCAGGGAGATCAGCTTGTGCGGATCAGCATCGAGGACGCTGCTGCTGACGCTGGTGCGGCGGTATTCGTCGGCGTAGCTGCGGCTGTTTGCGAACATGTGGATTCTCCGAGGTGTGCCGCCACTGCCTTCAAGGCCGCGACACGGTCAAGCGATTGGTTGTGATTTTCTATCGGCTTGGAATGCAGCCGCTTTAGGACGAACTGGTCTCGAACTGCTGGGTCAGGTACGAACTTGTGCCCTGCATCTGCGTCACCAGCTGTTCCATCGCGGTGAACTGCGCGGTGTAGCGCGCCCGGACCTTGTCCATGCGCAGCTCGAGGTCCGAGAGCTGGTCGGTCAGGTTGCTGAGCTGGCTGTTGAGTGTCTTGGTGCGCGAGGTCAGCGTGCCGCTGGTCGTGTCGAGCACGCCTTTGAGCATGGACGTGAGACTGCCGCTGACCTTGCCGTCCGTGCCGAACAGGTTGGCGGCCGCGGCCGGATCGCTGGCCAGCGTGGTGCTGAGTTTGCTGGTGTCCAGGCTCAGCGTGCCGTCTTTGGCGATGGCAACCCCAAGCGCCTTGAGGTCGTTGACCTGGCCACTCACCATGCCGCGCATCTGCGACTGCATCGTGCGCACCATGGCGTCGCCGGTCAGGGCCGATGCTGTCTCCGTGCCGGCGTTGTAGGCGCTGGAGGAGGCCAGCGTCCTGACCGCCGAGTTGTAGGCAGTGATGAACGACTGCAGGTTGGTCTGCAGCGTGGCGTTGTCGCGTGCCACGTTGACGGCGAAGGTTTCCCCCGGCTTGGCCTTGGTCAGGCTCAGGGTGATGCCGGGAATGGCGTCGCTCAGCTCATTGCTGGTGCTGGTGACTTCCAGCCCGTCGATCATGACCTTGGCGTTGGCGGCGGCCGTGGTCTGCGACAGCTGCGTGTTGCCGTTGCCGGGATCGTAGGCGAACTGCGCCAGATCGCCGCCGGAGGTGGTGATGGTCAGTGCGCCGGCCTGGCCGCCTTTGGTCGCGTTGAAGACCAGATGCTGGCCGTCTGTGGCGTTGATCACGCTGGCGGTCACGCCCGTGCCACCGCTTTTCGTGTTGATGGCCCTGGCGAGGTCGGCCAGGCTCGCACCTTCGGCGACCTCGATGTCATAGGTCTTGTCGCCGGCTTTGACCTGCATGGTGCCCGCGCCCAGCGCGGTTCCCGGGGCGACGGCGGTCGACGTCAACTTGTGGGCGCTGGCGAGACTGACGACTTCGACGTTGTAGCTGCCTGCCACTGCGCTGGTGCCTGTCGTGGCGGTGAAGCCAGCGTCGGTGGCCACGGTGGCTTTCTGTGCGGGCCTGTCGGCAGTGGACGTCAGCGTCGTCAGCGCGGTTTGCAGCGTGGTCATCGTGCTCTTGATGGTGCCCAGCGCAGACAACTTGGTGTTGATCTGCTCGCCACTGCGGGTGATGCGGTTCTGCGCGGGCGCGCGCTCGGCCGCCACCAGTTGCGTCACCAGCGAGCTGATGTCCAGACCTGATCCGATGTTGCCTAACGCCATGAGAGAACTCCTTGACCAGGGCGCGTGCGCCTGAGGGGGCTTCCAGTCCTATCGGCCACAACGGCCCGGGCTTGACTGGTATCGATGCGCAACAGGCGCTGGCCCATGCATTTCGGGATGTATGGCAAGTGATGCAAGTTCCGGGCCGAAGGTCGCGCGCCGGCCTGGCGCGCTTGGCGGCCAAGCAAAAAAGCCCCTCCTTGCGGAGGGGCTTTCGATCACGCCTTGGACTGGCGGTACTTCAACGTTACTGCAGCAGGCTCAGGACGCTCTGGGGCAGCGACTTGGCCTGGGCCAGCATCGCCGTACCGGCCTGCTGGAGGATCTGCGTGCGCGTCAGCTCGGCAGTTTCCTTGGCGTAGTCGGTGTCCTGGATGCGGCTACGGGAAGCCGACAGGTTCTCCGAGTTGGTCTGCAGGTTGTTGATCACCGAGGTGAAGCGATTCTGCACGGCACCCAGGTCGGCGCGGGCTTCGTTGACCGACTTCAGCGCGGAGGTCAGGGTGGTCAACTGCGAGGCACCCGAACCGGCGGCCATGGCGGAGACGCTGAAGCCGGAGGCGGTCACGCCGCTCAGGGCGGTCTTGATGTCGTTCAGGGTGATGTCGATCTTGTCATCGCCGGTGGCGTTGGCGCCCACCTGGATGGAGATCGCGCCGCTGGCGCTGCCGTCCAGCAGCTTGGTGCCGTTGAACTCGGTGCTGTCGACGACGCGCAGGATTTCGCTCTGCAGCGCGGTGACTTCCTTCTGCAGCGCGGCCTTGTCGTCGTCGCTGTTGGTGCCGTTGGCAGCCTGAACCGCCAGCTCACGGATGCGCTGCAGGTTCTCGCCGATCGAGCTCAGCGCGCCTTCGGCGGTTTGCGCCAGCGAGATGCCGTCGTTGGCGTTGCGGGCGGCAACGTCCATGCCGCGGATCTGCGTGGTCATGCGCTGGCTGATGGCCAGGCCGGCCGCGTCGTCCTTGGCGCTGTTGATGCGCAGGCCCGAGGACAGGCGCTGGATGCTGGTCGCCAGGCTGGCGCCGTTGGTGTTGAGATTGCGCTGGGTGTTCAGCGACATCGTGTTGGTGTTGATGACTTGGGCCATGACGGTTCTCCTTAGTTGAGGTTCCCGGCGGATTAGGGTTATGCCGGTGTTCCGCAGGGAGGTCTTTCAGGTGACCGATGCCGCTGCTGATATGAATAACGGCCTGTGGCAGATAACCTTGAGCCGTTCCTGAGGTTTTTTTTCAAAAACATCTTGTTGGTGCGTACAACCTGTGCTACGGGCGTTGCTTCTGCGACAGGCATAACCAATAACGGCACGCGCTTTCGCAGCTTTAGTGCTTGGCCTGCAGATGCGTTTGCAGCTTCTGTGCCACTTAGATCTTGTTGAACAGCGACATGCTCTGCATCTTGGTGAAGACCGACTGCGCCGCTTGCAGCGCGGTGTTCTGCAGCTGGTACTG
>JBEVNH010000018.1:0-9632 GCA_040508175.1 Pseudoxanthomonas sp.
GCGGCGAGGACGGCATGACCACGCGCAGGCCGGGCACGTTGGTGAAGATCGACTCATTGGCTTCGGAATGGTGCTCCGGCGCGCGGATGCCGCCGCCCCACGGCACGCGCAGCACCATCGGGCAGTGCAGGCGCCCACGCGTGCGGTAACGCAGGCGCGCGGCGTGGCAGATCAAGTGGTCCACCATCGGATACATGAAGCCGTCGAACTGTGCTTCGGCGACCGGCTTCATGCCCTGGGCGGCCATGCCCACCGATAGGCCGGCGATGGTGGTCTCGTCCAGCGGCGTGTCCAGCACGCGCTGCGCACCGAACTGCTTCTGCAGGCCGGCGGTGGCGCGGAACACGCCGCCATTGACGCCCACGTCCTCGCCCAGGACCACCACCGTCGGATCGTGGCGTAGCTCCCAGGCCAGGGCCTGGGTGATTGCCTCGATCAGTGTGATCGGCGTGCTGACCGGCGCTTCGGGGGTGTGGTGGTTGCTCACGTCGATGCTGGCCTCGTGCGTGGCGGAAGTCTTGTGGTCATCCATGGCGCTGCTCCCGTGCCATGGCATCCGCCCGCTGTTTCAGCAACTCCGGTGGCAGGTCGGCGTAGAGGTAATCGAACATGGCCTCCACCGGCTGCACGGGAGTTGCGAGGTAGGCATTGACCTCCGCGTCCACGTACGCGCCGCATTCGGTCTTCCAGGCCGCTTCCTGCGCCTCGCTCCACAGACCCTGCGCGGTCAGCCAGGTGCGCAGGCGCGGGATCGGATCGCGCTGCCAGGCGTCCTTGACCTCGGCTTCGTCGCGATAACGGCGCGCGTCATCGGCGGTGGTGTGGTCGGACAGCCGATAGGTGATGAATTCCAGCACGCTGCCGCCCTGGCCGCTGCGGGCGCGCGCGTTGGCGATGCGCATGGCTTCCAGCACCGCGATCAGGTCGTTGCCGTCGACCTGCAGGCAGAACAGGCCGCCGGCGATGCCCTTCTGTGCCAGCGTCTGTGCGCCAGTCTGTGCCGAGCGCGGCACCGAGATGGCCCAGCCGTTGTTGATCACGCCCAGCACCAGCGGCAGCTGGTAGGCACCCGCGGAATTCAACGCCGCGTAGAAGTCGGTCTTGGACGAGCCGCCATCGCCGCAGGTGCTCACGGCGACCTTGTCTTCGCCGCGCAGTTTGAACGACAACGCCGCGCCGGCCGCATGCAGGCACTGGGTTGAAATGGGCACGCACCAGGCGAAGTCCTGGCGTGCGCCGGGAAAGTCGTTGCCGCGCTCGTCGCCGCCCCAGTACAGCAGCACGTCGCGCGGCCGCACGCCCCGCATGAACTGCGCGCCATATTCGCGATAGCTGGGGGCAAACACATCATCGGCGCGCATGGAGGCGCCAATGCCGATGTGGGTGGCCTCATGGCCCAGGCACGAGGCGTAGGTGCCCAGCTTGCCGGTGCGCTGCAGGGCGACCGCCTTGGTATCGAAGGTCCGCACGAACAGCATCTGCTTGAACAGCTCGACCAGGCGTGCGTGATCCTGTGCGAGGGCAGGGAGGTCATCCCGCACCAGCTGGCCATCCGGGCCGAGGTACTGGAGGTATTCAATCTCGAACTGTGCACCGACACTCATTGCAAAACTCTCGTCCCTAATGCGACGTGATCATAGACCCGTCATGTTAAGGATGCAGCCCTTCAAAGGCCTCCTGCGACGCAGCAGATACCGCTTTCACGCAGGCGTGCGTTCATTCCGGTGAGGAGAACCCAGCAGGATTTGCTGCGCAGCACCTTGCGCAGCAAGCGTGTCGTCGAGCGCGTGTGTCAGGCTGTGGCGGTGCGTGGCTGCGCCGCCAGTTCCAGCAGGCGTCCGGCAATCTTGTGCAGCGGCAGCACTTCCTGTGCGGCGCCCAGCTTCACCGCAGTGCCGGGCATGCCCCACACCACGCTGGTGGCTTCGTCCTGGCACAGCGTGGAAGCCCCGGCCTGGCGCAGCTCCAGCAAGGCGCGCGAACCGTCATCGCCCATGCCGGTCAGCATCGCCGCCACGGCATTGGGACCGGCCGCGCGCGCGACTGACTTGAACATGACCTCCACGCTGGGGCGGTGGCGATTGACCGGGCCGGCATCGCTGACATGGCAGCGCCAGCGGGCACCGTCTCTCACGATCTCCAGGTGGCGGTCGCCCGGCGGCAGGTAAACGTGGCCGGGGACGATCATCTCGCCCTCGGTCGCTTCGCGCACGGCCATCGCCGAATGCCGATCCAGGCGCTCGACGAAGGGACGGCTGAAGGCGGCCGGGATGTGCTGGCTCACCACGATGGCCGGGGCATCCGGCGGCATCATCTCCAGGACCACGCGGATGGCTTCGGTACCGCCGGCCGAGGCGCCGATGGCGATCAGGCGATCGGTGGTGCGGAACTTCAGCGGCGCACTGGCCGCTACCGCCTGCGCCTTGGACACCTGGGTGGCGGTCAGGGCCTGCACGCGCGCCTTGGCGGCGGCCTTGACCTTGGCGATGATTTCTTCGGAATACGACTCGAGTCCCTGGCTGACGCCGAGCTTGGGCTTGGTGATGAAATCGACCGCGCCCAGCGCCAAGGCCTGCAGGGTGATGTCGGCACCCTGTTCGGTCAGCGAGGAGATCATCACCACCGGCATCGGCCTCAGCCGCATCAGGTTCTGCAGGAAGGTCACGCCGTCCATGCGCGGCATTTCCACGTCCAGCGTGATCACGTCCGGATTCAGACGCTTGATCATGTCGCGCGCCATGAACGGATCCATGGCGCTGCCAACCACCTCGATCCCGCGGTCGCGCGAGAGGATTTCGGTGAGCAGCTGACGCACCACGGCCGAATCGTCGACGATCAGCACGCGGCAAGGGGCTTCCAGACTCATTGAAACAGCTCCACGTCACCGGCCACCGGTGTCTTGGACAGGGTGGCGCGCACCGCGGTTTCAGCGGCGACGACCTCGGCATCGTGGGCGTGCGGCAGACGCTGCACCATCACCTTGCCGGTCTGCGGGAAATAGAACACCTTGCGTGGATGGATGCCGAGCAGATCCTCGGCCACCACGTTGATCTGCTCGTCGCGCAGGTACTTGCGCACGAATTCTGAATTGCGCGTGCCCACCGGATTGTGGGTGAAGCCCTTGAGGACGTTGGCACCGCCGAAGACCTTGGCCTCCAGGCGCTTGCGGCTGGCGCCGCGCTTGAGCAGCTCGTTGATCAGCATTTCCATGGCGTAGCTGCCGTAGCGCGCGGGCGCGCCGTCGCCGGTGTTGCCGTCAGGCAGCATGAAGTGGTTCATGCCGCCGATGCGCAGGGCCGGGTCGCGGATGCAGGCGGCCACGCACGAGCCCAACACCGTGACCAGCGCGGTGTCGTCGTCCACCACCAGGTACTGGGTCGGCATCAGCTTGGCGGCCGGCACCTGGAAGCGATGGTCGCGGTAGCGCACGACATCGTCGGCACGTAGCGCCAGGGTACTCATCGGCGCGTCGCCGGTGTACGGCGATACAGCGTGCGGCCACAGGGCTGGATGACATCGGCCGCATGCAGGTAATTCTCCGAATGCCCGGTGTAGAGCATGGTCTGGTCATCCATGTGGTTGACCAGCTTTGAGAGGATCCCACGCTGGGTCGGCTTGTCGAAATAGATCATCACGTTGCGGCAGAAGATCGCCGAGAACGGGCCGCCGATGTCGTAACGCGCGTCCAGCAGGTTGAGCGGGCGAAACTCCAGCAGCGCCTTCAGCGCCGGGTTCACCCGACAGAATCCGTCGTTGGCGCCGGTGCCGCGCTGGAAAAAGCGTCGACGCATGTCGATATCCAGCGCGGACACGCGCTCCAGCGCGTAGACCCCGCGATCGGCGGTGGCCAGGACCTGGGTGTCGATGTCGGTGGCGATGATGCGCACCGGTGGTTTCATCGTGCCGAAGGCTTCGCAGGCCGTGATGGCAATGGAATACGGTTCCTCGCCCGTGGACGCCGCGCAGCACCAGATGTCGATCGTGCGGCGCTCGTGCGCCAAGCCTTCCAGCTGCTTGCGCAGTTGCTCGAAGTGATGCGGCTCACGGAAGAACGAGGTCAGGTTGGTGGTCAGCGCGTTGGTGAACGACTCCCACTCGGCGCTGCCGTCGCGGTCGAGTGCATCCAGATACTCACGGAAGCTGGAAACGTTGAGCACGCGCAGGCGGCGCGACAGGCGGCCATAGACCATGTCGCGCTTGCCCGGCGCCAGGGCGATGCCGGCGCGGGCACGGATCATGTCGCAGACACGCTGGAAATCGCGATCGCTGAACTCGAACTCGCGGTCGTCCGTGGGCGGATGGGGCAGCGTCGAAGCGGTCATGCAGGGCACTTCGCATCAGGGCCGACGACGGAGGTCGCCGGCAGGCAGGGGAGGAGCATGCAGCACCCGCCGTTGCGGGTGGTGCGCCTGATCAGGCTGCTTCCAGCGTGCTGGGCTGGCCGATGTCGGCGTAGTTCAGCAACGTCTCGATATCGAGCAGGATCAACATGCGTTCTTCCAGCGTGCCGATGCCGGAGATGAAACGGGTATCCACTGCAGCGCCGAACTCGGGCGTGCCGCGGATCTGCTCGGGCGCCAGCGGGACCACGTCCGAGACGCTGTCCACCACGATGCCCACCACGCGGTCTTCCACGTTCAGCACGATCATCACGGTGAAGCTGTCGTAGCGCGCGTCTTTCATGCGCAGCTTCAGGCGCAGGTCGATGACCGGCACGATGGTGCCGCGCAGGTTGATCACGCCCTTGATGTAATCGGGCGCATCGGGAACCTTGGTGACCGCGTCGTAGCCACGGATTTCCTGCACCTTGAGGATATCCACGCCGTAGTGCTCATCACCCAGGGTGAAGGACAGGAATTCGCCGGCGATGGGCTGGGGTTGCGTGTTGCTCATGAAAGGCTCCTGGAAGCAGGAAGAACGTGGAATGAATCGCTCGTCCTGTACATCGGCGCCGTCCGCCGCAACTTTAGCCGCCTTGGCAAGCGATCGTGACCGCGCGCCCGGTTGCCGTCCGCGTCAGAGCAAGCGCTCGCGCTCGCGGGCATTGCGGGCCCGTTCGGTGCGGAAGATGTAATTCAGCACCTGGTTTTCCAGGTTGAAGGGCAGGTCCACGAAACGGCAGCCGGCGCGCATGATGGCGTGGCCGGGGCGCTGCTCCAGCTTGGACACGTAACAGACCTCCAGCGTGACCGGGATCTTGCCGACGTCGGGCAGGTCCAGCTGGCAAAGCGTGAAGCGCTTCTTCGGATGGAAGGCATTGTGGTTGTCCGGCAGCATCATGGCCAGGCCACCGCCGCTGATGTCCAGCACGCGCAGGTCCATCGACACCTCCGGCAGCCCCGGCGCATCGGACACCGGCACGGTGCACTGCACGCGGTGGGACGGCGGGATGGCCAGGCGGAACAGCTCACGGCGCTGCAGGCGCACCATCCACTCGGGCATGGGCGCCTGGAAGGCGGCGCGGCCATCCACCTCGACCAGCTCCAGGTCGTGCAGGCGGAACTGGATACGCACGCGCTCCAGCTGGGACACGCACATCAGGTACTCGGCCTGTAGCACGCGCTGGTTCACCACCGAGGAATGATTGCCATCGATCAGCACGGTGTCGTCGTCGTACAGCTCCAGCAGTGCCGTCGGTGAATTCAACCCGCCGGGCATGGCATGCGCACTGATCAGCGCGCGTGCCGTGATCAGGGACTGCAGCAGCCAGCGCACCTCACGCGGATCGTGGAGCGTGTACTGCTCCTCGTCCTCGGGCGTGAGGATGGCGGGGGCTTCGGTGACGGGCGCGTCGGACATCACGTACGGGTGGACAGCTATGATTTGAAAAGTATCGGCCAATTGGCCTGCTTCTGAAACCGTCCGGGCCCCGCCTGCCGTGCGGCGGGGCGCGCCGACTGGGCCTAGAACTGCGCCCATGCGGTGTCCGCCTCGGCCAAGACGCTCGTGGGCACCGGTGCGGCGACCGGTCTGCGCAGGGCGCGCGCGCGCTTGCCGGCGACCTTGGCGCTCGCGGCGGTCGAGGAATCCGGATCGGCAGTGCGGGCGAGGTTGGCCTGGTCGAGCTGGAACACCGACACGGCCTGCACCAGCTGTTCTGCCTGGTCCTCCATGGAGCGGGCGGCGGCAGATGCCTCCTCCACCAGCGCCGCATTCTGCTGGGTGCCCTCGTCCATGTGCATCACGGCCTGGTTGATCTGGTCGATCCCGGCGGCCTGTTCGGCCGAAGCATCGGCGATCTCGCCCATGATGTGGGTGACATCCTGCACCGAGCTGACGATGTGCTGCATGGTGCGTCCGGCTTCGGTGGCCAGGGTGGAGCCACTGCCGATCCGTGCCACCGAATCGTCGATCAGGGTCTTGATCTCCTTGGCCGCGTTGGCCGAGCGCTGCGCCAGCGAGCGCACTTCGCTCGCCACGACCGCGAAGCCGCGGCCCTGTTCGCCGGCACGTGCCGCTTCCACCGCGGCATTCAGCGCCAGGATGTTGGTCTGGAAGGCGATGCCATCGATGACCGAAATGATCTCGCCGATCTTGTGCGAGGCTTGGGCGATGTCGCCCATGGTCGACACGACCTGGCCGACCACCGTGCCGCCGCGCGTGGCCACGTCGGCGGCGTCGTGGGCCAGCTGGTTGGCCCGCTGGGCGTGTTCTGCGTTGGCCTTGACGGTGGAGGTCAGCTCTTCCATGGAGGCGGCGGTTTCCTCCAGGTTGGCGGCCTGCTGTTCGGTGCGCTGGGACAGGTCGTTGTTGCCGGCGGCGATTTCCGAGGCCGCGATGTTGATGGCGCCGGCCGACTGCTGGATGCGGCCGACAATGCCGGCCAGCTGTTCGGAGGTGGCGTTGGCGTCGTCACGGATCCGGGCGAACACGCCTTGGTAGTCGCCGTGCATGCGCGCGCTGAGGTCGCCACGCGACAGTGCCGACAGCAGCGTGGAGATGTCCTCCAGGCTGGCCGCATTGCGATCCAGCAAGGTGTTGATCTGCTGGGCCAGCTGCAACAGGAAGCCCTGCTTGCCGGCGACCGGCACGCGCCCGGACAGGTCGCCCGAAGCGGCGGCCTCGACCACGCGGGCGACTTCTTCCTCGACCTGCAGCTCGGCGGTCAGGTCGGCCCACTCCACGACGAAGCCCTGGCGCTGTCCGTCCTCGCCGAGCACCGGGTTAACGATCAGGCGCATGACGTGGCCACCGACGCGGATCTGCGCGCGGTGCGTGCTGCGCAGGCGTGCCAGCATGGTGGCCTGGTGCTCGGGATGGCGATGGAACAGGTCGATGTTGCGGCCGAGCAGCGTGGCCGCATCGAAGCTGGGGATGTCACGTTGCAGGTCGGCCTGGGCCTCGGCCAGCATGTGCGTCAGCGGCTTGTTGATGTAGACGATGTTGCGGCCTTCGTCGGCGATCATGACGTTGGTGGTCACGCTGTCCAGCGCGGTGCGGATGCGCAGGTTCTCGCGCGTCAGGTGCAACTCGTCGTCATGGCGGGCCAGCAGCGCGCCATTGGTGGCCACCAGGGCTTGGGCCAGCGATTGGGCTGGAAACTGCATGCGCGCAATGTGGCAGGGCAGCGGTTCGTCGCGGGTCATGGCGTGGGCGAGCTGGGCCAGTTCGACCGGGTCGTGCCCCAGCGAGATCAGCTCGCGACGCATCTGCACGGCCATCACCACCAGCACGGTCGATTCGCCGACCACGTAGGCGGCATGGATCAGCAGCACGCTGATACCGGTCCCCGGCAGGAAGGCGGTCACCGGCAGTCCGGCGTTCTGCATGAAAAAGAACGCGACATGGTGCACGGCGATGGCACCGGCGCCGGCCACGATCGGCAGCCAGTCTCGGTAGTACAGCAGCAGCGCCACCAGCACGATGACGCCGAAGTGGGTTTCGATCATGCCGCCGGACTGGTGGATCAGTGCCGCGGCCAGCACCATCAGCACCAAAGCGACGGTGCAGCGCGACAGGCGCGTGCCGGGAAACAGGCGGGTCTGCACGATCGCCAGCGCCAGGCTGGGCAGGGCGACGGCAACGAAGGCGGTCCAGCCATGGCCGGTCAGTGCCAGCACGCCGGACACCGCGGTCAAGGCACTGGCGACCAGCACCAGCAGACGATCGGCGTTGGCGGCGAGCCTTTGCAGGTAGGCGTAGCGCTCGCGGCCGACCAGGCGGTCGGAATCAGTCACAGTGGTCATACAGACAGAGCCTCGGAACAGGGGCAGGGGTCGGGGGAGAGGAAGGGCGCGCTGGCCGATGCCAGGACAGATGCAATCACTGGGCCAGCCGGAACGCCGTGGCGGCCGCAGCCGGTGGCGATGTCCAGCGGGCCGGCATAGCGCAGGGCGCCATCGGCCGCAAAGACCACCAGCGCATAGGGCAGGGTTTCAGCATGTGTGGGCAGTCTGCTGAGCCGGACGTGCTGTTGTTGCAGCGCTGCCAACACCGCAGCTTCGCCGGCGTCGTCGGTGCAGGGGCAACGGCCGCGCTCGCGCTGCAGGCGCACGGCCAGTGGCTGGCCATCCCATCCGGGCCTGATGCCCAGGGCCCGCAGCTGTCGGGTGATCTCAGGGGCATCCAGGCGATTGACCGGTCGCTTGGGCTGCAGCGCGGCCAGCGAAGGGAGCATCCAGCCCAGCCAGAATGCCAGCATCACCAGGCCCAGCCAGGCGGGAGGCGGGCGCGTGGAAGCCGGTGCAGCGTCGGAAGGGGTCACGGGCGTGTAGGGGGAATGATGATCCATTCAGGTAGCGGCACGGGTGAAACTGGCTTGAAAGCCGAAGTTGCAAAGCGGAGTTCGCGTCCCACTTTGCAATCAGGCTCGCCTCAAATGCCAAGCCCGGCGCGAGGCCGGGCTTGGTCGATGCACGCAGGCAGCAATGGTCAGGCTTCTTCCCACTCGGCCGCCAGCGCCGTGCTGCCGGAGGTGGCATAACGTGGGGGCGCCCCTGCCGGATGTGTAGTCGAGGTCGAGGCATCCAGGCGGAACACGGCCACCGCTTCGGCCAGGGCGACGGCCTGTTCTTCCATCGCCCGCGCGGCGGCGGTGGCTTCTTCCACCAGCGCCGCGTTCTGCTGGGTGGTCTCGTCCATCTGCACCACGGTCTGGTTGACCTGCTCGATGCCCGAGGCCTGCTCCTGCGAGGCCGCGGAGATCTCGCCCATGATGTCGGTCACGCGCTGCACCGAGGTCACCAGCTCTTCCATGGTCTTGCCGGCCTGGCCTGCCAGGGCCGAGCCGTCGGCGACCTTGGACACCGAGTTCTCGATCAAGCCCTTGATCTCCTTGGCCGCATTGGCCGAGCGCTGCGCCAGCGAACGTACTTCCGAAGCGACCACCGCAAAGCCGCGGCCCTGCTCGCCGGCACGTGCCGCTTCCACCGCCGCGTTGAGCGCCAGGATGTTGGTCTGGAAGGCGATGCCATCGATGACCGAAATGATGTCGGCGATCTTGCGCGAGGACGCCTGGATCTCGCCCATGGTGGTGACCACCTGGCCGACCACGCTGCCACCGCTGGCCGCGACCTGCGCCGCACCGACGGCCAGCTGGTTGGCCTGGCGGGCATGCTCGGCGTTTTGCTTGACCGTGGAGGTCAGCTCTTCCATCGAGGCGGCGGTTTCTTCCAGGTTGGCGGCCTGCTGCT
>JBEVNH010000019.1:0-7111 GCA_040508175.1 Pseudoxanthomonas sp.
GGGGACCGGGGGGCCAGAATCACACCCCCGCGTCGCCCCGGCTGGCCGCCGGTTATGGTTTTGTCCCGCGACATCCGGCCCCGCGGGTTGCCGTCTCGGCCACCCCCGCCCAGTTCACCCACCGGCTGCATCTTCACTTGGAACGTGCCGATGGCGTGTTGCATGGCGTTTTCCTTGGACCAGAGCGGCGTAGACGCGGCCAGCAGGCAGGCGGTGACCAGGATAGCCACAGTGCGTTGTTTCATGACGGGTGCCCCATGGCGCATGACGCCGTGCCGGAAAGCCGCAGGATACAGCTGAACCGTGCACCAGCACGGGCGACGGAGTGGGACCCAGCCCGTTGCATCGTGGCGGCGCAGGCGCAAAATCAAGCCAATGGATCTGCATGCGCAGGTCCAAGATGCCACGCTCCTGGAGGCTGTCATGAAACGCTTTCGAATCTTCCCGTTGTTGCTCGCCGCGCTGATGCTGGCGGGGACTGCCTCGGCCGCGTCACGTCGCGTCACCGATGCCGAAGCTCCACGCAGCCTGCCGGCCGAGGGCCCGGTCAACGTCAGCTGGTCCGACCCAAGCGAGTTCACCGAGATCAAACGCAGCCACAACCGCTGGGAGGCCGAGCGCGGCAACTGGGTCGCCGACCTGGCCACATACATGCGCAAGCGCAGCCAGGACATGCTGCTACCGGGTGAAACGCTGGACATCAACATCACCGATGTCGCCCGCGCCGGCAACTACGAACCGTGGCGTGGGCCGATGATGAACGACGTGCGCATGGTGCGCGATATCTATCCTCCGCGGATCAGCTTCACCTACAAGAAGCTCAATGGCGACGGCCAGGTGCTCGACGAGGGCGAGCGCAAGTTGGTGGACATGGCCTTCCAGATGGGCAGCCAACCGTTGAACAGCGACCCGCTGCGTTACGAGAAGCGCATGGTGGACCGCTGGGTCCAGCGTGACTTGCGCAGCGAGCGTGATTTGAGCGTGCGCTAAGCGCGACCGGGGCTTTCCCCCTCTCGACGCCGGCCACTGGCCGGCGTCTTCGTTTGCGGCGCCCTTGATCGCGACGCGGTGCGCACCCATTGTGGAGGCTCGCCATCGGAGACCTGCCATGACCGACTACGACCTGACGCCGCCGACCGAGGCCCAGCGCCGCGCGCTGATTGCCGCGTTGTCGCCGGAGGAGCAGCACGTGCTGCTGGCCCATGGCACCGAGGCGCCGTTCTGTGGCGTGTTCCTGGACAACAAGCTGGGCGGCGTCTACACCTGCCGCCTGTGCGGACTGCCGCTGTTCGCCTCCAGTACCAAGTTCGACTCGGGGACAGGCTGGCCGAGTTTCTTCAAGCCGGTGGACGAGGCGCACGTGCGCCGCATCACTGACACCACTTACGGCATGGTGCGTACCGAGATCGTCTGTGCCCGTTGCGAAAGTCATCTGGGCCACGTGTTTCCGGATGGCCCGCCTCCGACGCACGAGCGCCATTGCCTGAATTCGGTTTCTTTGGGTTTCACTGATGCCGGCCAGCCACTGCCCGATCCGCTGCAGCGCGGCGGCATCGAGGCCCAACCCGCCGCCATCCGCTGAACCACCGCGACGCATCGGTGGAGTACGGACACGCATGACGGTCTACGTGGACGATGCCATCTGGCCATGGCGTGGCGCGCGTTGGGCGCATCTGATGGCCGATACGCTGGATGAGCTGCATGTCTTCGCCGCGCGCCTGGGACTGCCGCGGCGTGCCTTCCAGAACAAGACCAGCGGCGCCCATTACGACATCACCGCAGCGATGCGTCTGGACGCGATCACGCTGGGTGCGCGGGCAATTTCGCGGCACACCGAACGTGCCCTGGTCAAGGCGGTGATCGCCCGGGCCAAGGCGCAGGGGCGCGGGCTGGCGCCGTAGCGGCGATCTTTGTTCACCGGTGTCCTTCCACCCGGGTGTCGCAGGACTGGGCGCACGGATGGCCCGCCGCAAGACACCCGCCATGCCGCGACTCCAGACCACGCGCGCCGCTCCACTGCGCGCACCAGCCCCGCTAGAAAGGATCGCTGCCCGGCCGCAGTTCGATACCTAGCAGCTGCGACAGCGCGCGCATGCCGTCGTCATCCCGGCG
The DNA here is from genome assembly GCA_040508175.1 of Pseudoxanthomonas sp. GTDB lineage: Bacteria > Pseudomonadota > Gammaproteobacteria > Xanthomonadales > Xanthomonadaceae > Pseudoxanthomonas_A. The sequence continues at coordinate 2,113 of JBEVNH010000019.1, forward strand.
CAGGGCCACGAAGCCGGCACTGGCCTCCATCCCGGCATCCCAGGTCCACAGGGAATATCCGTCCTCACGCAGGCGGTCGTAAGCCAGACCCAGCAGTGCGCTGGCCTCCAGGCTGGCCATGAACTCGTCGTCGTCGCGGTCTCCGCCCCAGTCCACCTCCACCGACCAGCGCGCGGCCTGCTGATCCAGCGCATCCATCAAGGTTTCGGTGTCGCCGGTCTCCACGTGGAAGCCGGAGGTCCAGTCGATCACGTCCTTGAGCTGCAGCAGCAGCTCCGGACCATCGACCTCCTCGCCCCCGCTGAGCTCACGCCAGCCGCCAAACTGGCGCAATGCGGTGTCTTCATCCCCGGGATTGATCAGCGTCAACAGGTTCCACACGCGGGCCTCGTATTCGTCGTCCTCATCAGGGACGAAGCCGTCGAGATCGTCTTCATAATCGGCTGAATTGTCGGGAAACATGCCATCCACCTGCGCTGTGCGTGATCGGCGCCCATGATCGCGCGGACGCGGCCCGCGGCAAAGCATCCGCGTGCAGCACGAGGGCGCAGCCTTTATCCTTGCGCCCTTTCGTTCACCACGCTGGCTTTCCCATGTCCGATACCCCGCCCGACCGACTGGCCGTCGCCCCCACCAGCCGTTTCCACGATGCCGCCGCCCTCGACCGTGGCGTCGGCATCCGCTTCAACGGTACCGAACGCGACAACGTGGAGGAATATTCGGTCAGCGAAGGCTGGATCCGCGTGCAGGCCGGCAAGTCGCTGGACCGTCGCGGCAACCCGATGACGATGAAGTTCAAGGGCACCGTGGAGCCGTACTTCAAGTCCTGAACAAAAAAGCCGGCCGGCCCTCCGCCGGCATGCGTCGCACCCGGCACTGATCCGGGCGCGACGCCGATCCGGCGCAGCTCAACGCTGGCGGGACTCCAACAGATCCAGGTTGCGGATCAGGCGACGCGAGGTCTCTTCCGAGATCCGGCGCTCGCGCGTCAGCCGGAACAGCGCCGCACGTTCGGCCTGCAGGCCGGACAGGCGCAGCTGGCGCTCCACGTGCAGCAGCGCGTTGGCCTGCAACGGATCGCTGGCCAGACGCTCGACCGCATCGATGTGGCGCTGGTACAGCTGGCTGACGCGCGCGGCCGCTTCCGAATACAGGTCGGCCTCGTCCTCGTTCTGCTTGACCAGTTCCTGGCGCTTGCCTTCCACCGCGACCAGCGCGGCACGCGAGGCCTCCGACCGGGCCAGGTCCTCTTCCTGGGTGTGCGAGGACTCCTCCGGCAGCTGCAGGTTCTTCAGCAGGCGCGGCAGCGAGACGCTGGCCACCACCAGCGAGACCAGGATCACCGCCATGGCCAGGAAGATGGCCAGGTCACGCGCCGGAAACGCCGTGCCGTCGGGCAGGGCCAGCGGCAAGGTCAGCACACCGGCCAGGGTGATGGCGCCGCGCACGCCTGCCAGCGAGGTCGCCACCACCACACGCCACGGCGGGCTCGGCGGGCGCTCGCCACGGCGGCGGGCCTTGAACAGGCTCCAGCGCAGCGACAGCCATACCCACAGGAACCGCAGCACGGCCAGGCCGAGGCTGATGGCCAGCACGTAGACCAGCAGCCACCACGGATTGAGGCGACCGGCCTCGCGCACGGTATTCACCGCACCCTGTGCGATGCGGGGCAACTGCTCGCCCAGCAGTACGAACATGATGCCGTTGAGGCTGAACTGCACCGTGTTCCACACCGCCGAGCGCTCAATGCGGGTACTGGCCGGCGCCTTGCCGGACAGTTCCACGTAGCTCATGGCCACACCGGCCGAAACCGCGGCCAGGATGCCCGAAGCATGCACCAGTTCAGCGAATTCATAAGCGGCAAACGGGATCAGCAGGCTGATCAGGATGGACGAGCCGCCCTCCTCGCCGAAGTGCCGGGTTAGCCAGCGCTGGGCAATGCTGACGCCCAAGGTGGTGGCCACGCCGATGCCCAGCCCGGCCAGCGCCAGCCACAGGAAGGTGATCGAAGCACTGGCCACCGAGAATGTGCCGGTCATGACGGCCGCCACGGCAAACCGGAAGCACACCAGGCCGGTGGCATCGTTGAGCAGTGACTCGCCTTCCAGGATGTGCATCAGGCGCTTGGGAATGGGCGCACGCGAGGCGATGGACGACACCGCCACCGGATCGGTCGGCGAAATGATCGCTGCCAGCGCGAAGGCCACCGGCAGCGGCATCGTCGGAATCATCCAGTGGATCAGGAACCCCGCGCCGATCACGGTGAAGATCACCAGGCCCAGCGCCATTTCCAGGATCACGAACTTGTCGCGGAACAGGCCTTCCTTGGGAATGCGCCAGCCATCCAGGAACAACAGCGGTGGCAGGAACAGCAGGAAGAAGATCTCCGGCTCCAGCTCCACCGCGCCGAAGTTGAAGGCGGCCAATACGGCACCCAGGCCGATCTGCACCAATGGCAGGGGCACCGAGAACGGCAGCACGCGAACGAGATAGCCACTGGCCACGACGGCCAACAGCATGGCCAAGACGATCTGGATGGATTCCATGCAATTCCCACAGGCCCGGGCTCCGCGGGACCCGGAAGAATGAAACACGCGAATTCAGGTTCAATACCATACCGCAGGCGGGCGTCATCTGGGGCTGATCGCAGCGCCGCAGCGCGCCGGGATTCCACCAGTTTGGCGCGCCACCGCGGCCACAGGGATCCTGCTGTGACGCGTGGCCTTCAGCCTGCGGATGCAGTCAGCTCTTGATCTTCCAACCGGTGCGGAACATGGCCCAGATCGCGACCAGGCATAGCACCATGAAGCCCAGAATGGCGCCCAGACTGACCCCCATGTGCACATCGGATACCCCATAGAAGCTCCAGCGGAAGCCGCTGATCAGGTAGACCACCGGATTGAACAAGGCCACGGTCTGCCAGGCAGGGGGGAGCATGTTGATCGAATAGAACGCCCCGCCCAGGAAAGTCAGTGGGGTGACCACCATCAGTGGAATGACCTGCAGCTTCTGGAAGTCATCGGCCCATAGCCCGATGATGAAGCCGAACAGCGAGAAGGTCAGCGCGGTCAGCAGCAGGAACGCGACCATCCAGACAGGGTGCTGGATTTCGTAGGGCACGAACGCGCGCGCGGTCAGCAGGATCAGCAGCCCCAGCATCAGCGACTTGCTGGCCGCCGCCCCCACATAGCCCAGCACCACCTCCACGAACGACACCGGCGCCGACAGCAGCTCGTAGATCGTGCCGGACCACTTGGGCATGTAGATGCCGAAGGACGCATTGGAGGTGCTTTCGTTGAGCAGCGAAAGCATGATCAGGCCGGGAATGATGAAGGCCCCGTACGACACGCCTTCCACGTCGCCCATGCGGGTGCCGATGGCCGCACCGAACACCACGAAGTACAGTGAGGTGGACAGCACCGGCGAGGCGATGGACTGGGTGATGGTGCGGAAGGTCCGCGCCATCTCGAAACGGTAGATGGCCGCGACTGCATGCCAATTCAGGCCCAGGTTCATGCGCGCGCCTCCCGCACCAGGCTGACAAAGATCTCCTCCAGCGAGGACTGCGAGGAATGCAGGTCCTTGAAGTCGATGCCTTGCTCGGCCAGCCGCCTGAGCAGCGCGGCGATGCCGGTTTCCTCGGCCTGCACGTCGAATGTGTAGACCAGTTGGGTGCCGTCGGCCTGCAGCTCCAGCGCCAGGTCCGACAGCGGCGCCGGAATCGCCTGCAGCGGCTGCTGCAGCGTGAGTGCCAGTTGCTTCTTGCCCAGCTTCTGCATCAGCGTGGTCTTGTCTTCCACCAGCACCAGGCGGCCGCCGTTGATCACCCCGATACGGTCGGCCATCTCTTCGGCCTCTTCGATGTAGTGCGTAGTCAGGATGATGGTGACGCCACGCTCGCGCAGCCGATGCACCAGCTGCCACATGTCATGGCGCAACTCCACGTCCACACCGGCGGTGGGTTCGTCCAGGAACAACACCTCCGGTTCGTGCGCCAGCGCCTTGGCGATCAGCACGCGGCGCTTCATGCCACCGGACAGCGCCATGATCTTGCTGTCGCGCTTCTCCCACAGCGACAGGTCGCGCAGGATCTGCTCGACCAGCTGCGGATTGGCCGGCTTGCCGAACAACCCGCGAGAGAAACGCACCGCGGCCGAGACGGTCTCGAACTGCTCGGTCACCAGTTCCTGCGGCACCAGGCCCACCTTGCTGCGCGCAGCGCGGTAGTCACGTGCGATGTCGTGCCCGGCGATGGTCACGCTGCCTTCGCTGGGCGTGACGATGCCGCACAGGATGCTGATCAGCGTGGTCTTGCCGGCACCGTTGGGCCCGAGCAGCGCGAAGATTTCGCCCCTGCGGATCTGCAGATCCACGCCCTTCAGGGCCTGGAATCCGCCTTTGTAGGCTTTGGTCAGCCCGCGTACGTCAATGGTGGGTGTCACACGACCTCCAGGAGAAGCGCCTATTACGCGCGGCGCAGGCCTGCCGCCCGCGCGTGGTCGACAAGGATACGGAAGCGCGCCCATGCTGCGCGCCGATGGTTCGGAAACTGCGTTCCGGACAAGCCGCCCGCTATTGACACTGGATTCACCGACCACAGCCCAGTGTGCAGCGACAGGGAACATCGTGTGCAATCGGAGGGCGCATGGAATCAGGTATCACCACGGTCACAAGCCCGCATGCCATCGTGGTCGATGTGGAGCGCGAGCTTGGCTTCTGGCGGAATTTCTATGCCGCGCCTGACCATGCCCCGAGTTTTCCTGCCTCGCAACCGACGTTGAAGTTTGCCTACGACGCCTATCTGCTCAATCCGCACACGCCTCTGGAAGGGCTATGGGACGATCTGCAGCAGCGTTATGAGCAATTACCGATCCACGAGCGTCTGCCCTGGGGGCAGGCCGAGCAGATCATCCGCGACGTATGGAACCGGATCATGCTTCGCTGAGTGCGACAGGCTTGCCATGTGCGTTCACGGCACAGATCCTTTCAGCTCCACCGT
>JBEVNH010000060.1:0-7288 GCA_040508175.1 Pseudoxanthomonas sp.
GCACGGTCTCGGTGATCGAGCTGGCCCGCGCCTTCGCCGCGCAGAAGGTGCGCCCCAAGCGCAGCATCGTGTTCATGACGGTCTTCGGCGAGGAACATGGCCTGGTCGGCTCGCGCTATTACGGCGCCCATCCGCTGGTGCCGGTGGCCGACACCGTGGCCAACATCAACCTGGAACAGGTTGGCCGCACCGACGACAGCGAAGGCCCGCAGGTGCGCGCCGCCGCCGTCACCGGCGCCGATTATTCCGAGGTGGGCGACATCCTGCGCAAGGCGGGGGAACGCACGGGTACCCGCATCAGCCGGCATCCGGTGAACAGCGACCGGTATTTTTCCAAGAGCGACAACCAGGCCTTGGCCGACCTCGGCGTGCCGGCGCACACGCTCAGCGTGGCGTACGCGTTCCCGGATTATCACGGCCCGGCCGACACTTGGGACAAGATCGACTACGCCAACATGGCGGCCATCGACCGCACGGTGGCGCTGGCGGTTTCGATGATCGCCAACAGCCCGACGGCCCCGCGCTGGAACGCAGACAACCCCAACGCCGCCAAGTACGTGGAAGCGGCACAGAAGCTGCGTGGAGATCGCCACTAAGTGCGGTACGGTCAGCAAGCAATCCGCTTTGCTGAAAGCGACCTGGTCTGGACCGGCCTGATCATCGGCACGATCCAAAGGCGTTGAAATGAATTGTGTCGGCGTGGATGGCGCGAAGCAGGCGTGGATCGCCGTCTGGCGCCGAGGTGACAACTTCACCTATCGCGTCTATCCAGAAGCATGGGCGCTGGTTGACACCCATCGGTCCGCGGACGTCATCGCAGTGGATGTTCCGATCGGCCTGAGCGAGCGGGGTGGCCGACGTGCAGACACGGAGGCGAGGATCTTTGTCGGCCGCAAGCGGGCGAGTAGCATTTTCTCAGCGCCGGTGCGCGGCATTCTTGATGCCACCTCGCAGCCAGAAGCGTCCCGAAGGCACAGGGAGATCGACGGGCGTGGCTTCGGGGCACAGGCGTTTGGCATCCTGCCGAAAATCCGCCAATGGGACGAACTGCTGCAACGGGATGCTGAAGCGCGACAGTGCGTGCGGGAGATCCATCCCGAAGTGTCGTTCGCCGCACTGAATGGCGGTATGGGCAATGGAATCTTGGACGCCAAGCGCACCTTTGCTGGAGCAGGCGTTCGCATCGCGTTGCTGGGTGGGGTCTTCAATCGTGATGCGGTCATGCGGTTGCTGAAGTCGGTTCCGGCGCGGGACGCAGGCACCGATGACGTGCTTGATGCGCTGGTGGCGTTGTGGAGCGCCGAGCGCATCGGCAACGGCTGCGCCGCGTCATTGCCCTCGCCGGTGGACCACGACGCAACCGGGCTGCCTACCGCAATTTGGTATTGAGGCAAGACGTTTTCCGGTACGTGGTTCAACGCTGCGTGCTGACGAATTGATACCGCCCCGACCCCAACACGAAGCAGACCTCTTCGCCGCAGGCCCGCACATCACCGATGCCGACGGCGCGGCCCAGCGGTTGGCCTGATTCCTCCAGGGGTGCGCTCGGGCTGACCGGCAAGCGCACCTCGGCCTGCGCGCCGACCGGTACTTCGATGGCGATGCGGAACTGCGTGGGCGTGCGCGTCCAGTCAACGGAGGCTTTGCCGTACGGCGTGCGCGTGTCGGCCGCGGCGTGGTCGAGTTGGCGTGTCAACGCGGGATGGATGGCGATGCGTTGCCATCCCGCCGCCAGTGGGCGCAGGCCGGCGACATCGTCGTAGAGCCAGTCGTCGATGGTGCCGAGGAAGTAGTGTCCGCGCGAACGCGAGGCCAGCTTCCAGTGTTCCCACAGGCTGGTTGCGCCGTTGGCGTGCCAGAAGCCCCAGCCGGGGAAGGTGGTCTGCGTGGCGACCGTCATCGCCAGGTCGGGGCGGCCGATGTCGGTCAGCATCGGCAGCAGCAGCTTGGTGCCAAGCGCGCCGGTGTCGAGGTGATCTTCGCGGGCATGGACGGCAGCGACCAGCGCCTCGGCCACGCGCGCGCGCTGGTCCTGTGCAACCAGGCCGAAGTCCAGCGCCAGCAGCTGGTGCGTCTGCCGCAGGCCGTCGTCGCCATCGCCGCGATAGCGCCCGGCGGCGGCGTCGTAGAACTGCGCGTTGAAGGCGGTGCGCACGGCTGCGGCGCGCGCGTGGAAGTGCTGGGTCATCGCCGGATCGTTCAACGCGGTGCCCACCTCGGCCATGGCGGTGGCCATGCGGTAGAGGTAGGCGGTGGCGGCGATGCGTTTGTCTTCCGGCGCGTTCTCGCCATCGGGCGCGGTACTGGGACTGACCCAGTCGCCCAGGTCGGTCTCGGCGATGCCCTCGGGCGAGCGCTGGTCTTCAAGATCGACATAGCGCGCCATGCCCGGCGCATGGTCGACCAGCACCTGGCGGTCGCCGCGCAGCCAGTACAACGACCACGGCACCAGCACGTAGGCCGCATGCCACGGCGGCGCGCGTCCCGTGCCCCAGCCGGCATTGGGGGCAATCAGCAGCGGTGCACCTTCGGCGGTGCGGGTGTCGGCGATGTCCTGCACCCATTTGGCCAGCAGCGCCCCGCTGTCCAGGTTGCGCAGCATCATGTCCGCGCCCAGCATGCCATCGCCGGTCCAGCCGTTCTTCTCGTACATCGGCGTGTCGGTGGGCAGGCCGTAGAGATTGTTGAGCAGGGTGTCGACCGTGGCGGTATGGATCCAGTCGAGCAGCGCGTTGCTGCTGGAAAAATGCCCGATCACCTTCGCATCGGTGTGCACCACCTGCGCGGTCATCGCATCGAGCGAGGGCGGTGCGTCGCCGGGCCAGCCTTCGACCTGCACGTAGCGGAAGCCCTTCCATGAGAAGCGCGGGTGCCACGACTCCTCGCCCGTGCCGGCCAGCGTGACGCGGTCAGTCTGGAAGCCCTGCTTGAAATAGTGGTGGTCATCGCGGACATCGACGCTGCCATCGGCCAGCAGTTTCTCGCCGTATTTCATTACCACGATGTCGCCCGTTTTGCCGTGCACTTTCAGCGTGGCCCAGCCGGCGATCACGCGCGGGAACGCGAACACGTAGACCCCGGGCTGCGGCTGGCTGACCGCGGTCGCCGGCAGTGTCTGCGTCACCCGGATGGGCGGTGCGATCTGCGCCTGCAACACGCCCTTGGGCGCGGGCAACGCCGCCGCGTGGGGCCAGCGGCGGTCGTCGAAGTCAGGCCGGTCGAAGCCGGGCTGCTGGGCACGCGCATCGTAGGCTTCGCCACCGTAGACATCGTCCAGCAGGGTCGGGCCGTCGTGTGCCTTCCAGTCCGGGCCGGTGCCCACGGTCTGGCAGCGCGCATCGTCGTAGCACAGCCTCAGCATGGCCCGCACGCGCGGTTCGCCATGCCAGGGGGCTTTCTCCCAATGCCAGACGTTGGGGTTGGTCAGGCCATAGAAGCCGCGCCCGAGCACGATGCCGAGCGCGTTGCGTCCCGGCACCAGTTGGTCGGTGACGTCGTGGGCCTGGTAGAGCACGCGCTTGTCGTAATCGGTGAAGTCCGGCGAGAGCACCGCGTCGCTGGCCGGGTGCCCGTTGAGCGAGACATCGGCATAGCCGCCAGCGGCGACATACAGGCGCGCCGAGCGCAGGCCCGGCGCCACGGTGAAGGCGTGCCGCAGCAGCGGTGCTGCAGTGTTGCCGTTGGCAGGTTTGCCGATCCAGCCGCTGGCCGACCAGTCGTCCGGTCCCGTCGGCCCACGTTCGAACCAGGACTGCGCGCTGACGCGGCCGTGCGTCGTGGTGGCGATCACTTTCCAGTGGTAGCGCGTGAACGGCTGCAGGGCCGGGCCGGCATAGGCCACGCCTGACGCGTCCGTCGATGCCACCTGGCCGCTGTCCCACACGTCCGGCTGGTCGCGTTCCAACGCTTCGCGGCTGCGCGCGACTTCGATCCGGTAGCTGACGGGTGCGGTGCCGCGCGGCGCGTCTTCCACCACCCAGGCGAAGCGCGGATGTTCGGTCGCCAGGGCCAACGGATGGTTGGCCCCTTCCACGGCCAGGCCGGTCAGCCGCATGCGGTCGGCGGGACGTGCAGGCGTCTGCGCAGTAGCGGTGAACAGCGTTGCCAGCAGCGCCAGGCAGGCGCCCATGCGCCACAGGGTCGAGATCATCCGTTGGCTTCCTGCGTGGTAAACCGAGCGCTCGATCCTAACGTGCGCTGGTGGCAAGGCAACACCACGCGGTCACGGGTTGGCAGAGGCAGCGAGCCGCGTGCACGGTGCGGCATGCGTGATCGCCGCTGAGGAACGGCCGGCCACCAGGATGCACGATCCGCGTCAGCGTCACCTGCAGGGCGCCCCCGTCGTGCGCGGAGGCGATCAAGCTTGTGAGGCCGCGCGGCTGAGCAAGCTGCACCGCAGCGCAATTGTGTTTGGCTGAAGCCATCGCGCCTGCGGAAGCCTTGGGAGAAAGCGGTACGGAACCAGGTCAGGTGGGCGTCCCGCCCCCTGGCGGCAAGTGGAAATTCGCCAGGGCGGCGCACAGGGTCTCGTCAACAGAACATGCATCGCCGCCCCGATTCGCCGCGTTCCTTGTTCGCATATCTCATGCGCTGGCGGATGCTGCTGGCGGCCAAGCGGCTTGTAAGCGGCGGCGAGACGTTGGCGCGCATCGCGCATCGCGCGTGCGCTCTGCTACGAGTCTGATATTGCATGCAATACAGCGTTCACGCGTGTCAGGGGTCTCTCACCGCGGCGCTATGCAAAATCCGGACACCAGAAGGGCTGCGCTGCAGATCGCACCTGAGCTACGCCGGCGCAAACAGGCGGCCTGATGGGTTGCATCCGGCGCAATGGCGCGCCATGCGCGCGCAGCGACCATGGCGCAGCGCAGTGCGCTACTGGACCGGTCGGCTTGAAGTGCTGTCCGGCGGCCCTGCGCCTAGGCTGTGATGTGCGTCATCCGATGACACGCCGACAACATGCCGGGGGTAGCGTAGTGGCTTCTTCTACAGGGAGCGACCGGCATGAAACCAAAGATTACCGTCATCACGCTGGGCGTAGATGATCTCGAAGCGTCGCTTCGCTTCTATCGAGATGGCCTGGAATTTCCGACCGAGGGCATCATCGGGAAGGAGATCGAATTCGGCGCCGTGGTGTTCATCCCGCTGCAGCCGGGCTTGAAGCTGGCCCTGTGGCCGCGCGAAAGTATCGCGCACGACACCGGGTTGGAAGTGAGCGCGCCCAGTCCGACGGAGTTCACCTTGGGGCACAACGTGTCATCCAAGGAGGCAGTTGACACTGTCATGGAGCGCGCGGCGCGTGCCGGTGCACGGGTCATCAAGCTCGCTGCCGACACGGCGTGGGGCGGCTATGCCGGTTACTTCCAGGACCCTGACGGGCATGTCTGGGAGGCGGTGTGGAACCCGCAGTGGGAGGAATAGCCCGATCAAGGCAGGGCTTGCATCGATGCGGGGTCGCATCGATCCAGGTGAGCCCGAACGAGGCGCAGTCCGGAATGCCCTGCCGCGTTGACACGGCAGGGCATTTGCCCACTTAGTCGGTCTGGTATTTCGGATTTCTGGGGCCGTACAGCAGCCCCGTTGGATGGCCGGCAGACAGCAGCCGAAGGCTGGCGACATTGGCCATCTCGTGCCCCTTGTCGGTCACATGGCTCAGGATCTGATTGACCGCTGCGCTCACCAGCATGCCGATCAGTCCGCCACCGCTATTGTTCTGGTTCTCGCCGCTGGAGGCTTGCGCCTGGCCCTCCCACAGCGTCGTGCCGGTCCTCAGATCAATGAGCTTCGCACTGGCCGACACGATGGTGACGCTGTTGACCACCTGATAGACGGAGCCGTACTTGCCCACCGAGATGTACAGCGCCGCATCCGCGCCGAAGATCTCGTGGAGCTTGGCGAAGTCGACGTTCTGCGCGTCATCGGCAACGGTGATCCCGTTCTGCTTGAACGTCTCGAAGACCGGCGCCACCGGCAGGACGTAATAGCCCGCCTCTGCCAGCGGAAGCGTTGCCACGGACAGGACGCTCGGGCTTGCGTTGACATCGGGTGCCTGGCTGACGGGAGGCAGCACCAGGATCGAGCGCGGCTTGCTGGCTTTGAACGCGGTGTAGTCACGGGCGGCGGGACCGGAGACGCAGGCGCTCATCATCAGCGCGATGCCGACGGCAAGGGCGAACCGAAGGGTGTTGTTCATGCTGATGCGCCTCATTGTTCGTACTTCTTCAGGAGAAGGTCCATGTAGGCCGTCGACTCGGGGTAGATCGTCTTTTCTGCAAGCAGGCTCTCGCGTGCCTTGCCGTCATTCCCGATTTCGGCGTACAGCATGCCCAGGTGCGCATGGAGTCCCGGCGGGATCTGGCGGTTCGAAGCCCGCGTCACCTGGATGTCTTTCTCCAGGGCCTGGATCTGTCCCTCGGGGCCTTCGCCCTTGAAATGGCGGTAGACCTGGTCCTGATAGCTTCCCCACTGATAGATCGATTGGGGGCGATGTGCACATGCCGTCAGCGACAGGAGTGCGCACAAGGCGAGCCAGCGCGATGCGCCGGCGGAAATCATCTTCATGTCGTGCTCCTTGAGGGCGTTACTTGGCCGGCTGCCATGCACCGGAATCGATGCCCGTCGTCAGGCGGTTGACCGCCTCGCGGATCGCCAGGTCCAGGACCTTTCCGTTGAGTGTGGAGTCGTAACTCGTCGTGCCGCCAAAGCCAACGATCTCGCGGCTCGACAGCGAGTACTCACCCGCGCCCTGCACCGAATACACCACTTCGGACGTGGAGATGTCCACGATGTTGAGGCTGACTTTTGCGTACGCCACCTGCTCCTTGCCACGCCCCAGGATGCCGAACAGCTGCGTGTCTCCGACTTCCTTGCGGCCGAACTCGGTCACGTCGCCGGTGATGATGTAATCCGCGCCCTTCAGCGTCTGGGCCTGCTGCTTGATCTCGGCTTCCTGCTTGATCTCGGCCATGTTGTCGCGATCCAGCACGCGAAAACGATTGGTCTGCTGGAGATGCGTGATCAGCGTGGTCTTGGCCTGGCTGCCAAGCCGATCCACGCCATCGGAGAACAAGCCACGCATGAAGGACGACCTGTTGTCGAACTTGCCCACCGCGATTGGCGCGCGCGTGCCGTTGTATGCAACTCCAGCGGTGGCCACGACGTGTGGCGCAACGCTACGGTGACCTTCTGTCGCACAGCCGGTCATTCCCACGACCAGCGTCAGCGACAGGCACCCGCTGAGGGTGACATTCTTCATCGATTTCCCCTGTTCCTTTGATGTGCAAAAACT
>JBEVNH010000064.1:0-5348 GCA_040508175.1 Pseudoxanthomonas sp.
CGACCCCACCAGACCGTGCTCCTCGCCGAACACGGTCATGAAGACGATGCTGCGCTTGGGCCGCACCTTCTGTGCCGAGAACGCGCGGGCCAGTTCGATCACCGACACCGTGCCGCTGCCATCATCGTTGGCGCCGTTGTAGATCGAATCGCTGCCATCGCCTGCGCGGATGCCGACATGGTCGTAGTGCGCGGTCACCAGGATGTAGGTCTTGCTCAGTTCGGGGTCCGATCCGCGCAGCACGCCCACCACGTTGCGCACCGTCAACGGTTCGCGCGCACCGGCGAACTTGGCACGCTCGCGCTCCGGCGCGATCTCGCGCCAGTCCGCGGTCTGGAAATATCCGTCATCGCCCAAGGGCTCCAGGCCCGCGGCCCGGAACTGGGCCGCGATGTACTCGGCGGCGATATCCAACCCGCGCGACGGCGTCCCGCGCCCTTCCAGCGCATCCGAGGCCAGGAAAGACAAATGCCCGCGCATGTTGTCCGCGGAAATGCTGGACAGCAGCCCCGTTTGTTCGGCTGACAATTTCGGCTCGGCCGCCTGCGCCGTGGACACCGCCAGCGCGGCCGCCAGCAACGCAACGCGCAAGGTCGTGAAAGTGGTCATCGTGTCTCCCCCTGATGGATATGTGCCGAAGTCTAGCCCGCCTGCGCGCAGCACGACCGGGGGCAGAAGTCACGTCATCCGTCCAAAAGCCACGTCTGATTACGCCCACCCAAGCGGCGCCGACCAGGCGCACGGCTCAGCCGATGAACCTGAAGAACAGGTGCTCCCGCGCCGACAGGAGCACCGAGCCACCGTTGCTTGTCCTAGCGCACCGCTTCCCAGCGATAACCATCGACCTCGCCCTGCGGGCTCTGCCAGCGCCCTGTCACGCGCTGCAGCCGTGGGCCGAACAGGTCCTCCGGCATCGCGGCGTCCTGGGTGCCCTCGATGACCACCGCGCGGAATGTACCCACCGCCTGCGGGCCCAGCTCACGCGCGACGAAGGCCTCCCAGTCCTGCTGCTCAAAACGCCCACCGGCCTGGCGCGCGGCGAACAGCGGCCGCACGGCGTCCAGCAACCCGCGCCGCCCGGCCGAGCGCTGCCGCAGCTGCGCATCGACGCCGGCGAAATACAGCATGCCGCGTGCATAGGGCACACGTCGCACGGCCTCCTGGTCGAATCCGGCCGCGTCGATGCGCTGCAGCGACCAGCGCCGCCCTTCGCTGCGGTAGAGATCATCGAGCCGTGCATTGATCTGTGCTGCACAGGCCGACCAGGACATGATGGCGGCACGGCAGGGCACCGTCACCTCGGCGAAGACGTTGAATCCCTCGGCGAACCACGGCTCCACGCCACTGGTGAGCTGGCCGGTCCACTGATGCCCCATCTCATGCACGATCAAGCTATGCAGGGCCTCCACGCTGTAGCCGGACGAGAACACATTGCCGACGGTGAGCAGGGCGCCGCCGCCGCCGAGCTTGGCCGTGCCCGTTTCAAACGAAGGGATGTCCAGCGCACGGATCAGCAGTGTGTAGGACGGGCGACCGAGATAGCCGTACGCCTCGGCCAGGGCATCGTAGGCCCCACGTGCCCAGGCCATTTCCTTGGCTGCATCGAACGCCGGGGTCCCAATCACATAAGCATTGAAGCCGGGGCCCGGTCGCGCTTGCCCGGCAAGCGCAGGCCCTGCCAGAAGCCACTCATCGTCCAGCGCCGATGGCGGCCCGGGCACAACCTGCGTACTCGCCCCCGCCGTGGAGACACCCACCGCACCAGGTGCCATCCGCGACACATCCCAGGACAACCGGCTGGCACGGCTGCCGATCTCCTCGGGCAGCAGCAGGAAACTCTTGGTGCTGCCGGCCACGCCTTGCCCCGCTGCTTTCATGCCGTAGGGCGGGCCTCCGGCCTGAAGTTTCTGCAAACCCGCGCGGTAACGCAGGACGACCTGCCCGCGGACCAGCCGTTGCGTCGTCCAACGGCGTCTCGGGAACGACGCGCCATCGACATCGGTTTGCTGCATCGCCACCTCACCGGCCGCATCGCGCGCGACAAGCCCGGTGATGGCATCGGCGTTGCGCGGTGCACCGGGCAACGCAAGCGGGAGCACCAGCGAGAGCATCGCTGGCGTGTCGCCCATCTCGATGCGCTCCTCGACCTCCAATCCCTCCACGCGCCGATCGGGCGCCGTGATGGGCCTCAGCGTCACCGCAAACCCGACCGCCGGTCCGGCGGCCGCGCGCCAGGACGCCAGCACCGACAGGGCCAGGACGGCAGCGCAGACCCAGGCACCGCGCAACGCGCCAACCGGCAGCAACCTCTTCATCGACCACACCCCTTGGAAAGAAGAACAAGTGAAAGGCAGCCACGCGCGGCCATCCATCCCAGCGTGACAGGCACCAGATCAGCCGAGCGGGCAGGATGACGTCGTCAGCGTGCATGGCGGACGCAGAATCATCAATCAGGTGCTGTGCGCATCGCCCAACGTGACCCTGCCTTCGCCTCCCCCCGTAGCTCGGCGCTTGCTTCGCTGGGCCGCGGCCACTGCCCCACCGAAAAGCAGCTGAGTCCCGGCAAAAGGGGACAGCAACAAGGCCCGCTGGGATTGACCAGGCAACTGACCGAAATGGCGAAGCGCCCGCATACCGAGCATCGGCGGCGTTTGCGGCGTTGGCCACAGTTCCAGAACAAGCGTGGCCCGCCGACATTGCGTGCGAACGCCTTTGATTTTCAGCGCTGATGCGAAGTGAGAAAAAAATGCACGCTGATCCCTGTTTCCTTGTGGCTTGCGTTGACCGCCACGCGCTGATCGCAGCGCCGCACGACGCAGCGCGTCGCCCTGGCGATGACCGGTTGACGTGACGCCCGGGAACATCGATTGACGCGACGAAGTGCATCCGGAGCCAGACTCTGTCGGACCACTGCGTGCAGAGGTCCGGCCGTCGGGGACGCGCGCCAGGAAGCCTTCAGGCCGGCACCTCAAGCGCTCGGGATCGCGTGCCCCCATTCCACCCGGTTGCGCCCCGCGTGCTTGCCGCGATAGAGCGCCGCGTCCGCTGCCTGCATCGCCTTGGCCCGTGACACAGCGTCGTCGAAGCACCCGGAGATGCCCACGGTGACGGTGCAGCGCACCGCTTCGCCATCCGGCGCCTGCAGCAGGACGGTCGATGCCACGGCGGTGCGGATGCGCTCGGCCACGTGGAATGCGGTGGCATCGTCGGCGCCCGGGCAGACGGCGGCGAATTCCTCGCCGCCCATCCGGCACACCAGATCACCCGCGCGCACCGCGCCGCGCAGCACATCGCCAAGGGCGCACAGCACGGCGTCCCCGGCCTGGTGACCGTGCCGGTCGTTGATGTGCTTGAAGTGGTCGACGTCAATCAGCAACAGGCGGGCGCCGGCGTTCGGACGCCGCAAGCGCGCGTCCAGCGCCTCGGTCAGGCCACGGCGGTTGAGCAGCTGCGTCAACGGATCGCGCGCGGCCATGTCGCGCAGCTGGTCGGTCAGGCGACGCAGCACCAGCCAGACGATGAACGGCGGAATGATGGTCGCCAGCGAACACATGTACACGTAGAAGACCACCTGGAACTGACCCTCCATGTTCAGCGCCGCCAGGCCGCCGGCCAGCAGCTTGGCCAGCTTGAGCACGTTCAACACACCGATGCCGGCGATCAGCGTGGCAAACAGCAGCGCCTCGCCACGGAGATCGCGGGCGAACGTGCGCAGCCCCGCCAGCAGCACGACCACCATGGCGGCGAACCAGAGTGCGCAGGCCGCGGAAAGCATCGCGTGGCGCGCCACGGGACCCCAGCCCCATTCCACCAGGACCTGCGCGGCCGCGTAGCCCAGCCCGAGCGCTGCCAGCGGCCAGCGCAACGGAGTCGGCCGACCGAAGAAGCGCAGGCCGCCGACGCTGTAGGCCAGCAGCGCGCAGAGCGTGAGCGCGTGATTGACCACGCTCATCCAGCTCAACCCCGCCGGCCCTTCCAGCAGTTGCAGCACGTACGCCACGCCGAGGGTGAGGTTGCCCACGGCGAACGCATCCGTCCCCATCTTCTCGCCCCCCAGGCGCCTGCTGATGAGCAGGAACATCACGGTGAAGCTCAACAGGTAGACACACAGCATGCCGACGAGAAGCGTGGCGATCATCAGGCGTTCGAAGTCCAAAGCAGGACGTTGACGGGCGGCCCGCACCTCCATCGCAGCCGATGGAGACACGGGCGACGTGCCTCGCGGCGTGCGCGGCTGGATGCCAGGACGACAAGGCCGCCACCGCCCGAATCGACGGTGACAGCCTGATATCAGCGGCCGCGCGGCGCTGAACTTGAATCCGCGTCTGCGTCCCGGGCGCTACGCGCACAGCCAGCCAGCCCGGCCCTCTGCCCGGGTCGACCAGGCCAGGCGCGGCGATCAGCCCGGCTCAGGCATCGCGATAGTGCCAGGACGTGAACCTGGCATGGTCAGCGTTGCGCGCAGACGACGGGATCGCACGGTCGGCTTCCGAGTTCTGATGCGTGAACCTGGCACCGCACGTTTTGTCTGCGTACGCCGCAGGATTCAGGCGCCCAGCAGTTCCACGTCGAACTTCAACGTCGCGTTGGGCGGGATGACGCCACCGGCGCCGCGTGCGCCGTAACCGAGGTTGGACGGGATGATCAGCGTGCGCTGGCCGCCTTCCTTCATGCCCTGCACGCCTTCGTCCCAGCCCTTGATGACCATGCCGCCGCCCAGGGGAAAGATGAAAGGCTCGTCGCGATCCTTGCTGGAATCGAACTTCGCGCCCTGCACACCGTTCTCGTACAGCCACCCGGTGTAGTGCACGGTCACGTTGCGGCCGGGCTGCGCTTCTGCGCCCGTGCCGACGACGGTGTCTTCGTACTGCAGGCCGGACGGGGTGGTGGTAGCGGGCATGGCGGGATCCTTGTCGAATGCGGAAACGGGGCGCGCAGTTTAGCGGGCGGTTGGCGATTCGGCATTCCGGTACGGGTTCTGACTCGCACGCCGACAAGCAAACATGACGCCGTGAGTCGCCGCGACGAAAGGCATCGATGCGCCGATCCGGCATCCGGACACGGGATTCCCGATCGGCGGCAAGTGCACCATGCAAACCGCCGATACGCTGCGCCACCGCGACATGGACCGGACGCGACCGGTCCATCGCGGCGCGGCGATCACTCGCCCTAACGCACGCCCTGCGCGGCGCGCTCGATCGCCTCGGCGACCACGCCCGGCTGGGTGTAGAACAGCGCGTGGCTGGCCGACACGCGGGTGATGTCGGCGCCGATGCGT
Organism: Pseudoxanthomonas sp.; assembly: GCA_040508175.1. Lineage (GTDB taxonomy): Bacteria > Pseudomonadota > Gammaproteobacteria > Xanthomonadales > Xanthomonadaceae > Pseudoxanthomonas_A. Next base: position 5,279 of record JBEVNH010000064.1, read on the forward strand.
TCGGCCATGTGGACGAGCATGGCCTGGTCGAACGCCTTGTCCTCGGTCGCGATCACCGCCCAGCTGGGCT
>JBEVNH010000185.1:0-14644 GCA_040508175.1 Pseudoxanthomonas sp.
TACCAGAAGTCCGGCGCCGCGGTCCTGCTGACCTTCGGCATGGCGCTGCTGGTGGTGTACCTGGTGCTGGCCGCGCAGTTCGAAAGCTTCGCCCATCCCCTGGTGATCATGCTGACCGTGCCGCTGGCGGTGCTGGGCGCGCTGGTCGGGCTATGGGCCACCGGTGGCACGCTCAATCTCTTCAGCCAGATCGGCATCGTGATGCTGGTGGGCCTGGCGGCCAAGAACGGCATCCTGATCGTGGAGTTCGCCAACCAGCTGCGTGATGAAGGCCGCAGCGTGCACCAGGCCATCGTCGAGTCAGCCAGCGTGCGCCTGCGCCCGATCCTGATGACCTCGATCGCCACGGTGGTCGGTGCGGTGCCGCTGGTGCTGGCCGGCGGCCCGGGTTCGGCCAGCCGCGCCACGATTGGTGTCGTGGTGATCTTCGGCGTCTCGCTGTCCACGCTGCTGTCGCTGTACGTGGTGCCGGCGTTCTATACGTTGATCGCCCCGTACACCAAGTCGCCAGAATCCGTCGCCAACGCGCTGAAAGTGCTGGACGCCGAAACACCGTCGGTGGGCGGGCACGCGTGATGGGATTTGCGAGAGCTCCCGGTTATTGGCAGCTCTCTACCCAAACGCAGCGTCTTCAAGGACGATAAGCCGTCTGGCAACGCGTAACACCTAAAGGAAAGACCCGTGCTGCGACGCACCTTGCTGCTTGTATCGTGTGCACTGCCTGCATTGATGGTGTTTGCAGGTGAGCCAGAAGGTCGATCCGTGAATGCGGACCTGGACATGAATGGCCATCCCGACGCTGTACACCTACGCGTGTCGGGCAACGCCGCTCTCCTGTCCGTCAATCTAAATTCAAAGCCGTTGCCGGTCATTTCAATCCCACGTGATGGTTCTAAACAGTTTGGGATTTGCGCAGGATCTAGGCCGGTAATGAGGCTTGTTCCGCAGTCCGACGCACCGCTCCACGCATTGGGGGAATGGCCGTCCGGATATGCGGCGTGTCCCAAGTGTGTCGAAATCGAAATCAGGGGAGGAGACTGCGCCCCCATCCACTTCTAATGGAACAACATCGAAGGGAAACTCGATTGGTGGAGGGAGTAGCTGTTGCTGATCATTGGATTGATCAGTCGTTGGGCCTGCACCTGGCCTGCCTCCAAGTTGACGTTCTGAGTGCTGTCGAGCTGAACACGCCCACCTGTCGCTTTGGTCACATGCCCGTGCGGGGCAGCTGTGGTGAAGTGCGGGGTTTCCTTCCAAGGACATCCCCGCCCGATGCGTCTTCCGGTCCGTTCCGTGTTGTTCTCCGCCCTGGCGCTGTGCTGTGGCACTGCGTTCGCCGCATCCAAGGACGACGTGCCTGCCGGCCACCTTCCTGTCTGGGCGACGCCGACGCACTACACGCTGTCGCTGAAAATCGATCCTGATGAGCCCACCTTCACTGGCCGGGCGCAGATCAAGCTGGACCTGAAGGAGGCGTCGGACCATGTCTGGCTGCACGGCAAGGAGCTGAAGGTCTCGCGCACCTTCGTGACCAATGCCAAGGGCAAGCGCGCCATCGCCCGTTACGTGCCTGCCGACGAGCAGGCAGGCGTGGTGCGCATCGATTTTGGACGCACCCTGGAGCCGCAGCAGCTCACGCTGGACATCAATTACACCGCGCCGCTCAACCAGCAGCTGCAGGGGCTGTACCAGGTCAAGTATCAGGGCGAGAACTACGCCATGACGCAGATGGAGCCGGTCAGCGCCCGCTATGCGTTCCCGGGCTTCGACGAGCCGAGTTTCAAGACGCCTTATGACCTGAGCATCACCGTGCCCGACGGCGACAAGGCGCTGGCCAACACCGCCGAGGTGGAAACCAGGCCGGCCGGCAAGGGCTGGAAGACGGTGAAGTTCGCCACCACGTTGCCGCTGCCGACCTATCTGCTGGCCTACGGCGTCGGTCCGTGGGACGTCGTGCCCGGCCCGGACATCGCCGCGACCGCCCACCGCACCCAGGCCATCAAACTGCGCGGCGTGGCGTCCAAGGGGCAGGGCGCACGCATGGAACGCGCGCTGGCCCAGACCCCACAGATGATCCATTTCCTGGAGGATTACTACGCCTTCGGCTATCCGTTCGACAAGCTGGACCTGGTGGCCGCGCCGGACTTCTCCGCCGGTGCGATGGAAAACCCGGGATTCGTGACCTTCCGCGACTGGCTGTTGCTGCTGGACAGGAACTCACCCTCGCGCAACGTGCGCGGGTCGTTCAACGTCACCGCGCATGAGCTAGCCCACATGTGGACCGGCGACATCGTCACCATGGCCTGGTGGGACGATCTGTGGCTCAACGAATCCTTCGCCACCTGGATGCAGCAGAAGGTGACGATGCAGTTCCACCCGGAGTACCACGCCGACCTGGACCGCATCAGCGGCGCCCAGCATGCGATGGACAATGACGCACTGGTCAGCGCACGCAAGATGCGCCAGCCGATCACCGGCAATGGTGATATCGAAACCGCCTTCGATGGCATCACCTACCAGAAGGGTGCGGCGGTGCTGGGGATGTTCGAAGCCTTCGTCGGCGAGGAGACCTTCCAGGCCGGCATGCGCGATTACATCGCCTCGCACAAGTTTGCCAACGCCACCGCTGACGATCTGGTCGGCTCGATTGCCAAGGCCGCGGGCAAGGACGAGACGTTCCAGAACGCCTTCCGCAGCTTCCTCAACCAGCCGGGCGTGCCCTATCTGCAGACCGAGGTGGTGCGCGAGGGCCGCGACACGGTGTTGGAGGTCAGGCAGCAACGCTACCTGCCGCTGGGCTCCAAGGGCGACGCCAACCAGACCTGGGGCATCCCGGTCTGCGTGAAATACGAAGCGCGCAAGGGCAGCAGGACGGCTTGCGAACTGGTCACCGGCAGCGAGGGCCGGATCGTGCTGGCCGATGCCGCGCGCAAGCCTTGGGTGTTCCCCAACGCCAAGGGCGCCGGGTACTACCGTTTCAGCCTGCCGCCGCAGCAGCTGGCCGCGCTGGGCAAGCACGTGGCGGCGCTGGACGATGGCGAAAAGCTGGCCTACGCCGATGCCATCGATTCGGCATTCCGTCGTGGCGATGCTGATGTGAACGACGTCCTGGTCGCCCTGCAGGCGCTATCGACCTCCAAGCTGCCGGAGGTGTCTACCGCGCTGGTGGACCGCACGTTCTGGATCTGGCGCGTGCTGGCCACCAACGACGCCCAGCGCGATGCCGTGCGCAGCGCGGCGGTCAAGGCATTCCTGCCGCGGCTGCAGGCCCTGGGCTATCAGCGTCGCGAAGGTGAATCACCCGATGACGTCGAGCTGCGCTCCACCCTGGCGGGGTTCCTTGGTGATTCGCTGGCCGTGCCGGAGGTCCGCCAGGCCTTGCTGGCCCAAGGCGATGCCGTGCTGGCCGGCGGTGTCGCTCCCAACTTCGGCGCCGCCAACCCCGACCTGCTGGGCGATGCGCTGTCCGTTGCCGTGCAGGTGCGCGGCAAGCCGGCGGTCAACGCCTTGATCGCGGCGATCAAGACCCATGGCGACGCCTCGCAGCGTAACGCGATGATCTCGGCCATCGGGGCCACCACGGATGGCGTGCTGCTGCAGCAGGTGCGTGATTTCGCACTGACCGATGCGGTCAAGGTCGGCGAAATGAGCAACGTGCTGATGCGTGGGCATGCCACGGCCAGTACCCATGCCTCGATGTGGCCTTGGTTCACCGCCAACGTCGACGCCATCGTCAAGCGCACCGGCTCTTTCGCCGGCGGGCGCCTGCCGGCGCTGGCCGCGTCCGGTGGCTGCACCGTGGAGGAAGCCGACCGCCTGGACGCCTTCTTCAAACCGCGCCTGGCGCAGCTGAGCGGCGCTGACCGCGGGCTGGCGCAGACCGGCGAGAACATCCGCCTCTGCGCGGCGCTGAAGCACAAGCAGCAGGGCGTGGCGATCGGCCGCTGACCGCGGCAGATCGCCTCCATTGTCGTGGGACATCCAACACCGTGGGCGGTCACGTCCGCGGTGTTTTCATTCGGAGGAGGAAAGACCATGGACGCATCGTTTGAATTGCACGCCGGCGGTTTCATCCTGCGCCGCTGGCGTCGCGATGATCTGCCTGCCTTGGTGCGGCACGCGGATGATGCCGAAGTCGCGCGGCGGGTCAGTGACCGCTTCCCGCATCCCTATACGCAGGCCGACGGGATCGCCTTCCTGGAAGGCCGGGTGGTGGATCTGTCGCAGCCGGTGCTGGCCATCGAGATCGACGGGCAGGCCTGTGGCGGCATCGGCGCGCGCGTGGGCGCCGGCGAACGCCTGCACAGTGCCGAGCTGGGCTACTGGCTGGCCCGCGCGCACTGGGGCCGTGGCCTGATGACGCAGGCGGTGGCCACCTATCTGCCATGGGTCATCGCGCACTACCAGCTGATGCGGGTGCAGGCGTTCACGCTGGACTTCAATGCCGCGTCGGCGCGCGTGCTGCGCAAGAGCGGGTTCGAAGAAGAGGGCGTCGAGCGTCGTGCGGTGATCAAGCACGGCCAGCTGCACGATCTGCGCCGGTTCGCGCTGTTGCCCTGACGCATTGCTCGTCCCACGCCTGTCATCCACCTGCCTTGGTCCGGCATACAGGCGCCGCGGAATGGTGGACAATCGGGTGGCCGCGGCGGCGTCGCGTGCCTTCCCACCGCCAACGACCGACGGAGATCCCCCGCCGTGGAACAGCTCGTCACTGCCCTCAACAGCATCATCTGGAGCAAAGCGCTCATTTTCATGTGCCTGGGCGCAGGCCTGTATTTTTCTTTCCGCACACGCTTCATGCAGGTGCGCGGTCTCTTGGAGATGTTCCGGCTGACCGTCGGCGGGCAGAAGTCCGATGCGGGCGTGTCCTCGTTCCAGGCGCTGGCCATGTCCATGGCTGGACGCATCGGCATCGGCAACATTGCGGGCATCGCCACGGCGATTGCCTTCGGTGGCCCGGGCGCGATCTTCTGGATGTGGGTGATGGGGTTTCTCGGTGCCTCCACCTCCTATGTGGAGTCCACCCTGGCGCAGATCTACAAGGTCAAGGACGCAGAAGGTCGTTATCGCGGCGGCCCGGCCTACTACATCGAGAAGGCAATGGGGTTGAAGTGGTACGCACTGACCTTTGCCGTGGCCACCATCATCGCCACCGGTTTCCTGATGCCGGGCGTGCAGGCCAATGCCATCGCCGACAGCGCGATCAACGCCTGTCGTGGCACCAGCCTGTGCGGCAATCTGGACGGGCAGCTGATGGGCATGCCAGCCATCAGTGCGGTGAAGCTGTGCATCGGCATCGGCGTGGCCCTGGTGCTGGCCGTCATCATCTTCGGCGGCGTCAAGCGCATCGCTAATTTTGCCGAGGTCGTCGTGCCGTTCATGGCGCTGGCTTACATCCTGGCGGCGCTGGTGGTGATGGGCCTCAACTTCGACCGTGTGCCGGACATGTTTGCCTTGATCTTCAAAAGCGCCTTTGGCGCACATGCTGCCTTCGGCGCGATGATGGGCCTGGCGGTGGAATGGGGTGTCAAACGTGGCATCTATGCCAATGAAGCCGGCCAGGGAACCGGCCCGCACGCCGCCGCCGCCGCCGAGGTCTCGCACCCGGCCAAGCAGGGCTACGTGCAGGCATTCGCCATCTACTTCGACACGATGATGATCTGTACCGCCACGGCTTTCCTGATCCTGTCCACGGGCAACTACAACGTGTTCTCGCCGGAAGGCACAGCGCTGTACTCGGGCCTGGCCAACGTGCCGGAGGGCGCGGGCTACGTGCAGGCCTCAGTGGAGTCGGTGCTGCCGGGCTGGGGTGCTGGCTTCGTCGCCATCGCCCTGTTCTTCTTCGCCTTTACGACCATCATGGCGTATTACTACATGGCCGAAACCAACCTGGCCTACGTCAACGGCGCGAAGCGTCGTCCGTTCACGGTGCTTTTGTTGCGTCTTGGCATCGTCGGCATGGTGGTTTTCGGCGCATTCAACGATGCCAAGATGGCCTGGATGCTGGGCGACCTTGGCGTGGGCATCATGGCCTGGCTCAACATCATCGCCATCCTGATCCTGCAAAAGCCGGCGATGGCGGCGCTGCGCGACTATGAAATGCAGAAGAAGGCCGGCAAGGATCCCGTGTTCGATCCGGATGCGCTGGGCATTCGCAACGCGGGAATCTGGAAGTCCGCGACATGACCGGTCCCTGGAAATCGCGTCCTCCGCGCGATGCGCGTCCCGCCACGCCATACGCACCGCGTGCGCCGCGTCCCGATGCGCACGACGATGCACCATATGCCCTGGCACCGCCGAACCGGCGCGGCAGCGAGCAGCGGCTGTACGGCCTCAATGCGGTCCATGCGGTGTTCAAGGCCCGGCCTGGTTCCATCCGCAAGCTCTACCTCACCGAGGCACGGCTTGGCACGCTCAAACCGCTGCTGGCCTGGTGCGTGAAGCAGCGCGTGGGCTATCGTGTGGTGGAAGAGGCCGATCTGCAAAAACTCGCGGGCAGCGAGCACCACGAAGGCGTCGTGGCAGACGTCCTGCGCGTGGAGCCACGTCTGCTGTCGGACTGGCTGCAGTCCCTGCCGGCCGGGCCGCAGCTGGCACTGTGGCTGGATGGGGTCGGCAATCCGCATAATTTCGGCGCGATCCTGCGTTCGGCCGCGCATTTCGGCGTGTCGGCCATCCTGCTGCCCAGGCAGTCCGGCCTGTCGCTGTCGGGCGCTGCCGCACGCGTGGCCGAAGGCGGCGCCGAATCCATTCCACTAGTGCGCCTGGACGCAGATGACAGCGCGGTGGCCCAACTGAAGGCCGCAGGTTTCACCCTGGCTGCCACCGTGGTGCGCGACGGCCAGGACTTGTTCGCCACCCCGCTTCCACCGCGCTTGATCTATGTGATGGGTGCGGAAGGCGAGGGCATGGCGCCTGCGCTGGCACAGTCCTGTGATCTGCGCCTGTCCATCCCCGGTACCGGGGCGGTGGAGAGTCTCAACGTCTCCGCGGCCACGGCCGTGTTCCTCTCGCAATGGCAAGGCCGCTGAGCACGGCGACGGTCGCTCCCCGAACAGCCAACTGCGCCAAGGGAAACCCCGGCTAGGCCGGATGTGTGCTTCATCGACGTGGTTCTGAAAGCGGGTTCGGCTCAATGAGCGCTTGTCATTGCAAGCTCATAACATTGCCCAGCGCTGGCGAAGACCCGCCAGGTGGATGGCCCCGATGAGCAGGCAGATCGACGAGCTCACCATCCAGAAGGTGGTGCTGTTGCCGGGGAAGTAGGCCATCGCCGGCGCGAACGCGAGTCCTCGCGTCAGGTAGAGGGCCGTGATCGCTGAGAGCACGGTGCGTCGTAAGGGAAGCCTGCGGATCAGGCCTGCGCCCGAAAGCGCGTAGAGACTCCAGGCAGTGAGAACGCACGCGATGACCAGTGTGACAATGGTGGGATACCACTGCCCCGCGAGATGCATCTGTGCCATGTGCTCTCCCGCGCCCAGCAGTCGGAAAAGCGGTGCGCCAACCACTATGCAGGCGAGATGCATCAGCGCGGCGAAGCCGCTCATGGCGGCGCCGATTGCCAGAAGCCGGTTGGCACGAGCCTGCATCCGCCTACCTTCCGGACCCGCTCAGCGGTCGCCTCATTCCTGCGACGGCGTTGGCTTGAAGGCGCTGCCGAAACTGCCGTCGGCTTCCGCCGCCAGATACGCGAAGACCGTGTATGCAGCCACGTTCTGTGCTAGTGCCTTCGGGTCGATCTTGTCCAGCGTGTCGTCGGCGGTGTGGTGCAGGTCGAAGTAGTCGGTGCCGTCCTGCGACAATCCGGCCCAGGCGCCGCCCCTGGCGGCAATCGGCCCGATGTCCGGACCCGGCCCTTCCAGCCCCGCGCCTTCCTCGCTCGGCGTATAGCTGATGCCCAGCGGTTCCAGCACCTGCGCGATCTGCGCGGTGGCCGCGCGCGATTCGGCGGGATTGGCCGAGCCGGTGTTGAAGGCATAGATGCGGCCCGCGCCGAAGTCGCTCTCCGCGCCAATCTGGTGCAGCTTCATGTCCGCGGCGTTGCGACCATGTGCGTCGGCATAGGCGCGCCCACCGTAGAGGCCTTGTTCCTCGTTGGCGAAGGCCACCACGCGGATCGTGCGCTTGGGCGCCTGCTTGAGCTGGCCGATCAGGTGGCCGGCGGCCATGGTGATGCCCACGCCAGCGCCATCGTCGATCGCCCCGGTGCCCAGGTCCCAGGAATCCAGGTGTCCGCCGATCACCACCACTTCCTTGGGCAGGCTGCGCCCGGTGATTTCACCAATGACGTTGTAGGAGGTCGCCTTGCCATCCCAGCCGCAGTCCAGCGTGAGCTTCAGGCGGGTCGCGCCGAGCGCGGCCAGGCGTGCCAGCTGGTTGGCATCGGGCACCGACAGCGCAGCCGACGGGATCGGCGTCAGGCCTTCGTCAAAGCGGGTGATGCCGGTATGCGGCACGCGGTGCGAGTCGGTGCCGGCCGAGCGCATGACGAAACCGATCGCGCCCTTGCGGATCGCCTCGGACGGCGCCTTGCTACGGACCGCGCCGCCGTTGCGGTAGTCGCTGCCGTCACGCGCCTTGGTCATCTGGTAATCGACGAAGGCGATCTTGCCGGCCAGTGAGCCGGCCGGGGCGGCCTGCAGGGCATCCAGCGTGGGAAAACGCACGACTTCACCTTCCACCGTGCCGCCCGGGCTGCCGCCCAGCGCAGTGATGGTCAGCGGTTGCGCATGGTCACCCAGCACCTGGGCCGATTCGCTGCGACGCTCCCACTTCGGGAAGTGCACGGCCTCGGTATAGACCTTGTCGAAGCCCAGTTGCTTGAACTTGGCCTGTGCCCAGGCCACGGCGCGTGCATCGGCCTCGCTGCCGGCAATGCGCGGACCAACCTCGGTGGTCAGCGATTCGGTCACCTTCCACGCGGTCGCATCGTCCAGCGCCTGCGCGCGCAGCTGGGTGGCCTGTGCGATCGCCTTGTCCGAAATCTTCGTCTCGGCCGCCCAGGCAGGTGCGGTGGCAAGCAGGGCTGTGGCGATAGCGAGGGCAAGGCGATGCATGCGGAGCGTCCGTCAAAACCAAGGGAGCCGCGAGCGTAGCAGCCCGCGGCTCCCTTGGACCCCTCTCGGAGGTCATGTTTCGAGCACATCTCTCATGCGAAGCCTGGTGCCTCGCCGATCATGGGTCAGCCCGGCGGCAGCGTGCCGGTGCCGGTGGGCCTGTCCTTCAGGGCATCGCGGATTTCGCGCAGCAGCAGCACATCTTCGGTCGGACCCTTGGCTTCCTCTTCCTTCTTCGGCGCCAGCTTGTTGATTGCACGCACCAGGGCAAAGATCGCGAACGCCACGATCAGGAACTGGATGACCACGTTGATGAAGCTGCCGTAGGCGATCACCACCGCCGGCACTTCCTGGCCGGCCGCATCGACCGTAGCTTCGCGCAGGGTGACCGCAAGGTCGGAGAAATCCACGTTGCCGATCAACAGCCCGATCGGCGGCATGATGATGTCAGCCACCAGCGAGGTGACGATCTTGCCGAAGGCCGCGCCGATCACGACGCCGACGGCGAGATCGATGACGTTGCCGCGCATGGCGAACTTCTTGAACTCGGTGATCATGCCCATGTGTGATTCCTTCTGTTCTCGGGGGAATGGCGCGCAGGCCGCCGCAGCAGGCTACGCAAGCAAGCGTCAAACATGCATGAGTTCACACATGCGGTGTGGCGGCGTCAACCGCTGATGGTTCCTTCCAGATTCACCACGCCATCCAACGATGCAACGAAACGGTCGCCGCGCTGCAGTGCGGCCACGCCGGACGGCGTGCCCATGTAGATCACATCACCGGCCTTCAGTGCGTAGAGCCGCGATAGCTCGTGCAGGATGTCCGGCACGTCCCAGATCAGATCGGACAACGATCCGTGCTGGCGTTGTTCGTCGTTGACGTTCAGCGTGAGCGTGAGTTGGTCCAGCGCCGTGGCGACCTGATCTGCCGGCACCAGCGCGCTTACCGGCGCCGAGTGATCGAAACCTTTCGCGGTGTCCCAGGGCAGGCCCTTGGCCTTGGCCGCGGCTTGCAGGTCGCGACGGGTCAGGTCCAGGCCTACGCCGTAGGCCAGCACCAGCGCCATGGCATCTTCGCGGGGGAGGTCGCCAGCGGGCGCGTCCTTGCCAAGTGCGACCACCAGTTCCACCTCATGGTGGAGATCTGAGGTGCCGGGCGGATATGGGACGGCGCCACCGCCGACCACCAGCGCGTCGGCCGGCTTATGGAAGAAGGTGGGCTGGCCGCGCTCGGCCTTCGACGCAGGCGCGGTGGCGCCCATTTCGCGTGCATGGTCGGCAAAATTGCGACCTACGCAGTAGACCCGGCGGACTGGAAACGTGCCGCCGCCACGCAGGGGAATGCGGACGGGCTCGGGTGCGGGAATCACATCGGTCATTGGCGTGGTGTCCTTGGGGGAAGCACTCGCCAGTGTACGCGTCCGCCCCGATCAGGGCAGCGCAGGAGGGCCGCTGAAGATCAGCGGCCGAAGGGCAACGCAGCCTTGCGCACCACCTGGTACTCGCCTTCCACCACCCGCTGGCGCGCCGCCACCGGTCTGCCGCGCTGGCTCATCAGCTTGAGCAGCATGCCGCCCGCGATCATGGCCGCACCCAGGAACAAACCAAAGAACACCATGACCGCGAGCAGGGCCACGCCGAGCAGGCCACAGGCCAGCCGCAGCAGCGGATTGCGGGGCTTGCGTGGCGAAATCACGGCGCGCAGGCGCGATGTGTCAAAACGGAACATGCGATTGGAAAACAGGCGATTGACCATGGCAGTCAGGGGCTCGTGCGAATATGCCGGGTGATCGGTGTGGAGCAGTATCCGATGACACCTATGTGACTGTGTGAGGACTTCGTTAAACGCCATGTCGTTGATTTCCCTGAATGCCTTGCCCGAGCAACAGCCTGTCGAGGTCGAATGGATGCGGGACGGCGATGCGGAATCGTTCATCGTCATCCGTCATGGCGCGCAGGTAAGGGCCTGGATGAATGTCTGTCCGCATGCCGGGCGTCGCATGGACTACGCCCCCGGGCAGTTTCTGCTGACAGGTGACCAGCAGCTGGTCTGCGCGGTGCATGGCGCGACGTTTCGGCTGGACAGTGGCGAGTGCACCGGCGGGCCGTGCCGCGGTCAATCGTTGCTGGCCGTGCCGGTGGAGATCCGCGAAGGCGAGGTCGTGCTGGCCTGAGTCAGGCGTGGACGGTGTGACCGTCGGCGCGCAGCGCGGCGATGGCCGCGTCCAGATGCGCGGCCTTGACCAGCACGTGGTCGGTATCGAAGGTGGACAGGGCGAAGATGCCGATGTCCGCGGCTGCCAGCGGTGCGAGCACCTTGAGCAGGATGCCGGTCATGTCGAACGGGAACGGGCCGGCCAGGCTGAACATGCGCCAGTCGCCATCGCTGCGCACCGCCGCAGGCACCGCCCGCTGCAGGCAGACCACCGAGAGCTCATCAGCGCTGCGCGTGACCGAACAGAATCCCTTTTGTGGCAGCCATGCGGGCAACGGGGCCTCGGGCGCCAGGCGCGCGATGGCGTAATCGCCTTCGACCACATGCATCGTCAGCTGCACCGGCAGGACCTTTTCACAGGCGAGGCTCCAGCCAGAACATCAGGTTGACCATGCCGACCACCACCACGGTGTAGATCAGCGACATCGGCCCGCCCACGCGCCACAGTTGCTTGGACGTGTAGTTGGCCGGGCCGACCACCATGGAGATCACCGGGTTGGAGGCGGTCATGAGGTTGTTGGATGCCGACAGCGCCACGATCAGCGCGAACGCGGTTGGATTGCCGCCAGCGGCAAGCGCCAGGTTGATCGCCATGGGCACCATGACGATGGTGGCGCCGACGTGGCTGATGACCAGCGAGAACGCCGTGGCCAGCAGCGCGATGGCGATCTCCAGCACCCACACGGGAATGCCATCGGGCAGGCGCTCCACCGTGTGTCCGGCCACCCAGGCGGCCGCACCGCTGCTGTCCATCGCCCAGCCCAACGGGATCAGCCCAGCCATCATGAAGACCGTCTTCCAGCTGATGGAGGCGTAGGCCTCGTCCATGCGCAACACGCCGGTGACCAGCATGCCGGCCACACCGGTCCACAGTGTCAGTGCCACTGGCAGGCGCGAGGTCAGGGCGATCACGATGGTCGCGGCGAAGATCGCCATGGCAATCTTGAACTTGTGCGGCCGTTGCTCGCCCTTGGGGTAATCGGTGACCACCACGAAGTCGCGGCCCTTGGCCGCCTGCGCCAGGTCCTGCCAGATGCTGTGGAACACCAGCATGTCGCCCGCGCGCAGCGAGACCTTGCGCACGTCCTCGCGCAGCACCTTCTTGTCGCGGTTGATCGCCAGCAGGCTGATGCCCGACTGCTGGCGCAGGCGCAGCTCGGCGGCGGTCTTGCCAATGAAGCCCGAGGTCGGCGGCACCACGGCTTCGGAGATGCCAGCACGGCTGGGATTGAACAGGTCACCGAAACGACGCAGGCGCGAAGACAGCTTGAGGAAGTGGTTCTGCGAAAAATCCTGTACCTCCGCGCGCTTGCCCATCACGCCCAGCACGCTGTTGACCCAGATGCGCATGTCCGCCGGCGGCGCCAGGCGCGTGTCGTTGCCCGTCTGCAGCGCCAGGATCAGCGGCGCATCGTGCAGGCTTTCGGCATCGCCCATCGACATGCCCACCAGCGGGCTGTCGGCGGTGACGGTCAGTTCGTAGACTTCGCCCTCGATGCCGTAGGTGTTGGCGAAATAGCTTTCGGTGCGCGCTGGCGCGGTGCTGGTTTCGGTTTCCTGCCTGAGCGCCTTGCTGCCGTAGTAGCGGAAGTACAGCAGCGAGGCGAGCAACAGGGCCACGCCCACCGGCAATGGGGCGAACATGCGCAGCGGCTCGAGCGTGGCCATGCCCGAGGGCAGGTTGTTGTTGGCCGAGATCAGCAGATCGTTGAGCAGGATCAGCGGCGAGTTGCCGACCATGGTCAACGCGCCGCCCATCACGATCGCCGAGGCGATCGGCAGCAGCAGGCGCTGCAGCGTCAATCCGCTGCGCGAGGCCAGGCGCGAGGCGACCGGCATGTACAGCGCCATCACCGACGGGTTCTGCATGAAGGACGAGTTGAGGCCGGCGATGCCGGTGGTCATCAGCAGCAGCCGCTGCTCGATGCCGTGGCCGCGTCGCAGCAGCCAGAACGCCAGGCGGTTCAGCGCCCCGGTGCGGTCCAGCCCGGCGCCGAGGATGGTCGTGGCGATGATGCTCATCACCGCGTTGCCGGAGAAGCCACCGAAGATCTCTTCCGGCGCGATCAGGCCGGTGATGCCGAGCGCGACCAGCACGATCATCGCCACCACGTCGGCGCGGATGCGCTCGAACAGGAACATCGCCATGGTGAAGCCGACCAGCCCGAGGACGAGCCTCATGTCGTTAGTCAGCGTCAAGGCGGTGTCCATGCGCGCGCCCGGGTCCTTTAGTGCGTGGAAAAGGAAAAGTCAGTCACGGTCGTACAGCAGATCCCAGACGCCATGGCCGAGCTTCTGGCCGCGCGTCTCGAAGTGGGTCTGCGGGCGCCAGTCCGGACGCGGAACGCTGCCACGCAGGCCGGCGCGATTGCGCAGGCCGGGCGTGGCATCCAGCACGTCCCACATGTGCTCGGCATAGGCTTCCCAGTCGGTCGCCGCGTGCAGGCGACCGCCTGGGCGCAGCTTGCGCACCAGCAGCTGGGCGAACTCGGGCTGGATCAGGCGGCGCTTGTTGTGGCGCTTCTTGTGCCAGGGATCAGGGAAGTAGATGCGGACTTCATCCAGCGCGCCGTCGGCCACTTCGTGGAGCAGCACTTCCACCGCGTCATGGTGATACACGCGCACATGGTGGCTGGCGTCGCTGTCCAGCGCATTGAGCAGGCGCCCGACGCCCGGGGCATGGACTTCGATGCCGATGTAGTTGCGCGACGGGTCATGCCGGGCGGCAAAGCACAGGGCCTCGCCATTGCCGGTGCCGATCTCCAGCACCAGCGGTGCGCGACGCGCGAAAACAGTGTCGAAATCCCGCGCCTGGCCGGTGTAGTCCAGGCCAAACGTAGGCCACTGGATGTCGAACGCGCGCTGCTGTGCCTCGGTAAAGCGGCCTTGGCGCAGTACAAAACTGCGAATCTCGCGACGGCCCTCGGTGATGGTGAAGGGCTTGGGCGGCATCTTGGCGCCGGGGCTGGAAAACGGGTCGGTCATCGGCGGCTCCCTGTGGCGGTGCGCGTGTTCCCCAACGTGCAGGGCAAGACGCAAGGCCGAGAGCAGGGGAAGCCTGTGGACGCGATGAACAATCGTGACATGCCCGTCATTTGGTGCGGGCGTCGTGGTGCAGGGAATGACATGAACGCGATTATCACCCAAAGCGGCGTTCTGGCGGATCTCGAACGGCGCTGGGTCTCCCTTACTGACTGCCGAGTGCGTGGATGACTTCCACGGTGTCGCCATCGCACAGGGCCTGCGATCCATACTGGGCATCGGTCACGATCTTGCCGTTGACCTCGATCGCGACCCGGTGCCCGGCAATGTGTTCCTGTTGCAGCAGGTCGGCCACCGTGCAGGTGTCGGCAAGGGTGCGGGGTTCGCCATTG
>JBEVNH010000187.1:0-13890 GCA_040508175.1 Pseudoxanthomonas sp.
CACCTCGCCATCGAGCAGATCGAGGATGCCGCGGACGGCAAAGGCAGCTGGCGACGCGCGCTGAACCTTCAGGAACGGCGGCAGGGCATCGAGCAGAAAACCGCTGCCCTGCCTCTCAAACAGGATACCGGCGCCGAGAAGGACGGCCTGGTCGCCATCCCCCAGGCGCACGCTGTCTCGCCCGGCGTAGAGCGAAACGCCATCCACAGGCGCGATGCGCGGATGACTGGCAATGGCATAGGACATGTTGCCGATGAGCAACACATCGCCCTCGGCCACGTGCCTTGGTTCCTGCCGGGGAAGGCAGATCCAGCAGTCACCTCTCACCACTGCGACAAGCTTCAGTCGATTCTTCTCGGGAAACGACAGCGCCCAGTCGCCGCCCGCCTCCAGGCGGGTGCGGCCGGTACTCCTCGCCCCCAATACCGTTAACACATTGGAAAGCGGGTCAAGCTTGGACGATTGCGACGAAATCATGGCGCCCCGAGCGTAGACCATCCGGATTACCGCGTCTAACGTCGGCAACACACCCATTCGATAGGAACACGCACATGACGATCGAGAACAAGGTCGTGATCATCACCGGCGCCGGTAGTGGCATGGGTCGGGAAACCGCGGTGCTCTTGGCCGCGATGGGGGCCAAGGTCGTCCTTGGCGCGCGGCGTGAGTCACGCATTGCCGCCGTGGCGGAGGACATCGCCAAGGCGGGTGGACAGGCGGTTTTCAAGAAAACCGACGTGACGGTGCACCAGGATGTCCTCGCACTTGTGGAACTGGCATGTGAGCAGTTCGGACGGCTCGATGTCCTGGTCAACAATGCAGGCATCAGCCCACTTTCGCGATTCGACGCGCTCCGGGTCGATGAGTGGAACGCGATGATCGACGTCAATGTGCGCGGCGTGCTCCACGGGATCGCAGCGGCCTTGCCCGTGTTCGGTCGCCAGGAAAGCGGCCATGTCATCAACGTGGTCTCGACGGCCGGACTGTTGATCGTGCCGACAATGGGCGTCTACGCGGCAACCAAGAATGCGGTCAGGAGCATCAGCGAAGCATTACGCCAGGAGTCCGGACCCCACATCCGCGTGACCGAGGTGTCGCCTGGGATGGTGCAGTCGGAGTTGCTGGACACCATCAGGGATCCATCGGTTCGGCAGGGCCTGCAGGCGCAGTCCGACGCGATCGCCATTCCTGCGCAGGCCATCGCACGCGCGATCGCGTTTGCGATCGATCAGCCGCATGACGTCGAGGTCGGCAGCATGGTCGTGCGTCCAACGGCGCAGCAGTAGTCGCTGTTGACGATTGCCGCTTTGCAACACGCCATGTGCCGGCAAGCCGTTGCGGGCCTCCAGTGGCACGCCCGACCATGCATCCCGTGCGAGCCCAGGCATCGGGATGCTGGGATACTTCAGGCCGGTGTTGACCCCATCAAGCCGGCCTCGCCACGGCGCTTGACAACGTAGTGTGCCGCGTCCGCGCGGCGCATCGCATCGCATCCACGACACGTTCCCCCCGGTTGGATCTGCGCAGAGCCGGTGCTGAAGCTGAAGCCCACAGCATCATGTCCGTCCAGCGCACGCGCCTGCACAAGCAGGCGCTCCAGGATCGACCGCATGGTCGCCCTGTCCTGGCCCGATGCGATCACTGCGAACTCTTCCCCGCCTAACCACTCCATGACGAGGGGCTCCGGAAACTCGCGCGATTCATGCGCCAATGCCTTCAGCACTTCATGTCTGCCTTCGTATCCACACCCCTCAGCCACGCCGATTGGGCAACCCGGTCAGTGCATCGGTTCGGACAGGCGCCTGGAATCTCTCCTGAGACGGAACGTCGTCCGCAGGTTGACGACCATCGCGTGACCGAGGCCCAGGCTGACCTGGACTGACGTCGCCACCATGATGGCCGCAAGCTCGAAATCCAGATCTGATGGACTGGCACGGCGGGTGCCCGCCGTGCCGGCAGCACGTCGCGCCAGGGCAGGCAGGCGTGGACAGCGTGCCTGGGCGCAACCTCATACTCTTCAGCAGTTCCGCCCGGAAGGCGCAAGCGCGCACGCGGCTGCACCAGGCCGCCAACGCGTCGCCAGGCACCACGGGGTCAACGATAAACGCGTCCTTCGCGTCGGCGGCGCGCTCACCTGCGCGCGATCGTTGAAACGACAGGCAGCGACTTGCCGAGTAAGGCCTGGCCGACTACGACGCTAGCAAGATGAGGTTCACGTCCCTGGGCATCGCGCGCGAGCCGGGCAGCAGCTCCGCCCTTGTTTCCACTTCACCCCGGCATCTGCCGGGCCAGCATGCGCGCCTGGCCGCGGCGTGAGGTGAAGCGGCTCAGGGCGGCCATCAGCTGATTCAGCCTTCCGGAAACCACGCTGGAACGGTGCTTGAAGAGCGCATCCAGGCCGGTCTCGACCGCCTGCTCCGGCGTGATCACCGTGGCCCTGGCCCAGCCTGGCGCCTCGTAGCCGCCTGCAGCGTCACTGAAGCCGGTGTCCATCAGGCCCGGCACCAGCGTAGTCACCGCCACCCTGGGCGCGAGCTCTGCGTGCAATGCCTCGCCAAAGGAAAGGACGAACGCCTTGGATGCGCCGTACGCGGCAAGCCCCGGCGTTGGCCCCAGCGATGCCATGCTGGCGACCTGAAGGACGTACCCCTCGCCCTGTCGCGCCATCGCCCGCGCCGCGAGCAGGCTCAGTTCGACCAGCGACAGGATGTTGAGCTCGATCATCGCACGCAGCGCCGAGGCCTCCTGCCTGAGCAGCGGGCCCGTCAGGCCGCGCCCGGCGTTGTTGACCAACACCGTTGGCGAGATTCCCAGATCGGCAAGCGCGGCCATCAGCTCGGCCGCCGCATTGGGCTGACTCAGATCCTTGGGCTGCACGCGCACCTGCAGATCGGGATGATCGGTAAGAATCTGCTGCGCCAGCGCACGCATCGGTACCTCGCTGCGCGCCACCAGCACCAGCGAGTAGCCGCGCCTGGCCAGTGACCAGGCAAAGGCAAGTCCAAGCCCGCTGGAAGCGCCGGTGACGATGGCCCAACGGATCGCGTTTCCCTGGTGGAACGACATAGGCATGCCCTTGCGAGAAGCCCGTCCATGCGGGCGATGTCGCCATCAGGCCATGCAGACTTTAAGAATTCTTGAAGCACCGCCTTGCGCAACGCCATCGAGGCCACCTGCACCTGGGCTGATACTGAGAATCAAACACCAACCGACCAGCGCTGGGTGCCCGGCGTCATCGATGGCGACAGCCTGCCCCGGTGCAACGTGCGATCCCGCCGCGCAGGCGCCGGCCACGCGGGGGCGCGACGCGCGCATCGGCCTGCATCACCAATGCAACGCGCCCGACGCCTTCAAGGCATGTGCGCACTCCCCTGCATCAAACACCTCCCTTAGAACTCACCGTACTCCGCGCGCATCCGGCCATTGCGCTTGGCGCGGTACAACAGCACGTCGATTTCTTCCACAAACGGCAGCGCCGCCGCGTCTGCGCTTGGCGTGACGGTGCCAACTCCTAGGCTCAAGGTCAGCAAGGGCGAGACCTCGGAGCGCGCGTGAGCGATCTGCTGCTGGCGCACCAGCTGCATGCACTTGTCCGCAACCTGGCGGGCCTTGTCGGCCGAGGTGTCGGGCATCAGCCAGACGAACTCCTCACCGCCAATGCGGGCGACGAAATCCCGAGGATTGTTGGTCGCCTGTGCCAGCGTCCTGGCCACCGTGCGCAGGGCTTCGTCGCCCTTGAGGTGGCCGTAATGGTCGTTGTACTGCTTGAAGTAATCGATATCCAACATGATCAGCGACAGCGGCGTGCCACTCTGCTGGGCCGCAGCCCACTCGCGCTCCAGCACGGTGTCGAACATGCGACGGTTGGCGATGCCGGTCAGGCCGTCCTGATAGGACAGCTCTTCGAGCTGTTTCTGCAGGCGCATGAGGTGTTCCTCGGTCTTCTTGCGCTCGCTGATGTCGAACATGAAGCCGACCAGCGCCTCGACTTCGCCATCCCTACGCACTACATGCACCACGTCGCGGATCCAGACGTAATCGCCGGCCTTGGTCAGCGCCCGATAGTCGGCCTCATGGTCGACGCCCGCCTGGGATTGCGACACGCAGAAGTTGACCACGTAGTCGCGATCATCCGGGTGCATGCGCTCGACCCAATCATTGACCCCCGCCCAACTGTCCTGCGACCAGCCCAGCAGCGTCTCGATCTGCGGGCCGATATAGCTGAAGGTCATGCTTTTCCAGTCGATGCGCCACGGAATCGCCTTGGTCGATTCGAGCAGGGTCCTGTACACGTCACTGTCGCTTCCCGCGACCAGGATGTTTTCACTCATATCGACCACGCTCAAGCAGGAAAAATGGTGGCGATAGCATGTTGCCAACCCCGTGGCGCTGCAAGACAGATCCAAGGTCGGCCTGCCAGGGCCGATGGTCCGGACATTCGCAGCCTGCACATACCGTTCAAGGGCCCGTGCAGCAATGGACTGAGGGACGTGCCGGGATTCCCACCTACGACGGCGACCAAGCTGGCCTGCTCAGCGCAGGCCAAACGCGTCCCGCATGGCGTGCACAGGATGCTTGGCGCCGTGCACTGCTTCGCTTGGGCAGCGACGGCCAATATCAATGCGCATCGTGGCCCTGCCGGTCGCACTTGAAGCCTGCTGTCGCTTGCAGGTCTGCACGGTACAGCCAGCGTCGGATCAGCAGTGCGCGTACGTTCCGGAACGATACCGCGACGAGCCTCTTCATCGTGCAGGGCCAGCGCGGCAACCCTGCGCACCTGCGCACCTGCCAACCTGCCAACCTGCCGATCGCTGCTGCAGCGCAGACGCCAGCGCAGACCTTGTTCGGACGCGCTGCGCAACTCACGCCGCTACGCCACACGATGCGCTGCAGCAACGCCCAGTCCCGGAGCAGTCCGGGCCCCGCATGGGGTGACCGCAAGGCGGGGGGGGGCGTGTCAGACAATCAACAGGCCAGGCTGGGAAGCGACCGCTTCCGCAACATCATCGAACGCCGGACCGAACGCCGACCGGCCCTGCCCTGCTCACAAGGCCGGCAGGCCAGCCAAGGCCCGCGCAGTGCCAAAAGAATGGCCGCCCTGCCCCAGTTCCTACCTGGGCACGTGCGTGCGTAACTGGTTGAGCTTGGCTTCGTAACGGGCGCCTTCGCGGGTGTCGGCCAGCTTGCGCGCCTGCGTCAGGGCGCGTATCGCCTTGCGTGTCTCGCCCTGCAGCACCAGGGCACGGGCGAGGGCGAAGTGGAAGCGGTGCTCGTTCGCATGCAGGCGCGTGGCCCGCCGATAGCGCTCCACGGCGGTGGCGTAGTCGCCTGCGGCTTCCGCCTGGTGGCCGGCCATGAACTGGTGGAACGGATCACGTGCGAGCACGCGTTCGCTGCGGGCGCGCAACGCCCGTGCGCGGTCGACATCGCCGAGGCGTTCGTACAGCTGGGAGAGGTTGATCAGGGCGCCCCAGTGCTCTGGCGCCTGCTTGAGTGCCTCGCCGTAGTAGCGTTCCGCGGCAGACAGGTCGCCCGAGCGCATCGCCACGACGCCTGCATTGTTCAGCCCGCCCGGCGACGCGGGATCCATGTCGAGCGAAGCGGTCATGTAGGGGGCGGCGCCCGGGTAATCGCCGGCAATGGCGAGTTCCATGGCCCGGTTGCTGTAGTAGATCGCGAGCAATTGCGCATCGCTGATCACACGCGGCGGGTCGCGGGTCAGGATGTCGTTGGACGCCACATCGATGGTGTAGCGGCGCGGCGCGAGACGCACCCCGGTGTTCACGTGGTCGGAGCGCACGAGGTGCAGGTTCTCCTGACGCCAGGACAGGGCCTCGTCGATGTGCTGCGCATGCGCCTCCAGGCCAACCTCGCGCGCGAGCACCAGCGAGAGGATCGTGAAGGTCAGGCAATTGGCCTTGCGCGTGCGCCAGGCCTCCTCCACGGTCAGCGTCGCGGCGTAGTCGTAGGTCATGCCCAGCCCAGCCTGCGTGTCGAAGAGAAACTGCATCAACAGCTTCAGCCGGATTGCCCTGGATCCGCCGGGTTCGATCACCGCATGCCGGAGCGCGTCGCGCAGCTCGGGCGGGATCGCCATGACCTGCGCGGGGGCGGGCGGCGCGACGGCAGTGGTCGCGGAGCAGGCACCCGCCATCGCCAGTAACGCGATGAGCATCCAGCGTCTCATCTGATGGCCTCCCCTGCCGCAAGCGCGGCAAGTCGTGCCTGCGAGTCTAGGCCTGCCACCCGCCCCGGTCGCGTCGCCCCCTGAAGATCCGACGGACGGCGCAGGCGTGGACGGCCGCGCGGGACCGGCGCATCGGCGCCTCCGGCAAAAACTTCAGATGCTGAGGCTTCGCCACGTGCTTACGCCGCCAACGTCATCGGCCCCATGACCGCTGGCGGCAGTGACGGCATGCGCTCCGGCGCCTTGGACGACGGCTCCAGCGAACGGTGCATGACCCGTGCTTCGTGGCCGACGGGCGCGTCGTGCCCCAAAGGTCGGCCTGTATCCCCAGAGCCAGGCCAACCTGGGCCGCGCCTGCACTCGGCGGCGTACCGCATCCCGCACGCGTGCCTTGGGTACCGACGGCCAGACCCGCGCAGGCGCCTACTGCACCCCGCTCCACGAGACGCGCGACACGCAGACCCCATCGCCCTTCCGCGCCCCGCCCTGTCACAGCCGCGCGTTCTGGGCACCTGCCATTCCAGACCATGGTCAAAGCCAAGACCCAGCGTGTCGCAGGCATCAGGCACGCAATCAACCTCGAAACCGACGAGGCCAGGCCAGCGGTGAGCCCGCAATCCCGCGTTTGTCCCTGCCGTTCCTGCTCCTGCTCCTGGGGCTCCCGTACCGGCACATCGCGATGATGTGTTATGACGTGTGCCCCGATGAAGAAGACCATTCCCACAGCGATGCAGATCTTCAACGCACAATCGCGATCGAGCGCCCGCCTGTGACGCTCGATACATGGTCGCAGACCCTGGGGGCCGGCCCATTGCTCGGCATCGCCGCGGGCGCCGTGGCCCTGCTGCTGATCCTCATCATGGCCCTGCGCGTCCACGCCTTCCTCGCGCTGATCCTCGTGTCCTTGCTCACCGCCCTGGCGACGGGCCTTCCGCTTGGCGCGATCGTGAGCCATGTCCTCATCGCGAACTTCGGCAGCACACTCGGATCGGTGGCGCTGCTCATCGGGCTTGGCGCCATCCTGGGACGTCTCATCGAGTCCAGCGGCGGCGCAAGAGCCGCGGCCGATCTCATGGTGCGTCTGTTCGGCGAGAAGCGCGCGGCGTTTGCGCTGGGCGTGACCTCGCTCCTGCTCGGGTTCCCGATCTTCTTCGATGCCGGGCTCATCATCATGCTGCCCATCATCTTCGCCATCGCGCGCAGGATCGGAGGACAGAACCTCCTGCTGTTCGGCTTCAGCGGCATCGCGGCCTTTTCGGTCATGCACGTGTTCCTGCCACCACACCCCGGCCCCGTGGCAGCGACGGAATTCTTCGGCGCCAACCTCGGTGTCGTGCTGCTGATCGGCCTGGTGATCGCGTTCCCGACCTGGTACATCTCCGGGTATCTCTGGGCCCGCTTCGTCAACAAGCGCTTCCCCATGATCGTGCCCGCGTTCTTCGGCGCGCTCGACCCGGACCAGCCGAAGAACCCCGCCAAGGCCGGCACGGTCATTGCCGTGCTCATGCTGCCGCTGGTGCTGATCTTCCTCAATACCGGCCTGATCTCGCTCGCGTCGGTGGGCATCGTCGATGGCGACGCCACCTGGGTCCAGGCCCTCACGCTCATCGGCACCTCGCCCGTGGCGCTGCTGGTGACCGTCCTGGTCGCGCTCGTCGTACTGGGCGCCGCACGCGGCGAGAGAGGCAGCGCGCTGGAGAAGCTGGTGGAGACCACGCTTGGCCCGGTGGCGTCGGTCATCCTCATCACCGGCGCCGGCGGCATGTTCGGGGGTGTGCTGCGCGCGTCCGGGATCGGCAACGCCCTGGCGGGCGTCCTGTCGAACCTGGGGCTGCCCGTCATCCTTGCGGCCTACGTGATCGCCGTCATGCTGCGCGTGGCCCAGGGGTCCGCCACGGTCGCCCTGGTCACCACTGCGGGGCTGATCGCCCCGGCGGTGATCGGCGGTGGCTTCAACACCATGCAGACCGCGGCCATCACCCTGGCCGCGGCCGCCGGCTCGGTCTGCGCCAGCCATGTGAACGACTCGGGCTTCTGGCTGGTCGGCCGCCTGGTAGGCATGGACGTCAAGACCACCCTGAAGACCTGGACCATCCAGCAGACCATCGAATCGGTGGTCGGATTCGCGCTGGTGCTGGTGATCTACCTGATCTTCTGAGCATGACCACTCGGCACGAAAGGAGCGTGCACGCATGAGCACGAATGCACCGTGCGCCGATATCGTCATTGGCGTGGACATGGGAACGACCGCGACCAAAGCGGTCGCCTTCACACCGGACGGCACGCTGGTGGCCTTCGCTTCGGCGGGCTACCCGTTGGATGAGCCCCAGCCCGGGCATGTCGAACAGGACCCTCGCCTGATCCTCGGCGCGGTGTACGAGACGATCCGCAGCGTCGTGGACAAGACCGGGGCACAGCGGATCGCCGGACTGTCCTTCTCCTCGGCCATGCACTCGCTGATGGCACTGGACCAGGCGCACACGCCACTGACGGCGGTGGTGACCTGGGCCGACACGCGCGCCTCGGCCCAGGCCGAGCGCGTGCGGGCGTCGGCCTCGGGCCTGGCCCTGCATCGACGCACGGGCACGCCGATCCACCCGATGTCGCCCCTGCTCAAGCTGATGTGGTTCGCAGAGCAAGCGCCGCAACTCTGCCAGCAGGCACGGACCTGGGCGGGCATCAAGGACTGGGTGCTGTGGCAACTGTGCGGCGAGCTGGTGATCGATCTCTCCCTGGCCTCCTGTTCGGGCCTGCTCGACATCCACAACCGCCAATGGGATGCGCAGGCGCTGACGCTGGCGGGCATCACCGCCGCCCAGCTGCCGCGCCTGGTCTCCACCACGCACGTGCTGCCGATGCTGACCGAAGCGGCTGCCGCCGCGACCGGCCTGCCGCGCCACACCCCCGTGGTCGTGGGCGCCGGCGACGGCCCACTCGCCAATCTCGGCGTCGGCGCCGTGCGGCCGGGCGTGGCGGCGTGTTCGATCGGCACCAGCGGCGCACTGCGCGTGACGGTCGACAAGCCCGCCGTGGACCCGCGTGGCGGCGTGTTCTGCTACGCGCTGACCGATGACCGCTGGGTCATCGGCGGGGCCATCAACAACGGCGGCGTCACCCTGGACTGGGTGCGCGCGGAAATCGCAGGGGGCCAAGGCGTCTCCACGCAGGCGCTGCTGGACCAGGCCGCCACGGTGCCGGCCGGCGCCGGCGGGCTGATCATGCTGCCGTACCTGTTGAGCGAGCGCGCGCCACACTGGAGCAGCCTCGCCCGCGGCGCCTACGTCGGCCTGACCCGCGCGCACGGCACCGCGCACCTGGTGCGTGCAGCGGTCGAAGGCGTCTGCCTGCAGCTGGCGCTGGTCCTGCAATCGATGCAGGCCGCCGGCTTGCAAACCCACGAAATCCGCGCCACCGGCGGCACCACCCGCCACGCACTGTGGCAGCAGATCCTGGCCAATACCTCGGGTCTTCCCATCGGCCTGCCCGAAGGCCAGGAAGGCTCCGGCTACGGCGCCGCGCTACTCGGCATGCAGGCCCTGGGACTGATTGCATCGATCGACGTCGCCGCCGAGCACATTGGCATCGAGACGACCGTGCTGCCGCAGCTGGAACATGCAGCGACCTATCGAGCCCTGCGCGAAATCTATGAAGGGTTGTACGACGCGCTGGTGCCTACCTTCGAGCGGTTGCGGAAGTTGGCGCCGTCGTTGCCGCTGGCTGCCTCGTAGCCCGAAGTACACCGGGATCAGAGTGCACTTTTCCTTACGGCGAACTCCGCGGTCTGCCGCCCCACCCCCTTAGAGGCCAAAGACCCAGGGCTGGAAACTGCACTCTGACCCCGGTTTCAGCTCCAGACCTTGTGCACATCGCGCGACTGCCAGGGGCCAGCGCGACGCGAGTAGGACACGCTGGTCCCTGCTGCCGCTGATCCCTGCTTGCTAGCAGTACTGCACGCAGGCACAAGGCGCCTGCGCTAACGCAGAGTCTCCAGCGCCGTCACCACGGCTTCAGCTGGGAAGCGGCAATGGCCCCGGCCGATGCCGGGGAGCGAGTGCACCTGCGCCGCGCGGCCTTGGGCTGTCGCCAGTGCCAGGTAACCGCTGCTGACGCGGGCGGGGACGATCGGGTCGATGGCATTGGGCTGCACCACCACCGGCACCGGCGCGGCACCGGTCAATGCGCCGGTGCGCCTGACGTAGGCCAGCGCGACCGGGTTAGCCGTATACCGGCGGATGCGCACGCCCAGCGCAGCCTCGTCGCCGTCCGTGCCATCGGCACCACTCGTGCTGGTGACCGGGAATCCGCCGGCGCGTGTGGACATCTCGCGCAGTACCACTGCGTACAACCACAGCGACGAAGCCGCATCCGCCCGCGGCAGATCAAAGCGCTGTGCGAACGCCGCCGCACGCGCCTCGTCAGCGGCAAACGCGGCCTCGATGGCATCGCCGTCGGGCTCCGCCGAGACCGATGGGTCGGCCAGCCCGCCCGGCCCCAGCGGCAGCACGCCCGGGTACAACGCATCGAACGCGGCCAGCGGCGCCAGCACGGCGCGCGCGAACAGAGTCTCGCTGGGCATCGCCACGCCGCACATCGCGACCACGCCATCCCACCCGCGCGGATGCCGCTCCGCGCTGGCCAGCGCGACCAGCCCGCCCATCGACCAGCCGACCAGCCAGGTCTTCTTTGGCGTGCCATGGCGCGCGACGAAATGCGCGCGCAACCGCTCGGTATCGGCGATGGCCTCGTCGATCACCCAGCCCTGCTGCGCATATTCGCTGGACGCCACCGCGAAGCCGCGCGCCAGCAGCGGCGCCATTTCCCGCGCCACCCCAGGCGCCCGCGCGGGCGTGCCGACCATGACGTAGCCATGCGCGTTGACCACCAGCTCGCCATTCCAGTCGGCGGGGATGTCGATGCGGTAGGCCGCCCCTTCGAGCACACCGGCGTCCACGACAGGCCCGACGGGTGTTTGCTGCGCCACGGGCGCTGGCGCCCGTCCTCCCTGCGTAGCGCAGCCCGCAAGCAATGCCGCCATCAACACCAGTGCAAACCTGCGAGCCGTCATGTGCATGCCCTTCTTCCTGTCGTTGCGGTGAGACACGCAAACCGCGAACGGATGCGGACCCTGGATTCACGGCTTCGACGCCACGCTCTACGCTATCGGCATCAATACAATGTGCAGGCATGGCACGGATTGTAGGAGAGCAGCCAGCCATCGCTCCCGGCGCAGGATGAGACCTATCTCCTGCGCTGCCACCGCTACGTCGAACTCAACCCGGTACGCGCCGGCATGGCTACCGATCCAGGGGACTACCCGTAGTCAAGCCATCGCTGCAACAGACCGAGCCAGGCTGACGCGTTGGTGCAACCACATCCACGCTGTACGGCCATGGCCGCGGCCGACGTGCGCCACGCGATCTACAGGCGCTTTGTCCTGGACGCCATCGACGCGATGAGACGGCCGCCACGCGCCTCAACTTGCAACACCAACACGCGCTGGACAATGGCCGCTTCCATACGGCGGTCAAAGCACAGCCAGGCAGGCGCGCCGGACCCGCTGCCCGCACAGGAAGACCGCCAAGGCGTGGGCAACGCAGGAAAATGCACGCTGACCCTGCCTTGCGCTTGCTACAGCCGCGCCTGGCAGTAGCCGGAGAGCGCGCGCATCAGCTCGGTCATGAGCGTTGCCTCAAGCTCGCCTCGTGGCATCTGGTCAGCTTGCGTAGCCGATAGGTTCGACACCGCGTCGATCGCTGTGACCGTAAGCGCAAGCGAACCCAGCACGATCTCCATCTGAGGAGTGTCCTGGGCAAGGGTAACCAGCGCCGGATGCGTACTCCTGATGGCGTTGAACAGCATGCCGGTAGAGGCATTGGCCGGCACCGGCAGGCCTGCCTTCGCACATGCTGCACACAGGTCACGGCGCAACGCTGCACGGGCAACGTCCAAGGGACTGGCAGCGACGGACGAGGCCTGCGTGTGGCCAACCTCGCCTGCCGTGCTGCCGCCAACCTCGCCGGCGGATAGCGCCGCCGATCGCGACGGCATGGTGCGCTGGTCAAGCTCCAACTCTTGCGCCGCATTTGGCGCATGTTGCCGCAGCCAGTCGCCGAGCGCCGGGCGTCTTGCCAGCGCACGCAGCGCATCACGATGTTCGCTTTCCAGGAGGGTGACGAGCTGCGCGACCTGATAGCCAAAGTCGTCATCACCATGACGCAGCGCCGTCTGGAAGCCCATCTCGGGATCGCCAAGCGCAGGGATGTCCAGTTCGATCCCGAGCGTGGCCCAAGCAGCAGCATCGAAGCGCGCTTCCAGCGCCTCGGTGATCGCAAGCAGCGTGGTCTTGGACAGCGAAGGATGCGCGGGCAATGCAGGGATGTTCATGGCGGCAAAGGTAAGCGCAAGCGGTCCCTCCTGCCAGCTTTAAAACCCGGGGTCGAAGTGCGCTTTGCGATCTCTACGATGGACTCGGCCAGGCCAGCGCTGGTGCAGCCCCATCCACGTGTTCTGGCCATCGCCGCCACTGACGTGCGCCCCGCGATCTATCGGCCCGCGTCCTGGATGCCATCGACCCCGACGACACCGCCGCCATCCGCCGCAACCTGCAGCACCAGCACTCCCTGAGGAATGACGGCTTCCGTGTGGCGATCAAAGCCCACCTAGGCAGGCCCGCCGGACCGCCTGCGCGGATCGGAACACCGCCAAAAGCCCGAGCAACTCAGAGAACTGCACCCCGCCCCCTGCTTCAGGACCTCCTTGGAGCCGCTGCGTCCGGTCACCGCATGACGGAGCGCGTCACGAAGCTGCCCGGGCTCGCCATGAGCATCCAGCGTCCCATCCGATGGTTCCCGCTGCCGCAAGCACGGCAGCTTGTGCCCGCGAGTCTAGGCCTGTCGTCGCTCCCGGTTACATCAGCGCCGGGAGATCTGACGGACAGCGCGGGCAGGCGTGCCCTCCAAGCCGTGGTCGATGCCAAGACCCAACGTCTTGCGGGCGTCAGATCCGCACCCCGAACACGCAAATCACTGGCATCAGGCGATCAGTGAGTCTGACCCCATGCTTGCTTCACGCATCCCGAATGCCCCCGCGCTAGGCTGCGGCCGCGCGCATTGGACGCTGCGCAGGGAGCGTCCAGGGATCGCGCGATGACCATCCTCCGACGAGACCTGCCATGTACGCCGACACCGCTCCCGCGCGTTACCTGCGCGCGTTCCGCACCCTGACCCTCCTCGCCGCCGTGGCCCTGCTGTCGGCCTGCGCGGCCACCGTGCAGCGCCCGGCCGCCGCACCGGTCGACCCGGTCGCGATCAATGGCGAGGTGCGCCAGGTCGTACTGGTCGTCGAAGGCAGTGACACTGCGCGTGCGCAGGACGACTGGGCCGATTTCCGCGCACTGTGGAACGACGCGATCCGCACCTCTTCGACGGCCGCGGGCATCCAGGGCAGCGTGCGCGACAGCCGTCCGTCCTCGCTGGATCCTTCCGGCGTGGTCGTGGTCGTGCGCATCGACAGCTACCGCTACGTCTCGACCGGTGCGCGCTACGGGCTCGGCGCGATGACCGGCAATGCGCACATCAAGGCCAGCGCGCAGTTCATCGAAGTGCCGGGCGGCAAGATCGCCGCCACGCGCACCTACGACACCACGTCGAGCGCGTGGCAGGGCATCTTTGCGCCGATGACGACCAAGCAGGTCCAGGCCATTA
>JBEVNH010000011.1:0-20296 GCA_040508175.1 Pseudoxanthomonas sp.
TCAACCACACTATATTCGGGAGCTATCGCATGGGCCTGGGCCAAGTCCCCACCGGCAAGAATCCGCCGGACGAGATCAACGTCATCATCGAGATCCCCAAGGACTCTGAGCCGGTCAAGTACGAAGTGGACAAGGAAAGCGGCGCGATCTTCGTCGACCGCATCCTCTCCACGCCCATGCGCTACCCCTGCAACTACGGCTACGTCCCCAACACCCTGTGTGGTGACGGCGATCCGGCCGACGTGCTGGTGGTGCTGCCGCTGCCGCTGGTCCCCGGTTCGGTCATCCGCTGCCGCCCGGTCGGCGTACTGCGCATGTCCGACGAAGCCGGCAGCGACGAGAAGATCCTGGCGGTACCAGTGGAGAAGATCTTCAGCGGTTATGCCCATGTGGAAGACATCGGCCAGGTCAGCGGACACTGGCTGGAGCGCATCGGCCACTTTTTCGAGCACTACAAGGACTTGGAGAAGGGCAAGTGGGTCAAGCTGGACGGCTGGGGCGGCGCGGACGAAGCCCGCAAGATCCTGGTCGAATCGATCGAGCGCCATAACGCGCAGGCCTGACCGCAGGACGGATCAACAGGGCCGTAGAAAAGGGCGCTCCAGGCGCCCTTTTTCATGCCTGATCGCCACCGGATGCACCTGCGTTCTTGGTGCGCAGCAACGTCAATCCGATCAGGCGCGACACCACCACGGCGATGTACATCACCCCGGCGAACTGGGCCAGCATCACCAACGCACGTGCCTGCGGCTGGATCGGCAGGATGTCGCTCAAACCCACGCCCGACAGCACCGAAAAGCTCAGGAACAGCAACTCCACCCAGGTGCGAGGCGCCAGGGGGTCCACCGCGGCGGTGAAACTGCCTGGATACCACTGCTGGCACACCGAAAACGCAAAGGCAAAGCCCCAGGCCAGCAAGGTGAACGTCGCCCCGGCGGCATAGAGTTCGTCACGGGTGACGCGGTGATCCTCCAGCATGTAGGCCGTCAGGCTGGCGGCTGTGTAGAAGTACAGCGCCGCTTCCATCACCTGGGCCAGCATGGCCAGCATCGGCAGCTGGGCAAAGGTGCCCAGCAGTGAACTGAGCAGCGCCGGCACGGCCAGCAGCCAGGCGACCCAGTTGATCGCCGGGCTGCGGTTGACGACCCAGAGCGCCAGGGCCAGCACCAGGATGCCGAACGCTCCAAATACCGCCCGGCCGCCGGCGGTGTCTTCCAAGGCCGGATACAGGAATAGGCCCAGCAGCTGCACCAGCAGCAACAAGGCCGATGGATGACGGCGCGCCAGGCGCAGGTAGCGGAAACGGGTCATCGTATTGGGCTGGCGGGAGTCGTGGCGGATCATACCGGCGGCCCAAGCGCGTCGGAGTTCACACTTCCCGTGGGATGGACATGACCTCCCTGCCTTGGATTGGGTACAGTCGCCTCCGGACGCCGCATCAGACGGCGGGCATTTCCAGGGGAACACATCGTGCGAATTCTGTTTGTTGGGGATGCTGACTGCTTCCCGGCCGAGCTCATCGAGCTGGTCACCGATATGGACGATCAGTGGCAGGCCGCGGTCGTGGCCGATGGCAGTGCGGCGCTGACGACGCTCGCCAGCGACGCGGTGGATATGGTGGTGGTGGCCCCCCACGTGCCGGACATGCCCGCGTCCACCTTGCTGGGACAGGTGCGCACCCTGCGCCCTGAGACCTCGCGGATCGCCCTGGTCGATGCCAGCCAGCCGCCCGCCAACAAGATCATCGGACTGGCGCATCGTTTCCTGCCGTATCCGCTGGCGCCGGAAGTGCTGCTGGAAGCCATTGGCAGCCTGGACGAACTGCGCGAGCTGATCGACAACCCAGAGCTGCGCAGCCGCATCGGCCGCGTCGAGCAATTGCCCTCGCCACCGCATGTCTACCTGAGCCTGGTGCGCGCCCTGGACGACGACGAAGGCGCCAGCGCCGCGGACATCTCCAAGCTGATCAGCAGCGACCCGGCCATTGCCGCCAAGGTGCTGCAGATCTGCAACTCGGCCTTCTTTTCCAACGGCCGCACCATCAGCGACCTGCGCACCGCCGTGACCCGGCTGGGCACCGGCACGCTGCGTGATCTGGTGCTGGCATCGGAAGTGTTCTCGCTGCCGGCCGCGCCCGGCATCGATCGCCATCTGCTGCAGCAGCGCGCGCTGCTGGCCTCGCGCCTGGCGCGCCGGATGCTGCCCGAGTCCAGCGCCGAACTCGGCGCCACCGCCGCGCTGCTGGCCGATATCGGCCTGCTGCTGCCCGGCGTGCGCAACGAATACGAGACCCCGGCGGCGGCCGAAGGTGACGACCGCCCGGCCCACACCGAGGCCGGTGCCTACCTGCTGGGCCTGTGGGGCCTGCCGATGCCGATCATCGAAGCCGTCGCGTTCCACCGCCAGCCGCAGCGCTCCAGCAGCCGCACGTTCTGGGTCGCCGGCGCCGTACACGTGGCCATGTCGCTGGCCAGCAACAGCCTGGTGGACGAGACGTATCTGGCAAAGACCGGCATGCTGCCTCGCCTGGAAGGCTGGCGCGACGACGCCGAGTCACAGAGCGCCAAGGCCGACGCCTGAGTTGGATGCCATAGTCGGGGCCCGTCCCCGGCATCGACTGGCTTGAAGCCGCCAACCCCGCCCGCGAAAGCTGGCGGGGTTTTTGTTGGACCAGGGATCACCCATCGTGCGGGCAGCACCATCACGGTGCCTCCGCAGACGGCTTGCTAGGCTGCGCGCCGCTCCGAAGCCTTTGGTGGCCCTCCGACATGGACCTGCGCCAGCGCTGCCATCACGACACCTGAGGAGGCCACGTGGTCTTTCGTATCTCGCTTGTTCTGATTCTAGCCCTGGTCGCCAGCGCGGGACTGGCGCCGGACGCATTCAATGCCCTGATGCAACAGGGACTGGCGTGGGCGGTACACAGCGCCGGCTGGCTATACCTGCTGATCGTCTTCGTCACGCTGGTGTTCCTGCTCTATCTGTCGTGCAGTCGCTTTGCCGATCTGCGCATCGGTGGCGAGGATGCAGAGCCGCAGTTTTCCAACGCGAGCTGGCTGTCGATGCTGTTCGCTGCGGGCATGGGCATCGGCCTGGTGTTCTGGGGCGCGGCCGAACCCCTCTCGCACTTCATCAAGCCGCCGGAAGGCCTGGAGCCAGGCAGCATGGCCGCCGCGCGCGCGTCGATGCGCTACGCATTTTTCCATTGGGGCATGCACCCGTGGGCAATCTATGCGTTGATCGGCCTGGCGATGGCGTGGTTCCAATTCAATCGCGGTGGCCGCGGGCTGATCAGCGACCTGCTGCAGCCCATCCTCGGCCGCCACCATCGAGGCTGGGCCGGGCATGCGGTCAATATTGCCGCGGTGGTGGCCACCACGATCGGCGTCGCCACCACGCTGGGCTTCGGCACCATCCAGATCGCAGCGGGGGTTGAACGCGTGCTTGGCATCCGTTCCAGCACCACGCTGCAGCTGGCCGTCATCGGCATTGCCTTTGCGATGTACATGCTGTCTTCCGCATCGGGCGTGGATCGCGGCATCAAGTGGCTGTCCAACATCAACCTGGGCCTTGCCGGCGTGTTGCTGCTGGCGGTGCTGCTGCTGGGCCCGACGGCCTTCATCCTGGACACCTTCACCACCTCGCTTGGCGCCTACCTGAGCCAGCTGGTGAACATGAGCCTGCGCATGTCGCCGTTCACCGGCGACCCATGGGTGGCGACGTGGACGATCTTCTACTGGGCCTGGTGGATTGCTTGGGCGCCGTTCGTGGGTGCATTCATCGCCCGCGTCTCCTACGGTCGCCGCGTCCGTGAATTCGTCTTCGGCGTGGTGCTCGCGCCAAGCCTGCTCGGCTTCCTGTGGTTCTCCAGCTTCGGCGGCACCGCGCTATGGCAGGAACTGTTCGGCAACGCAGACCTGGCCGGCGGCCTGGCCCGCAATGGCTACGAAACCGTGCTGTTCTCGATGTTCGATCACCTGCCGCTGGGCAAGGCCCTGTCGGCGCTGGCCGTGCTGCTGCTGTGCATCTTCTTCGTGACCTCGGCCGATTCGGCCGTCCTGGTGCTGGCCAGCATGTCCAGCCCGGACGCTGGCGACCCGCCACTGTCACGCAAGCTGACCTGGGGCGTGGCCATCGCGCTGATCGCGGCGGTGCTGTTGCTGGCAGGCGGGCTACAGGCACTCCAGAGCATGATCACCGTGGCCGCGCTGCCGTTTGCGCTGTTGATGGTGCTGATCATCATCTGCCTGTATCGCGCGCTGGATGAGGAGGCACGCCTGCAGCGCCGACGCGCCAATCGCGCCCGGCATGCCATCGATCAATGGATCACGCGCGAGCAGGCTACACAGGCGCAAGCCGACGCCACGCCGCCGCGTCAGGACTCCAGCGTGTAACCGACGCGAAAGCCGCCCCAGTGCTGGCCGTCGACGAAGACCGGCACGGACAGGTCGAACATGATCTGCCCAGTATCGCGACGGTAGACCTGGAGCTTGTAGGGATCGACGTGCGCGCCGACCGAGCGACCGACGCGATCACTGAACACACGCTTGGTGCGGTTGCCGACCAGGTCCTGGGCCGCATCGCCGGTCAGCGGCTGGCTGAAACGCAGGTTGTGCGTGGGCACATAACCTTCCGGTGTGGCGCTGATGGCAAACACGATCCACGGCTCGGCCACCGCAGCCGGCTCCTGCAGGGGCGGCAGCAGTTCGTCGCACAAGGCATCGAAGGGCGTGCTGTATTTCGCAGGCCGGGTCCCGGCGATCGGCGTGTACTCGGCGGAGAACAGGTCGTCGGCACTGATCCAGCCGCTGGCGATGGCGTGTTCGAACGCGGCGCCGATCTGCGCCGCCGTTTCACTGGCAACCGCATGCACACGCGCATGCCGCGGGTGACGCATGGGATCGGCCGGCAACCGGAACAGGCCCACGCAATCCTGCAGATCCTCGGTCGCCTGACCCAGCGCTTCGCTGCGCTCGACCACCTGCGCGGCATGGTCGAGGTTGCTGCGGCTCAGGCCGGCAACATCTTCCAGCGCAGTCGCCATTGAGCCGATGTCCTGCCCCTGTGCGGACACCCGGTTGGCCACCGAGTCCATTGCACCACTGGCGCGCAACAGAAGGTCGCCAATGCCGCCCAGCACCTGTTCGGTCTGGCGCGCGGAGTCGGCGCCCTGCGCGACGGCTGATTGCGTCTGCCCGATGATGTCGCGCACATCACGCGCCGCGCCAGCGGCACGTTCGGCCAGGCGCCGGATTTCCTGCGCCACCACCGCAAAGCCACGTCCGGCCTCGCCTGCGCGCGCCGCCTCGATGCTGGCGTTGATCGAAAGAATATTGGTCTGGAAGGCGACGTTGTCGATCACCTCGATGATGTCATCCGCGCGCGCGGTCCGTGCTTCCACCTCGCGCATCGCCTCGCCCAGCGCATGCGCGGCCTGCACGCCCTGGCGCGCGCTGGCATCGGCCTGCCCGGCCACGGCGATGACATCACGCAACTCCTCGCCGGCGCGCGCCAGCCCTTCCAGCAGCGCACGCGTGGTGCCCAGCACTGATTCCAGCGCCTGCACCTGCGCCTGCGACTGCTTGGACAATTCGTCATTGGCCGCCAGCACGTGTGGCACCTGCCCGGCGATATCCGCCGTCAGCGCCACCGACTGGCGGATCGCCTCGGCGAGGTTGCCAAAACCCGCGCTCAACCGGCGCGCGGCAGGCACTGCCGGCAGTGGTTGCGGCCATCGGATGTCCAGGTCGCACGCCGCCAGCGGCTCGGCGATGGCGTCCAACAAGGCATGCGTGCCGTCATCGCCCCGCAGGCCTTCGTGCGTGACAGGCAGTGCCATCGTGGGCGCCAGCGTCACCCACCAGCCCGACGCGTTGGCGCGGTAATGCAACTGCCGCCCTTCAGGCGATGTCCAGGCGCCATGCTCTTCCAAGGCCTGCAGCGGCAGGCCCCAGATCTGCGCGCAGTCGCTGCCCAGCAATCGCGCATCACCACCAAGCTGGCGATAGGCCTCGGGGTTGGCGGCCAGCACGACGCCGGTGGCATCGATCCACAGCAAGCCGACCGGCAGATCCGGCAGCACCCGGTCCTCCCTTAGTCCGGCAGGCGTGGTGGTGTCTGCTTGGATGTGGACTGCCGACATGCGCATACCTCCGGATGATCAGAAGGACTAGCGGCGGCGGCGGCGCAAACTTCAATGAACACAGGGCGCCGGGGGGTCGAGCTACCTGAACAAGCAGGCGCTTTCTGATCAGCGTTTTGTCACGGCCGACCGTAT
This sequence comes from Pseudoxanthomonas sp., assembly GCA_040508175.1. Taxonomy (GTDB): domain Bacteria; phylum Pseudomonadota; class Gammaproteobacteria; order Xanthomonadales; family Xanthomonadaceae; genus Pseudoxanthomonas_A. Next base: position 6,278 of record JBEVNH010000011.1, read on the forward strand.
TCCCACGTCACCTTGATGCACTTGCCTGAACGATTCACCGCGCCTCAATGATTTCGTCACACGGCGACATCGGTACGCGAGATCGAATAACAACTATCAAGATCATTCCAAGAAACACGTCTCTCTCTCCCTGCCGCTGGCGACCCCGGCGGCTTTTTTTTTGCTCTGGAGACGCATCCGGGCCTCAGACCAAGGCGTTCGCACCGAGCCGGCGCCTGCCTTTGCCGCGCAACCATCATTCTTTGGTGTCAGAAATCCCTTCACGCTTGACCGTTGCAGTGGCAACCGTGCTGACACCATGCGGGTTTCCACCGCTTGTCGGTTACCCCTCCGCCCACAGGTTGACAGGCCTCATGCCGCGTGGTTTCCTCGACTCCATGCTGAACTCCACGCCACGTACGCAGAACCGCACCGCGCAGCCCGCGGCGGAGCTCCTCGTACTCGTTCTTATCACCTTGCCATCTGGCGCGGGGCGAACGGGCGTATAAGCAAGACACCCCGGATCGACGAAACCCCGCACTGAGAAGTGCGGGGTTTTTTGCTTCCAGGCTTCCAAAAGTTTCAAAACGCACTTTCTGACGTCCCTACCAACGATCTCCCTCACAGCACAGGAATCACGCGCCATGACCGCCACCACGTCCAACACCCTTCCCCAGCCCAAGATCGCCGTTGTCGGTTACGGCAGCCAGGGTCGCGCGCACGCGATGAACCTGCGCGACTCGGGGTTCGACGTGGTGGTGGGGCTGCGTGCCGGCGGCCCGACGGAGAGCAAGGCCAAGGCTGATGGGTTCATCGTCAAGACCCCGGCCGACGCGGTCAAGGACGCTGACCTGGTTGCGGTCCTGACCCCGGACATGGTGCAGAAGACCCTGTATTACGACGTACTGGCGCCGAACATGAAGCAGGGTTCGGTCCTGCTGTTCGCCCATGGCCTGCATGTGCATTTCGGCCGGGTGACCCCGCGCGAAGACCTCGACGTCGTCCTGGTCGCCCCCAAGGGTCCGGGCGCACTGGTGCGTCGCGAGTATGAGATTGGCCGCGGCGTGCCGTGCATCTATGCGATTTACCAGGACAAGTCCGGCAAGGCCAAAGATTACGCGCTGGCCTACGCCGGTGGCCTGGGCGGCGCGCGCGCCAACCTGATCGAGACCACCTTCAAGGAAGAGACCGAGACCGATCTGTTCGGCGAGCAGGCCGTCCTGTGCGGCGGCGCTTCCTCGCTGGTGCAGGCCGGTTTCGAGACGCTGGTGGAAGCGGGCTATCAGCCGGAAATCGCCTACTACGAGGTGCTGCACGAGCTGAAGCTCATCGTCGACCTGTTCTATGAAGGCGGCATCACCCGCATGCTGGAATTCATCTCCGAGACCGCGCAGTACGGCGACTATGTCAGTGGCCCGCGCGTCATCGATGCCGGGACCAAGGAGCGCATGAAGGCCGTGCTGACCGATATCCAGGACGGCACCTTCACCAAGAACTGGGTGGCCGAGTACGAAGCCGGTCTGCCGAACTACAACAAGTTCAAGCAGGCCGACCTGGAGCATCCGATCGAAGTGGTCGGCAAGCAGCTGCGCGCCAAGATGGTGTGGCTGGCCGACAACGCCATCAAGCCCACATCACCACAGGCCGCAGCCGCATGAACGCCGCTACCGCCACTGCCCCACGCAATGGCGCCCGCTGGATCGCGCACGCCCTTGAGGCCGAGGGCGTGGAGACGATCTTCGGCTACCCGGGCGGCACCATCATGCCGTTCTACGACGCCTTGGTGGATTCATCGCTGAAGCACATCCTGGTGCGTCATGAACAGGGCGCGGCCCTGGCTGCCAACGGCTTTGCGCGTGCGTCGGGCAAGGTGGGCGTGTGCGTGGCCACTTCCGGTCCGGGTGCGTCCAACCTGGTGACCGGTATTGCTGACGCAATGCTGGATTCAGTACCGATGGTGTGCCTGACCGGTCAGGTCGCCACGCCGCTGATCGGCACCGATGCCTTCCAGGAGCTGGACGTGTTCGGCATGACCATGCCAATCGTCAAGCACAGCTTCCTGGTGCGCAGCGTCGATGAGCTGCCGCATGTCTTCGCCGAGGCATTCCGCATCGCGCGCGAAGGCCGCCCTGGCCCGGTGCTGGTCGACCTGCCCAAGGATGTGCAGGTCACCGATGCCTCGCACCTGCCCGACCACGTCCCAGCGGCAGTGGAACCGCTCCCGGCACCGGCCGACAGTGACATCGCCGAAGCGCTGGCCGCCATTGCCAGCGCGGAAAAGCCGGTGGTCTACGGCGGGGGCGGCATCGCCCTGGGCAATGCAGTGGAGGCGTTCCGCCAGTTCGTCGAGGCCAGCGGCATCCCTACGGTACTGACGTTGCGCGGCCTGGGCGCCCTGCCCGCCAATCATCCCAACTACCTGGGCATGCTGGGCATGCATGGCACCCGCGCGGCCAACATGGCCGTGCAGGAAAGCGACCTGCTGATCGTGGTGGGCGCGCGATTCGACGACCGTGCCACCGGCAAGCTGGCCGAGTTCGCCCCGTTCGCCCGCGTCATCCACCTGGATGCCGATGCCTACGAGATCTCCAAGCTACGCACGGCCAATGTCGCCCTTCCCGGCGATCTGGCCAAGGGGCTGCAGGCGCTGAGCGGTGCACGCAGCAGTTGCTACGCATGGAAGGCGCGCTGTGCCAGCAACCGCGAACGTTTCGGTTTCCGCTACGACGCACCGGGGACGGACATCTATGCCCCGGCACTGTTGAAGCGGCTGAGCGAGGTGGCACCGGCCGACGCCATTGTCACCAGCGATGTCGGCCAGCACCAGATGTGGGTTGCCCAGCACTGCAAGTTCAACCATCCGCGCAACCACCTGACCAGCGGCGCGCTGGGCACGATGGGCTTCGGCCTGCCGGCGGCAATGGGCGCGCAGTTCGCATGTCCGGACCGCACCGTCGTGCTGGTCAACGGCGACGGCGGCTTCATGATGAACGTGCAGGAGCTGACCACCATCGCCCGCTGCAAGCTGCCGGTGAAGATCGTGCTGCTGGACAACTCCGCGCTGGGCATGGTCCGGCAGTGGCAGGAGCTGTTCTTCGCCGAGCGTTACAGCGAGATCGACCTGTCCGACAACCCGGATTTCGCCGCACTCGCCAAGGTGTTCGGTATCCCGGCCCGCCGCATTGAACTGCGCGAGCAGGTCGACGAGGCACTGGCCGAGCTGCTGGCTACGCCGGGCCCTGCGCTGCTGCATGTGGCCATCGATATCAAGGCCAACGTCTGGCCGCTGGTGCCGCCCAACCACGCCAACAGTTCCATGCTGGAATCCAATCCGGCCAAGACCGTCACGGAGCCGAAGTCCAATGCAATACCGGCTTGACCTGATCGTGAAACCGGCCGAGGGCGCCCTGGTGCGCGTGATCGGCATGGTTGAGCGCCGCGGCTTTGCCCCGCGCGCGTTGCATGCCACGCCGCGTGACGATGGCCGCTGGAACCTGCAGATGCAGGTGGAAGGCACACGTCCCCCGGAGACCCTGCGCCACCAGCTGGACAAGGTGTACGACTGCGAATCGGTCGCGATCTCGGCAGTGTCGGACGCGCTGGAGGTGGCGGCATGAGCGCCCTGGTGATCCATGTGGTCCGGGGGTGTCTTCTCCCGGGCCAGGTCGTGGCCGCGTTTTATGCCTGAGACAGGCGCTATGACCGCCGGATCGACCGGTGCACAGGAACCGGACGTCGGCGACGTCATGGGCCAGGTTGCCACGACCCGGGCGGCGACGCGATGGCGGCGGCGCCCGAGTCGTTTCATCGGCAACATGTTCGCCCGCGCGAGCGTCCCCATCGCGCCGGACGACATCGTCATCGTCGGTGAAGCCGGAATGCGGGAAAATCCCCCGCGTCCGATGCTGCTCGCCGAACGGCCTGCTGGCAGCCCCCATTCGGACAAGCGCGCCGGCGTGGCCGCATGCACTGTCGTCGCCATTGCGCTGACATGGCTGCGTACAGGTGACTGGCGACGACCTCGCGTTGCACCACGACGGGGTGTCATGGCCTGGCCCAATCATGTTGACGAACAATTTCTGTTTCCTCCCGACTCCACCGCACCCAAGACAATACGCCGCCGTTTCACTGCCACCAGGACGGCAGTCGCCGTAGAGGAATCCATTGCATGAACACCAACGTATCCACCGACACCGTACGAATTTTCGACACCACCCTGCGCGATGGCGAGCAGTCCCCGGGCTGCAGCATGTCGCCGCAGCAGAAGCTGGTCATGGCGCGTGGCCTGGCAGAGCTGGGCGTGGACATCATCGAGACAGGCTTCCCGGCCAGTTCCGAATCCGATCGCCAGGCCATGGCGCTGATCGGGCGCGAAGTGCGCACGCCGACGCTGGCCGTACTGTCCCGCTGCCTGCCCGGCGACATCGAGACCTCGCTGCGTGCACTCGAAAACGCCGCCAAGCCGCGTCTGCACCTGTTCCTGTCCACCAGCCCCCTGCACCGCGAGCACAAGCTGCGCATGAGCAAGGAGCAGGTGCTGGAGTCGATTCACAAGCACGTGTCGATGGGTCGCGCCGGCGTGGACGACCTGGAGTTCTCCGCCGAGGACGCCACTCGCACCGAGATCGAATACCTGATCGAAGTGACCCGCGTGGCCATTGCCGCCGGCGCCACCACCATCAACCTGCCGGACACCGTGGGTTTCACCACGCCCGAGGAGATCGGCACGATGTTCCGTCGCGTGATCGCCGGCGTGTCCGACGTGCCTGGTGCGGACAAGGTGATCTTCAGCGCGCATTGCCACAACGATCTGGGTTTGGCCGTGGCCAACTCGCTGGCCGCCGCCGAAGCCGGTGTGCGCCAGATCGAGTGCACCATCAACGGCATCGGCGAACGCGCCGGCAACTGCGCGCTTGAAGAAATCACCATGGCGCTGAAGGTGCGCAGCGCGTTCTACAACTTCGCGACCGGCATCCAGACGCCCCGCATCGTGCCGACCTCGCAGTTACTGCAACGCCTGATCGGCATGCCGGTCCAGCGCAACAAGGCCGTGGTCGGCACCAATGCCTTCGCGCACGAATCGGGCATTCACCAGCACGGCATGCTGCGTCACCGCGGCACTTACGAAATCATGCGCCCACAGGCCGTGGGCTGGCCGGACACGCAGAGGGTGCTGGGCCGCCACAGCGGCCGCGCCGCGGTCGATGCTCGCCTGCGCGCACTGGGCTACTGGCTGGAGGAGGACGAGCTGAAGCTCATGTTCGAGCAGTTCAAGGCGCTGTGCGAGAAGCAGCGCGTGGTCAATGATGCCGACCTGCAGATGCTGATGCAGGACGCCTCGGTGAGCGATGGCTATCGCCTGGCCTCCATGACCATCTCCGACGTCGGCAACCGCGCCAACGCACTGGTCGAGCTGTCCGATCCGGAAGGCAACCGCGTGGCGGAAACCGCGCAGGGCAATGGCCCGGTCGATGCGCTGTTCGGCGCGCTGTCGGCGGCCACCGGCGTCAAGCTGGAGCTGGACAGCTATCAAGTGCACAGCGTCGGCATCGGCGCCGACGCGCGCGGCGAAGCCAGCCTGAGCGTGCGCCACGATGGCATCGAGTACGAGGGCACCGGCACGTCGAAGGACATCATCGAAGCTAGCGCCTTGGCCTGGCTGGACGTCGCCAACCGTCTGCTGCGTCAGCGCAGCGCAGGTGCGCCGACCCCGCAGGAAGCCGCTGCGGCCTGATCGCCATCGTGTCCGTCCACCACGCCACCGTCATTCCCGTTGCAGGCCAGCATTGGCACGCGACCGGGTATGCCACCGATGCCGGCTTCGTACCCGCGCTGGGCGCGCCGGTGGCCGAACTGCTGGCAGCGCAACCCGGTGAGCGCATCCTGGATCTTGGCTGCGGCGACGGCGTGCTGACCGCACAGCTGCAGGCCCGCGGCGCGACACTGGTCGGCGTCGATGCCTCGCCTGACCTGGTCGCAGCCGCGATCGTGCGCGGCGTCGATGCGCGCGTGGCCGACGGCCACGCACTGGCCTTCAATGCCGAGTTCGATGCGGTTTTCAGCAATGCGGCGCTGCATTGGATGCGTGAGCCGGATGCCGTGCTCGATGGCGTGCGCCGCGCGTTGAAACCCGGCGGCCGCTTCGTCGCCGAGTTCGGCGGACATGGCAATGTTGCCGCCATCGTCACCGCGCTGCGTGCGGCGCTGCGCGCACACCATGCCGGCGAACCGGAGTTCGTCTGGTTCTTCCCGACCGCGGAGGCATACAGCCAACGCCTGCAGGCGCATGGCTTCTCGGTCGAGACCATCGCCTTGATCCCGCGCCCGACGCCACTGCCTACCGGCCTACGCGGCTGGCTGCGGACCTTTGCCGGGCCATTCCTGTCCGGTGTGGACCAGGCCACACGCAGCCGCGTGCTGGCCGACACCGAAACCCTGCTGCGCCCCGCACTGTGCGACACCATGGGACGTTGGAGCGCCGACTACGTGCGCCTGCGTCTTGTCGCGCGTCTTTTCACTACCCCGCATTCACTGCAAGGCAATCCGCAATGAGTTCCGCTCCTCGTACCTTGTTCGACAAGCTGTGGGACGCCCACGTCGTTGTCCCAGAAAGCGACATCGCTCCGGCGGTGCTGTACATCGATCTGCACCTCATCCATGAGGTCACCTCGCCGCAGGCGTTCACCGAGCTGGCCAAGCGAGGCCTCGGCCCGCGCCGCCCGGACCGCACCAAGGCAACGATGGACCACTCCACGCCCACGCTACCGGCCGGCGCGGACGGCAAGCTGCCGTACTACACGGCCGCGGCGGAAAAGCAGGTCGAGACGCTGGAAAGGAACTGCGCCCAGCATGGCATCGAGCTCTTCGACATGGGCTCGGACAGTCGCGGCATCGTGCACGTGATCGCGCCTGAGCAGGGGTTCACCCAGCCGGGCATGACCATTGTCTGCGGCGACAGCCACACCTCCACCCACGGTGCGTTCGGGTCGCTGGCGTTCGGTATCGGCACCAGCGAAGTCGGCCACGTGCTGGCCACTCAATGCCTGTTACAGCGCAAGCCCAAGACCATGTCCATCACCGTCGAAGGCGCGCTGTCGCCGGGCGTGGGCGCCAAGGACGTCGTGCTGCACATCATCGGCATCATCGGCGTCAATGGCGGCACCGGCCACGTACTGGAATTCCGCGGCTCCACCATCACCGCGATGGACATGGAGCAGCGCATGACCCTATGCAACATGTCCATCGAAGCCGGTGCGCGCGCCGGCATGGTGGCGCCGGATCAGACCACGTTCGACTACGTGGCCGCCACGCCTCGCGGCCCGAAGGGCGAAGATTTCCAGCGCGCCGTGGCGTCCTGGAAAAGCCTGGCCACCGAACCGGGCGCGCGCTTTGACAGCGAAGTCGTCGTCGATGCGGCCGACATCCGCCCCACGCTGACCTGGGGCACGCATCCAGGCACGGCGATCGCAGTGGATGCACCGATTCCCGCCGCCAACGATGCCGCCGCGCAGAAGGGCCTGGACTACATGCGCTTCGGCGCCGGCGACACGCTGGAAGGCAAGGCCGTGGACGTGGTGTTTGTCGGGTCGTGCACCAATGGTCGCCTTGGCGACATGCGCGACGTGGCGCGGGTGCTGCGCGGCCGCCGCATCGCCGACAACGTGCGCATGCTGGTGGTGCCGGGTTCGGAGATCGTCAAGCGTCAGGCCGAAGCCGAAGGCATCCATGAGATCGTGCGTGCCGCCGGTGCCGAATGGCGCGAGCCGGGTTGCTCGATGTGCATCGCCATGAATGGTGACCTGGTTGCACCGGGCCAGCTGGCCGTGTCGACGTCCAACCGCAATTTCGAAGGCCGCCAGGGCCCCGGCTCACGCACGCTGCTGGCCTCGCCGCTGACCGCGGCGTGGACCGCCGTGCAGGGCAAGGTAGGCGACGTGCGCGAGTTCTTCGACGCTGCCGCGCACAAGGACGTTGCCTGATGCCAGCCCCTCTCACCGCGGCGGCCGTGGCGGCCACGTTGGCCTTTTCCGCTACCGTGTCCAGCGCGCGCGCCAAGCGCCTGTGTGACACGCCCCTGGCGTCGTCGTGGCAACTGGCATCGCTGCAGCAGGCGGCGTTGCAGCCCGCACCGCACATCATCGAAGCAGCGATCGCCGTACCGGCATTCCCGCAATCCCAGCACACCGAGGAGGCCGCGTAATGGGCGGATTTTCCAGCCTGACCTCGCGCAGCGTCGTGCTGCGCCAGACCAACATCGACACCGACCAGATCATCCCGGCGCGTATCCTGTCCACGACCGAACGCGCTGGCCTGGGCAAGCACGCGTTCAACGACTGGCGCTGGACGTCCGAAGGCGTGCCCAACCCGGACTTCGCCTTCAACCAGCCGGAAAATGCCGATCGCGCCATCCTGCTGGCCGGGCGCAACTTCGGCTGCGGGTCCTCGCGCGAGCACGCGCCCTGGGCGCTGACCGACCTGGGACTGCGCGCGGTGGTCTCCAGCGAGATCGCCGACATCTTCCGCAACAACAGCCTGAAGAACGGGCTGGTGCCGATCGTGTTGGCCGAAGCCGACGTGCAGACATTGATGGAGCGCCCGGACGATGCACTGATCGTCGATGTGGCCGCGCGTGAACTGCGGACCCCCGATGGCCGCGCCTACGCCTTCCCGCTGGATGGGTTCTCGCAGACCTGCCTGCTCGAAGGCGTGGATGAAATGGGTTACCTGCTGGCACGCCAGCCCGAGATCGAACGTTACGAGAGCACCCCGCATGCACGCTGACATTGTTGTCCTGCCCGGCGACGGCATCGGCCCGGAAGTCGCCGCCGCCGCCGTCACCGTCCTGAAGTCCATCGCCAGCCAGTACGGGCACGATTTCCAGTTCCACGAGCACGACATCGGCGGCATCGCCATCGATCGCCACGGTGTGCCGCTGCCCGAGACCACCACCACCGCCTGCCAGCAGGCCGATGCCGTGCTGCTGGGCGCAGTGGGCGGGCCGAGATGGTCCGATCCCAATGCCAAGGTGCGACCGGAGCAGGGCCTGCTGGCCATCCGCAAGGCGCTGGGCCTGTTCGCCAACCTGCGCCCGGTACGTCCACATACCGCGGCCCTGGACGCATCGCCGATCAAGCCGCATCTGCTGGCCGGCGTGGATATCGTGGTCGTGCGCGAGCTGACCGGCGGCATCTACTTCGGTGACAAGACCCGCACTGCCGGTGCGGCCAGTGACCTGTGCAGTTATTCGGTGGTCGAGATCGAGCGCGTCGTGCGCAGTGCCTTCAAGCTGGCCCAGGCCCGCCGCGGCAAGGTGACTTCGGTGGACAAGGCCAACGTGCTGGAGACCTCGCGCCTGTGGCGCGACGTAGCCACGCGCATTGGCCGCGAGGAATTCCCGGACGTGCAGCTGGAGCACCAGTTGGTCGACTCGATGGCCATGCACCTGCTGGCCAAGCCGCGCGAGTACGACGTGATCGTGACAGAGAACATGTTCGGCGACATCCTCACGGATGAAGCCTCGATGCTGGCCGGCTCGCTCGGCCTGCTGCCGTCGGCCTCGCTAGGCGAGGATGGCAAGGTCGGTATCTACGAACCCATCCATGGTTCCGCCCCGGACATCGCCGGCAAGGGCATTGCCAACCCCTACGCGACGATCCTGTCGGCGGCGATGCTGCTGCGGCACTCGCTGGGCCTGGAAGAAGAAGCCCAGGCGATCGAGCGCGCCGTTGATGCCGCGCTGGACGACAAGGCCTTCACGGCCGATCTCGCCGCCCCCGACAAGGCCCTGAGCACCCTCCAGGCCACCGACGTGGTGCTGGAAAAGTTGGGCGTCACCGCCTGACAGGTGACGCCCCTTGCGACGGTGCCGGTTGCACCGTCACACGGCCTGCGAGGTACAACAGCGCCATTACTGGCCGGTGGTCGCTTGAAGCCCCAGAAAAGGCTATCGGCACGGGGTGATGACGCTTCAAGCCGGTCGTGAAGAAATGCGCTCCGCGCTAGCCCCGTGGCAGACGTCTAGGGGCCTCGTATGATGGAGCGCCTCCGCACCGGTTGACCCCATGCGCCCGCCTCGCCATCACGAAGCGCCTGCCGCCCCGGCACCCTGGAAGTTCTTGGCTGGCATGGTGGTCTGCGGCCTCTGCGGCGCGTTCGGCAGTCGCTATGGGGCTGAACACGGCCAGCCCTCGCTCGGCGCCGCTGCCGGCAGCATCCTGGGCGGATTTGCCTACTATCGCCTGGCTTTCGCACGCAAGCGCGAGCCGCGAACCGTTGTCACGCCCCATCCAGACGACATCGAGCGCAGCGCTACGCGCTATCCGCCGCCTGTTCAGCGAGATGCTGAGGCGTCAGCCACGCCCGCACCGCCGCGTGCTCCGGAGGATCCACATTGATGCGTCGGATAGCTGCCACTCAGTGAAATTAGCGAACCGAGTGGTATAGTATTGCCCCTATGAGCGGTCAAGCCACGCCAGCCAATCGCCAGACCGACGCCAAGGCGTCCAGCGGACCAGGTCGCCCCAAGGATCTGGCCAAGCGTTCGGCAATCCTGGAAGCGGCCAAGATGTTGTTCCTGAGGGACGGGTTTGCAGGCACCAGCATGGATCAGATCGCCGCGGAAGCCGGTGTCTCCAAGCTGACGGTGTACAGCCATTTCGGCGACAAGGAACACCTGTTTACCGAGGCCATCCAGTCCAAGTGCCGGGATCTGATGCCCGATGAACTCTTCGAATTCGACGACCTCAGTGGCTCGCTCCGCCAACAGCTCGCGCGCATCGCAGGTGCGTTTTTCGACATGGCCAGCAGCGACGAGGCGCTGCGCATCCACCGCATGCTGCTGGCGCCTGGTAATGGCGATGAAGACCTGCGCCGGGTGTTCTGGGAAGCCGGCCCGGCCAGGACGCACGCGGCCTTCGGCGCATTCCTGAATTCGCGTGCCAAGGCGGGTGAGCTGGACCTGCCAGACGCCCACATCGCCGCGCAGCAGTTCTTCACGCTGGTCAAGGGCGAGCTGCATTCGCGCCTGATGTGCGGCCTGTGCGAGCCTTTGACAGCAGCCGAGCGCGAGCGCCACCTGCAAGCGGCCATCGATGTCTTCCTGCGCGCCTATGCACCGCGCTGACCCTGGGACGCCCGGACCGGACACTCCGGAGGTCCCGGTGACTTCCGGCACTGCGTCGCACCGGGGTCCTTTGTCCATCCTGTGCCTGCCGAAGCAGGCTGGCGACCGCTAGAATTGCAGCCCCACGCGCCCACGAGTCTTCCAATGACGATCAACTATTCCCAAGCCCGCGAGAACATGGTCGAGCAGCAGGTCCGTCCCTGGGACGTCCTGGACCTGCGCGTGCTGGATGTGCTGTCCACCCTGCCCCGTGAAGCGTTCGTGCCGGAAATCCACCGCGCCCTGGCCTACTCGGACATCGAACTGCCCATCGGCCACGGCCAGAAGATGATGAAGCCGGTGATCGAAGGACGCACCCTGCAGGCATTGAACATCCAGCCGGGCGACGAAGTGCTGGAGATCGGTACGGGCAGCGGCTTCCTCAGTGCCTGCCTGGCTGCACTGGGTCGCGAGGTAGTCAGCATCGAACTGCATCCCGAGCTGGCAGCGCATGCGCGCGCCGCACTGGACAGTACGGGCCTGGGCAACAACGTGCGCATCGACCAAGCCGATGCCATGACCTACGCCACCGATCGCCGCTTCGATGCGATCTGCGTGACCGCTGCTGTCGACATGATTCCGGAGCACTTCCTGGCATGGCTACGTCCCGGTGGTCGCCTGTATGTCGTGCGCGGCCAGTCGCCGGTCATGGAAGCCGTGCTGGTGCATCAAGATGTCAACGGCCCGCGCATCGAATCGTTGTTTGAAACTGACATTGCCTACCTCGCAGGCGCCGCGCCGGCGCCGCAGTTCGTGTTCTAAGAAAAAGACGCTCAAGGACCCCCGATGACACCTCGCCTTCTCGCTGCGGCGCTGACCCTGGCCCTGGCTCCAGCGGCCCACGCCGCCGACCTGATGCAGACCTATGAAATGGCCCGCAACGGCGATCCGCAGCTGGCGGCTGCCGAGTCGAACCGGCTCGCGCAGAAGGAAGGCGCGGTACAGGCCCGGGCAGCGTTGCTGCCGCAGGTCAACGGCTCGGCGTCGCTCAACCAGAGCGCGCAGAAAAGCACCAGCGGGCAGACCGTCAGCCAGGGCTGGACCGATACGATCTCCCAGCGTAACTACCAGGCCACGCTGAGCCAGTCCGTCGTCAACTTCAGCCAGTACTCGGCGCTGCGTGGGCAGAAGGCGCTGAGCACCGCGGCGGATTTCGACCTCAACGACGCCAACAACTCGCTGATCGTGCGCACCTCGGCCGCCTACTTCAATGTGCTGGTGGCCATCGAGACACTGGCGGCGGCCGAGGCCCAGCAGACCGCGTTGCAGAAGCAGTTCGACTTCGCGCAGAAGCGCCTGGACGTGGGGCTGGCACCGATTACCGACGTGTATGAGGCCCAGGCCCAGTTCGACAGTGCACGCGCCAACCTGATCACCTCGAGCAACTCGCTCAAGGATGCCTACCAGGCGCTGTATGAGATCACCGGGCAGCCGATCCAGAACCTGCGTGCGCTGCCGGATGATTTCCGCCCTGAACTGCCGTCCAATCAGAACGTGCAAGGCTGGGTCGACACCGCGCTTGCGCAGAATCCGTCGCTGAAGTCGATCGAATACCAGGTCAAGTCGTCCGAAGCCAACGTCGGCGCCGCGCGCGCGGGGCATCTGCCAACCCTCTCCCTGAGTGGCAGCTACGGGCGCACCGCGACCTGGGGCTCGGAAGCGGTCGTCGACCCGGAGACCCAGGCGCTGCTGCAGCAGAACACCCATGGTGACTCGCGCGCCATCGGTCTGACGTTGAACATCCCGATTTTTGCCGGCGGTGCCACCCAGTCAGCCGTGCGCCAGGCGATTGCGCAGCGTGACGCCGCGCAGGACGGCCTGGAGCAGCAGCGCCGGGCGATCGTGCGTAATACGCGCAATGCCTATCAGACCCTGGAAGCGGGCATCAGCGAGATCGAAGCCCGCCGCCAGGCGCTGATCTCCGCGCAGGCCGCCTACGACGCCTCGCAGGTGGGTCTGGAAGTCGGCACGCGCACCGTACTGGACGTGCTGATCAACCAGCAGACCCTGTTTTCGGCGCAGCAGTCCTACGCGCTGTCCAAGTACAACTATCTGCAGAACCGCCTGCTGCTGACGCAGGCCGCAGGCACGCTGAAGATCGAGGATGTACAGGAGATCAACCGCCTGCTCACCGTCGATGCCGATGCCCGCCTCGCCTCGCCGGGCACCTCGACGCTGACCCGCCCGGCGCCGGCAGCCACGCCCGTTCCGCAGCAGCAGTAGACACCACTTCACCAGTGATACTCCACGAACGGGCCGCAGTGGCCCGTTCGTCTTGATGGGCAAGTCCAACACCCGCAGGCACGCGCGTGTCCGTGACGATGGTCACTTGACCTCATGACGAGCTGGCAGTGAAGGTCAGGGTCTGGCGTGGCGCACGCATGCGACCATGCATCGACCTGGAGATGTTCCACTTGGATCGCCGTACTTTCTTGACTGGTTCCAGCCTTGCAGCCGCCGGGCTGCTGCTGCCACAGACGCGGCTGATCGCCGCCGAGCAGTTGCTGACCCCGGCTGATGCCGCGCGTAACCGCCGCCTTGCCGATGCTGCGCTGACCACGGCCAAGGCGGCGGGCGCCAGCTATTGCGACGTGCGCGTGGGCCGCTACCTGCGCCAGTTCGTGGAGACGCGCGAGGCGCAGGTGGAGAACGTGGTCAACGCGGAGTCGATCGGCGTCGGCGTGCGGGTGATTGCCGATGGTGCCTGGGGCTTTTCCGCCACCAACACGCTGAGCAGTGACAGCGTCGCCACCGCCACCCGGCAAGCCGTCGCGGTGGCCAAGGCCAACGCGCGTCTGGCCGGCGCGGCGGTGCAGTTGGCGCCGCAGCGCGGCGTGGGCGAGGTCAGCTGGCGCACGCCACTCAAGCGCAACGCCATG
>JBEVNH010000028.1:0-5489 GCA_040508175.1 Pseudoxanthomonas sp.
CTCTACCAACTGAGCTATTCCGGCGAGCCGTGAATCTTAAGAGATGGCAAGGCGCTTGGTCAATCAACAAGCAGGACACAGATCCTGACAAGCGAGTGAGCGGAACCCACGCCATGACGTCAGCGGAGCAGCGCTTCGACCTCGCGCTGGTTCATGCGCCGAATGCCCACCCCGACAGGCATGACGAGGGCCGATACCATGAAGAGCAGCACCAACCCCACGTGAACAATCAGCCCACACAGACGTCGCCAAGATCGAACCGAGAAGGGGCTGGCGCTTACCGCCCCCACAGTCCACGCCAAGGTCGCACGCCCCGGAGGATCGAAAGGCCCGGAAACTCCAGCATTCCGATCAAGGCACGCGGAACGCGCAATCCCTCGGCCCAGAACGATTCATCGAACGAATGCCATCGATCCTCACCCTCTCATGGACTTGGCCCCGTCATGAATTCCCCCGAGCCAAAAATCGAAGAACCGGTTAGCCGACCAATCGCAGACGCAGTTCCTTGGGCAGCGCGAAGACCATGCTTTCAGGCTCGCCGTTCAGCTCGCTCACACTGGCCGCGCCCAGTTCGCGCAGGCGATTGATCACCCCCTCAATCAGGACATCCGGCGCGGAAGCGCCTGCGGTGACACCGATCTTCTGCTTGCCGGCGATCCAGCGTGAATCGATTTCGTGTGCACCGTCGATCAGGTGGGACTCGACCCCGTCGCGCTGGGCCAGTTCGCTCAAGCGGTTGGAATTGGAGCTATTGGGCGAACCCACCACCAGCACCAGATCGCATTCGCGCGCCAGCTCGCGCACGGCATCCTGGCGGTTCTGGGTGGCGTAGCAGATGTCGTCGTTCTTTGGCCCCTGCAACGCCGGGAACTTGGCCCGCAGCGCGTCGATGATGCCAACCGTGTCATCCACCGACAGCGTGGTCTGGGTGGTATAGGCCAGGTTTCCCGGCTGGTTCACCTGCAGGGTGTGCACCTGCTCGATGTCCTCCACCAGATAGATCGTGCCTGCCCCACCCTCCCGGGTCCACTGGCCCATGGTGCCTTCCACTTCCGGGTGGCCGGCATGCCCGATCAGCACCACGTCGCGGCCGGCGCGGCAGTGCCGGGCGACTTCGAAATGCACCTTGGTCACTAGCGGACAGGTGGCATCGAAGACCTTCAATCCACGGCGATCGGCCTCGTTGCGCACCGCCTTGGATACCCCGTGTGCGCTGAAGATCACCGTGGCCTGGTCCGGCACCTCGTCGAGCTCTTCCACGAAGATCGCGCCACGCTGCTTGAGGTCATCGACCACGAAACGGTTGTGCACAACCTCATGGCGGACGTAGATCGGCGCGCCCAGCGTCTCGATGGCGCGCTTGACGATCTCGATGGCGCGATCGACACCGGCACAGAAACCACGGGGATTGGCGAGCAGGACATCCATCAGGCGGGCGCGGCAGATCGAGGGGAGGCGCGGCATTATCGCCCTTTCCGCGGCCCCCTGCCCGGCCTTGCGGCCAGCGCTTCAGCCACGGGCTTGCCCCCCCGGCAGCCGGCCCCATCTCCAAGGAAGGCTAGAATCATCGACCCTTGCCTCCGCGCCCAGGCGCGATCATCAGGATTTCCAGACATTCCATGACGCAGGACGGCCGCGACTTGTCGCCCCCAGCCCCGCCCGCAACGGGCGAAACCCTGATCGAGGCGGCCCAGCACACCGCGTCGGGCGCCTCCACCGTGCCGCATACGCTGGATGCGCTGCGCCTGCGCTCGGCCTTTGGGCTCTTTCCTACGGGCGTGGCCGTGGTCACCGCCCGTCGCGCCGACGGCGCGCGCCTGGGCATGACCATCAACAGCCTGTCATCGCTCTCCCTGGAGCCGGCGTTGCTGACCTGGAACATCGCCCGTCGCTCGCGCAACCACGACATGTTCACCCAGGCGCCGCATTTCGCGATCCACGTGCTGTCGCAGGAGCAGGCCGCACTGTGCAAGTCGTTCGTCATGACCGAGAGCGACCGCTTCGGCGAGACCGCCACCACCGACAGCGCCGAGGGCGTGCCGCTGATTCCCGGCTGCCTGGCCCGCTTTGAATGTCGCACCCAGCAACTGGTGGAAGGCGGCGACCACACCCTGGTCATTGGCCAAGTGCTACGAATCCAGGAGCATCCGGGGCAACCGCTGGTGTTCTTCCGCGGACAGCTCGGGCAACTCGCCGCGCGCGACTGAGCGCCTCAGCCCGCTTCGGCCTGCTGGGCGTAGCGGTTGGCCAAGTAGGCGCAGGCCATCAGCTGGACCTGGTGGAACAGCATCAGCGGCAACACGATCACGCCCAGCGCCGGACTTCCGGCGAACAAGATGTTGGCCATCGGCACGCCGGTGGCCAAGCTTTTCTTCGAGCCACAGAACAGAATGGTGATGCGATCCTCGCGGTTGAACCCCATGCGGCGCGCGATCAATTGGGTCAATGCCAGGACTAGCACCAGCAGTCCGACGCACACACCCAGCAGCGTCAGCAGCATGCCGGGCGAGAGTTGGTGCCAAAGCCCGTCGACCACGGCCTCGCTGAAAGCGGTATAGACCACCAGCAGGATGGTGCCGCGGTCGAACAGGGTCAGCGCCGATTTCCAGCGCGCGACGAATGTGCCGATCCACGGCCGCAGCAAGTGGCCGGCCAGGAACGGTACCAGCAGCTGCAGCACGATGTTGCTGATGGCCTTCAGCGGCGAGCCCATGTGGCCCTCCGTCGAGAGCAGCAGTCCGACTAGCAGCGGCGTGATGAAAATGCCCAGTAGGTTGGAGGCCGAGGCACTGCACACCGCCGCCGGCACGTTGCCGCGGGCGATGGAGGTAAAGGCAATCGACGACTGCACGGTGGACGGCAGCGTGCACAGATACAGCAGCCCGGTCACCAGCGCGGGCGCCAGCACCAGCCCGGCCAGGGGCTTGAGCGCCAGCCCCAGCAGCGGGAACAGCACGAAGGTGCAGGCCAGCACGGTGACATGCAGGCGCCAATGCGCCAGGCCCGCCAGCACCGCCTCGCGCGACAGGCGCGCGCCATGCAGGAAGAACAGGATCGCCACGCCGACCACGGTCAGCCCGTTGAACACATCCGCTGCCACACCCTGTGCCGGCAGCAGCGTGGCCAGCAGCACCGCCACTAGCAGCATCAGGGTGAAACGGTCGAACATCTGCTTCACGCACAGCCCCCATGCCAGTACACGGCGGCACGCACCGGCATCAAGCGGCGTTGGCCTTGCGCTTGCCGTCCAGCAACCCGAACAGCGCAATGCCGATCGCGCCGCCCACGATGGCCGCATCGGCGATATTGAACGAAGGCCAGTAGTGATCGCCCACGTACCACTGGATGAAATCGATGACGTGGCCGTGGATGACGCGGTCGATCACATTGCCCACCGCGCCTCCAATCACCAGTGCATACGGCAACGCTGCGCGCCAGTCACCGCGCGCCGTGCGCGACATCCAGAACGCCAGCAACCCGCTGATGCCCACCGCCAGCGCAGAGAAGAACCAGATCTGCCAGCCGCCAGCATCGCTCAGGAAGCTGAAGGCCGCGCCGGTGTTGTAGGTCCGGAACCAGTTCCAGACGCCCTCGATCACCGGCACGGCGCGGTACTCGGGCAAGCTCGCCAGCACCCAGGCTTTGGACCACTGGTCCAGGCCGATCACCACCACCGAGAGCAATAGCCAGACCAGCGCATTGGGCTTGGGACGCGGACTCATGCCGGCCGCCCGTTCGGCATCAGAACCATTGGCGATCCTCGCCGGCGCCCTCGATGTTGCTCACGCAACGCCCGCACAGCTCGGGGTGTTCGGCATTGGCCCCGACATCGCCACGCTTCTGCCAGCACCGCACGCACTTGGACTTGGTCGTTGGCTGGGCCAGCACGAAGACCTCATCGGCCTGCGCCGCGGTCACCGTCACATCACCGCTGATCAGGAAGAAGCGCAGCTCGTCGCTGATGCCCTGCCAGCGTGCGGCTGCGCCCGCGCCCGCGGTGATCGCGATTTCCGCGTCCAACGCCGCACCGATCGCGCCACTGGCACGCATCGGCTCCAGCACCTTGGCCACCTGCTCACGCAGTGCCAGCAACTGGTCGAAATCGGCCACTGACAGCTGCGCATCGGCCTCCAACGGCGCCAGGCCGTCGTACCAGGTCGAAAACAGCACATGTCCCAGGCGCTTACCGGGCAGGTAGCCCCACATTTCCTCTGCGGTGAAACTCAGGATCGGCGCAACCCAGCGCACGAAGGCCTCGGCGATGTGGTACATCGCGCTCTGCGCGCTGCGACGGCCGCGCGAGTCCTCCGGCATCGTGTACAGGCGGTCCTTGGTCACGTCCAGGTACAACGAGCCCAGGTCCACGCTGCAGAAGTTCAGCAGGGCCTGGACGATGCTGGCGAAGTCGTAGCGCTCGTAGGCGGCCTTGATCTTCTCCTGCAGCTCCCAGGCGCGATGCACGATCCAGCGGTCCAGCGCCACCATGTCGTCCAAGGGACGCAGGTGCACCGACGGATCGAACCCATCCAGGTTGGACAGCAGGAAGCGCGCGGTATTACGCAAGCGCCGGTAGGCATCGGCGTTGCGCTTGAGGATCTCCTGCGACAGCGACATCTCGTTGCTGTAGTCGGCCGAGGCAATCCACAGGCGCAGGATGTCCGCGCCCAGGGTCTTCATGATGTCCTGCGGCTCGATGCCGTTGCCCAGCGACTTGGACATCTTGCGGCCGTTCTCATCCACGGTGAATCCATGGGTGAGGCACTGCTTGTACGGGGCGACCTTGTCGATCGCCACGCCGGTCAGCAGCGAGGACTGGAACCAGCCGCGGTGCTGGTCCGAACCTTCCAGGTACAGGTCCGCCGGCTTGCCGAAGCCACGCTCCAGCAGCACGCCCTCATGCGTCACGCCCGAGTCGAACCAGACATCGAGGATGTCGGTGACCTTCTCGTAGTCGGCCGCTTCAGCCCCCAGCAGTTCTGCCGGATCCAGGTCGTACCAGGCGTCGATACCGCCCTGCTCCACCTTCAATGCCACCTGCTCCATCAGCGCGACGCTGTTGGCATGCGGCTCGTGGGTCTCACGATGCACGAACAGGGCGATCGGCACGCCCCAGGTGCGCTGGCGGCTGATGCACCAGTCCGGGCGGCCATCGACCATGCTGGCGATGCGCGCTTCGCCCCATCCCGGGAACCAGCCGACATGCTTGATCGCGGACAGTGCATCGCGGCGCAGGTTGGCCTGCTCCATCGAGATGAACCACTGCGGCGTGGCGCGGAAAGCCACGGGCGTCTTGTGCCGCCAGCAGTGCGGGTAGCTGTGCTCGAGCTTGGTCGCCGCCAGCAACGCGCCACTGGCGCGCAGCACTTCGATGATCGTGTCGTTGGCCTTCCAGATGTGCTGGCCGGCCAGCTCCACGCCATGCGCGGCCGGCGTCGACGGCAGGTACACGCCGCGCCCGTCGACCGGATTGAGCTGGGCCGCGGTGTACT
>JBEVNH010000044.1:0-17496 GCA_040508175.1 Pseudoxanthomonas sp.
CGGACAGGCGGGCGTTGAGGATGTACACCGGCACGTCCTGATCACGGCAGCCGAACAGCAGGTTCGGCCAAAGCTCGGTCTCCATCACCAGTCCGACCGCCGGCCGATGCTGCCGCAGGAAGCGACGCACCGCACCGGGAATGTCATAGGGCACGTAGACGTGATCGACCGCTTCGCCCCACAACGCGCGTACGCGTTCAGAGCCGGTCGGGGTGATGGTGGTGACCAGCAGTCGCAGGTGTGGATGACGCTTGCGCAGCGCATTGACCACCGGTGCGGCGGCATTGACTTCGCCCACCGAGACCGCATGCACCCACACATCCACCGGGCGTGGGCGGCCATCGTAGGAACCATAGCGCTCGTTCCAGCGCTGGAAATATTCCCGTGAGCGGAAGCCGCGCCAGATCAGGTGATACAGCGTCACCGGCAGCAGCGCGTACAGCAGTGCCGAATACAGGCCGCGCAGCAAGCGCTCGGTGAAGTCCCTCTTCATCGCCGAAAGGATACCCGGCCAGCTCCCGGTGCGTGAGGCGCTCGGTACAATGCGCCCATGGCTGAAGCACGACCGGACCCTTCCCCGCGCGACCCTGGACCTGCGCCGCTGGCGCCCAGCCAGTGGGGCGTCTGGCTGGGCGTCGGGGCCTCGGCGCTGGTGGCCCGTCTGCCTTGGCGCCTGCAGCGCTGGCTTGGCGCAGGCGTGGGACGCCTGCTGGCGGTGCTGCTGCCTAGCCGCCACAAGGTCGCCGCGCGCAACCTGGAGCTGTGCTTCCCCGAGCTGACGCCGGCCGAGCGCGACGCGCTGCTGCGCGAAAACTTCCGCGCCTTCGGTATCGGCCTGTTCGAGTTCGCGCGGGCCTGGTGGGGCTCGGTAGAGCCCATGCGCAAGGGCCTGAAGGTCGAAGGGCTTGAGCACCTGGAAGACGCACTGAAGCCTGGCAAGGGCGTGATCGTGATCTCCGGCCACTTCACCACGCTGGAGATCTCCGCGCGGTTGATGTGCGACTACGCCCCACTGGCGGGGATGTATCGCCCGCACGAGACCGCTGCGATGGAATGGGCGGTCAAGCGCGGACGCCTGCGCTATGCCGGGGCCATGTTCACCCGCGACCAACTGCGGCCCGCGCTCAAGCACCTCAAGCAAGGGGGGCTGCTGTGGTTCGCGCCAGACCAGGACACGCGTCGCGGGGAGAGCGTGTTCGTCCCTTTCTTTGGGCATCCGGCCTACAGCCTGACCTCGACCCATCAGCTGGCGCGCCTGTCCGGCGCGGCGGTGATCGCCTTCGCGCACGAGCGCCGGGCCGATGGCGGCTACACACTGCGCCTGTCGCCGGCCTTCACCGATTTCCCATCCAAGGACGCCACCACCGATACCGCGCGGGTGATCGGCGCGATTGAGGACATGGTGCGGGCCGTTCCCTCCCAATACCTGTGGCTGCACCGGCGCTTCAAGCGCCAGCCCAACGGCAAGGGCACGCTTTATCGTTAGAAACCCGTCCAATCTCCTGCTGGACCTGCCCGCTGGCGCGCGCGCCGGACTCGCGAATCGCGAATCGCCAGGATCGGTTTCGACATCGTGCGGCGCTAGCCCGGGGCGACCGCTGGGAATGGCGGCTCTACCACGATGCTCAACAAGCACTCGAACGGTACGCGTACGTCCCCGCCACGCCTCCGCCCTGCGCTCGTGGCGGGGTTGCACAGGCTTGGGCCGGCCCTAGCGGTAGAAAGGCTCGGTCTCGCCCGGCGGCCGCGTTTTGAAGCGGCGATGGACCCAGAGATATTGCTCCGGATGCTGGCGCACGAAGGCCTCCAGCTCGGCCATGTAACGCGCCGCATCGGCCACCGGGTCGCCGCTGGGCCAACCGTCCCAGGCAGGCGTCAAACGGAGGTGGTAGCCCCCATCGTCACGACGATGGAAAAAGATCGGAATCACCACCGCATTGCCGCGACGCGCCAGCTCCGGCGTGGTCGTCAGGGTGGCCGCCTGGACCCCGAAGAATGGCACGAAGGCGTGCTGGTCATTGAAATTCTGGTCGGCCAGATATGCCACGACGGCACCGCGATTGAGCGCACGCAGCAAGCCGCGCACATCCTTCTTGGCAGTCACACCGGCAAACACGCGACGGCGCGCGGCGTCGACCACGGCCTCGATGCAGCGATGGTTGTTGCGCCGGGCCATGACTTCCACCGGGTGCTGCAGCTGCACCGACAGCAGGCGCGCGGCCAACTCTGTCTGCACGTAGTGCCCCCCTAGCAACAACACACCCTTGCCCTGTGCCAACGCGGCCAGCAGATACTCGCCGCCTTCCAGTGTGGATAGGCACTTCAGGTGGCGGACAGGCGCATACCAGGCACGCAGCAGTTCAAGCACTCCGGTCAGGGTGGCGCGCAGGTTGCGTGACAGCAGGCGACGACGGGCCCCCGCGTCCAGCTCGGGAAAACACGCCTCGAGATTGCGGCGGGCGATGCGTCGACGGCGCCCCAGCAGCGGCCAGGCCAGCCAGGTCAGTCCGGACCCCAGGGCCAGCAGCCCCCATTGCGGCAGGCGCGCGACCAGCTGGCCCAGCCAGACCAATGGCACCAGCAACAGGCATTGGGCCTCAGCCCTCGCCATCTTGCACGCCGAGCAGACTGCCTACGTACAGTGCGGTCAGCAGCAACGCCAAACCACCCCAGAACGTCGAATAGAACGCCAGATGGGTATTGAGCGGGAACACCGTCACCGCCAGTGCCAGCATGGCGGGACGCGCCTGTTCGCGGGCACCGGGTTCGGCATAGCGCCAGGCGCGGATCGCCAGGGCCGCCCCGGCGATCCACAGCAGCAGGCCGAGGAAGCCAGTCTCGCTGAGGATTTCAAGGACGAGCTGATGCGCGTGCAGGGCGGGACCCTCGCCCCACTCCGGCGCGCGTTGCGGAAGCGGATCACACCCGGCGAACGCCTCACGGAAACCCCGCACGCCGACGCCATTTACCGGCGAGCCGGCCACCATGCAACCAGCGGCCTGCCAGATGCGTGCGCGGCCGGACAGGGCGCTGTCCATGCCCGCCTCGTCGCCCGACATGGCCGCCGTGGTGCGCACCAGGCGCTGCTGCAGCGGCGGCGACACCATCGCTGTAGCGGCCGCGGCCAATACACCGACCACGGCCACCAGCGCCAGCCGCTTGAAGCCCAGCAGCTGCCAGCCGGTGCACAGTGCCACAAGCGCGAAGGTGATCCAGCCTGCGCGCGCGCCGCCCAGCAACACCACCAGGCCGACCGCGGCGGTCGCCAGCAACCAGCCCGCAATTCCGAAGCGGCGCGCGGCGGCAATCAACAGGAACGGCGACATGCTCGCCATTACCAGACCGAGCTTGGCATTGCATGGGCCGAGCACCCCGCTGAGGCGATCGGCGGCGGCCACGTCACTGGCCGCGCACATGCCCTGCCCGCTGACCTGCCATTTCAGCTGGTCCAGCGACCAGAACAGCGGACTGGTCCCAAAGCCCGCCTGGATCACTGCATCCAGTGTCCAGGCCGCGACGATGAGTGCCAGTCCGCCGAAGGTGACCCGACGCCCGCGTGGCGTCGTCACGGCGGCCGCGACCAGCCACAGGAACGGCAGGTAGCGCAGGTCCACCAGCGATTCGCGCAACGCGCGGCCCATATCGACCGCACCCGGCGCGGAAAACAATTCCGGCGCCCAGTACGCGGCGAACAGGGCGCTGCTCAATGCCCAGGCCGGCCCGCTCAGCAGCCGCGCATGTCCACGGACACGCACGACCAGCAGCCGTACGATCGCGACTAAGGCACCAAGCGCAAGGACGCCTTCGGCATAACCGGGCACTGGCCACAGCGCCACGAAGGCCAGCACGAAGGCCGACGCCCAGCGCCAGCCGGTGACTGGCAACGCGGCTACGCGCGTGGACAAGGAGGCCTCAGCGGCGCTCATCGGCAAGTTCCTGATAAAGGGACAACGTGGCGTCCTGCATCGCCTGCAGGGTGTAGGGCATGGTACCGGGCAACAGCGGCGGCGCTGCCAGCAGGCGGCGCGTGGCGGCCAGCAAGGCGGCGCGATCAAACGCGGGCACCGCGCCGTCTGGCTGCAGCTCGGCCAGCAGCTCGCCGACCCCGCCATGTGCCCAGCCCACGACATGGCGCCCGCAGGACAGCGCTTCAATGACGGTACGGCCGAAGGACTCCGGCTTGCGCGAAAGCTGCAGCACCAGATCGCTGGCGGCATAGGCATCGGCGATGGCCGACGTCGGCTGCGTGCAGACCATCGCACCCGCCACGCCGAGGGCTTGCGCCTGATGTTGCAGCTCGGACAGGTAATCCTCGCGCCCGGCCTGGACGATGCCCGGCATCCACAGGCGCGCATCCACGCCCTGCCCGCGAAGATCGGCCAACAAAGCGATCGCATCGGCATGGCCTTTCAGCCGCGTGCCACGCCCAGGCAGCAGCAGCAGCGGCCCATTGCCGGCCAAGGCGGGATCGCGCGCGACCACCTGATGGCGTATCGCCGCATCAGGCCATGGCCGATGTGGAAATGCCATCGGATCCAAGCCCCGCGGGATCACCCGCAACCGCGCCTGCGGCACCTTCGGGTAATGCGTGGCAACGAACGCGCGCACCGTGTTGGAGACACAGATCACCCGCTCGCCACTGGCCATCACCGCGCTGTAGCGGCCAGGCGAATTGAGGCCGTGCACGGTTGTGACCCAGCGTGGGCGCGTTGCCGCAGGCAGGCGCGCCAGGGCAAGCCGCCCGATCCAGGCCGGCAGACGAGAACGCGCATGCACGATGTCGGCACCGACCTCATGCAGCAGGCGCGCCAGCGCACCGATGCGCAGCAGTGTCGCCGGCGACTTGCGGCCGATGTCGAGGGTGATATGTCGGGCGCCGGATCGCTCCAGCGGTGAGACCAAGCGGCCACCGGCGGAGACGACGATGGCAGTGTGACCGGCCTCGACCAGCGCCTGGGCGATTTCCAGCGTAGAGCGCTCCACGCCACCGGATTCCAGCGCTGGCAGCAGCTGGACGACAGTCAATGGGCGCATTGCGAAACGGCGCCGGATGCGCGCCGTCGGTCAGTCCTGCAGGACGAAGTGCGAGCCGCAGTACGGGCACTGGGCCTCATGATTGGGCTGGCTCTCGATGGGCAGATAGACGCGCGGATGCGAATTCCACAGTGCCATCGACGGCAGTGGGCAGCTGAGCGGCAGGTCGGCGCGCTGGACGGTGTAGCGCTTTTCGGCGTTGGCGGGCGCGGTGGCGGTCTGGCTCATGGCGTGCGGGCATCGTCTGCGTGGAGAACACGAGTTTAGCAGCGGGCCAACCCGGAAACAGAAAAGGCCGGCCCGCACGCGGGCGGACCGACCTTCGACGAGATCGTCGTCATGGACCCTGTTCAACGTCCATCGCGCCCCCCCGCCCTGCGGGGCGGGTCAGTGCGCTTGGAGGCGCAGCCCCGCTGGCAAACGCAGCCGGACGCTGGACAGGTCTTACTTAGCCGCTTCCTTGGTGGCGTCCGCCGGGGCCGGGAGGGTGCCCTCGGTGGTGATGTGGATCTTCACTTCGTCACTGACGGCCGGCACCGCGCCGCCAACGCCGAAGTCGGTGCGCTTGAGCGTGGTGGTGGCGTCGAAACCGATCGCCGGCAGCTTCTTCATCGGGTGCTGGCCAGCGCCGTTGAGGGTGACGTCGAGGGTGACCGGCTTGGTCTGGTCCTTGACGGTGAGGTCACCGGTGACGGTCAGCTTGTTCGGGCCGGCAGCTTCGACCTTGGTGCTCTTGAAGGTCGCGGTTGGGAACTTGGCGGCGTCAAAGAAGTCGGCGCTCTTCAGGTGCTCGTCGAACTTGGCGGTGAAGCTGTTCAAGCCCGTCAGCGGAAGGGTCACTTCCACGCTGGACTTGGTCACGTCTTCGGCGTCGTACACCAATTTGCCTTCGGCGTTGCCGAAGTGCGCGCTGGGGTTGGAAAAGCCCAGGTGGTTCCATTGCACCAGCACGTCGGTGTGGGTCGGATCCAGCGTATAGGTGCCGGAGGCGGCCTGGACCGCGGCAGCCGGAGCAGCCTCAGTCGCGGGGGCTTCGGCAACTGGTGCGGCGGCAGCCGGGGTCTCGGCGGCGGCCGGCTGGGCCTCATCGGCAGGCTTGGAGCAAGCCGCGATGGCCAGGGTCAGCGCCAGCGGGAGCAGCAATTTCTGGGTGGTGCGCATGGGAACGTGACTCCGATGTAGTAGGCGGATGGGGACGACGGGAAAGCAGACAGCAGACGACGTCAACGGCCGGTTATTCGATCCGGGCCGCTTCGTCGAAACTCAGGCGGGGCAGACGCGGGAACAGGCCATCGGGGTCACCGTAGCCCAGATTGACCAGGAAATTGGTCCGGATCGAGGTGCCGGCAAAGAACGCGGCATCGACCTTGGCGGCATCGAAGCCCGACATTGGACCGGCATCCAGGCCCAGCGCGCGCGCGGCCAGAATCAGGTAAGCCCCCTGCAGCGAGCCGTTGCGCAACGCTGGCTCGACGCGCGCTTCCTGCGGACCTTCGAACCAGGCCTTTGCGTTGGTATGCGGGAACAGCCTGGGCAGCTGCTCATGGAAATCCAGATCCGAGCCCACGATCGCCGTGACCGGCGCCGCCATGGTCTTGTCCAGGTTCTGCGCCGACAGCGCCGGGGCCAGCTTGGCCTTGGCATCGGGCGAGGTCACGAACACGAAGCGGGCAGGCGTGCCATTGGCGGCGGTCGGGCCCCATTTCAGAAGCTCGTACAGCGCATGCAGCTGCGTGGCATCGACCGGCTTGGGCAGGAATGCATTCTGCGTCCGGGCGGTGCGAAACAACTGATCCAGCGCGACGTCATCAAGGGGGGCGGACATCCAGACTCCAATGGCAAAGCTGCGGCAACTTCCAGCCGCGGAAGGCGCAGTGTAGTGTTGCGCCAATCATGGAACACTCCGATAACCCGGAACGGATTGTTTTGATTAATGAAACAACGCCTCCGACGGCGTCGCGCTGGCTGTTAAGCGATGGGCATGCCGGCAACGTCCGACAGGTGGACGCCCTCGCCTTCGCACTGGGGAATGCCACGGACAAGCATTGGACGCTTGAATCACGCCGCCCTTGGCGCTGGGCCGCCCCGCGTGTCCTGCCTGCGGCGCACCGGGCTTTTGGCGCTGAGTTCGCGACGGCGCTGTCGCAGCCCCCGGCGCTGGCCATCGGCTGTGGTCGGCAGGCGGCGCTGGCGACGCGCCTGCTGCGATCACGCGGCGCGCGCACTGTGCAGATCCTCGACCCGCGTCTTGATGCGCGGCACTGGGACCTGGTGATCGCACCGGAACACGACGGGCTCGAAGGCGAGCACGTGATCCAGATGATCGGCAGCCTGCATCCCGTGGAGGCGCGGTGGCTTGCCGCGGGCCGCGCCGCGTTCCCGATGCTGGGACTACTGCCGGGACCGCGCACGACGCTGCTGGTCGGTGGTCCCAGCGCGCATGTGGCGCTGGATGCCGCCAGCGTCCTCCCGTGGCTGTCATCGCTGGTGCGTGAAGTGGCGCAGCAGGGAGGCAGCCTGCTGGTGACCAGCTCGCGGCGGACGCCGGCGGCGGTCAGCGCGCTGCTGCGCGAACAGATCCGCAGCGTCCCGCACTACGTCTGGCACGATGGGGATCCCAATCCTTATGCCGGACTGCTGGGTTGGGCCGACCGCATCGTCTGCACGCCGGACTCGGTGAACATGCTGTCCGAAGCCTCCGCGACCGATGTGCCCGTTGAGGTCATCGCACCGGAGCAGGTCAAGGGTCGTCCCGCACGATTTCTGCAGCGCCTGCTGTCGCTGGCGCGCATCCGCCGCTATGCACCCGCGCAGGGGCCTTGGCACGTCACTCCGCTCCGCGAAACCGCGCGCGTGGCGGAGCTGGTGCGACAACGGCTGGAACTGCCCGAGCGCACCTGATTCAGCCCGTCCCTGGCGCGAACCGCAGCCCATGCTGTTGCGCGGCCTCAGTGATGACCGCCCTGGCCTGCGCGATGCGCGCGTTGCTGACCGCCACCCGTGGACGACGGTCCAAGGTGCATGCCAGTCCTTCCTGCAACAGCGCCGCATGGGCTGCCTGCAGGCGCTGGGCGATGGCATCGTCCAGCACGCCGTGGTCGCATGCGATGTCGATCAGCCGCTCGCTACTGGTCGCCTCCAGCAGCGCCGCGTGCCGGCAAGCATGCGCCAGCACCATCCATTGCAGCAGGAATTCCAGGTCCACCAGTCCGCCGGCGCCCTGCTTGAGATCGAAACGCACAGCATCGCTACGATCCAGCTCTGTGCGCATGCGGCCGCGCATATGCACGACATCCTCGATCAGCTTGGCTTGATCACGTGACGCGCCCAGCACCTGGTCACGCAGCGCGGCGAACTGCGCGCACAGGTCGTCATCGCCGGCAATCGCGCGCGCGCGCACCAGCGCCTGGTGCTCCCAGGTCCATGCGCGCCTGGTCTGGTAATCGCGATAGCTGGCCAGCGAGGACACCAACGCACCCTTGCCGCCATCGGGCCGCAGGCGCACATCGATGTCGTACAGGCGCCCTGCGGCCGTGATCGCGCCGAGAAGCGCCATCACCTTTTGTGCCAGGCGCGGATACCACCGCTCCGCCTCCAGCGGCCGCGCGCCATCGGACGCCGACCCCGCGGGCGCATCGAACAGGAACACCAGATCCAGGTCGGAGCCGAAGCCCAGTTCCTGCCCGCCCAGACTGCCGTAGCCAATGATGGCAAAACCACCCTTGCGCGGCCTGCCGTGCGCGGCCTGCAGGTCCCGCTCGGCGAAGGCCAGCACCACCTTGACCACGGCATCGGCCAACCACGCCAACTGGCGTGCACTGGCATCGGCGGGCTGGCGCGCGTCGAGCGCCGCCAGCGCGATGCGGAAACTCAATGCCAGGCGTGTCTCGTTGAGGTGACGCAGCGCAATCTCCGGATCATCCTCGTCCATCGCAGCGCGACACTCCCGCGCCATCTCATCCTGCGTCGGCATGGGTCCGGCGACGCGCGCGTCCAGCAGTTCATCCAGCAACAACGGATACTGCGCAAGCCGCTCGGCCAGCCACGCACTGCGCGACACCACATCGACCAGGCGCGCCAGCGCACTGGGCGCTTCATCCAGGAGGGCCAGATAGCTGGCACGGCGCAGCACCGCCTTGAGCAGCGCCAACGCGCGCTTGGCCGCCGCATCCGGCTGCGCCGATGCGGCCGCGGCGTGCAGCAACGCCGGCAGCACGCGATCCAGGCGCGTGCGTGCGGCGTCGGATAGATCGCGCACGCCCTGCGATCGGGCGAACTCGCGCAATAGGCCATGCATGCTGTCGGCATCATCGAAACCGGAAGCTTCCAGCGCCGCGGCATCGCCGTCCTCGGCCAGCTGCGTCCAATAGCTGACCAGCGCGTCGGTGGGAGGTGCTTCCTCGCGCGGGGCCAACAGCTGTACGAACTCGGCATTGACCACGCGCCGTTGTGCATCCAACGCGATCTGCAAGGCCTCCCAATCGGCGTAACCCAGCGCTCCAGCGATACGGGCACGCCGCTGTGGATCCTGGGGCGCGGTGTGTACCTGGCCATCAGCCATCATCTGGAAGCGGTTCTCCAGCCGGCGCAGGAAGCAATACGCTTCGGCCAGCGCGCGCGCATCGCGCGCATCGATCAGACGCGCATCGGAAAGCTTCTGCAGCGCAGGCAACAGGCGGCGTTCGCGCAGCTCGGCTTCGCGACCGCCGTGGACCAGCTGCAGCGCCTGGGCAAGGAACTCGATCTCACGGATGCCGCCACTGCCCCGCTTGATGTCCTCGGACAACTCGCGCCGCGCCACTTCGGCGGCAATGGCCGCCTTCATGCTGCGCAGCCCATCGAGCGCGGTGAAGTCCAGGTAGCGGCGATAGACGAACGGGCGCAGTGTTTCCAACCAGGCCTCACCCGCTGCGATATCGCCTGCGACGGCACGCGCCTTCAACCACGCGTAGCGCTCCCAGTCACGGCCCTCGCGCTGGAAATAGTGATCCATCCCGGCAAACGACAGCGCCACGCGCCCGGCACTGCCGAACGGGCGCAACCGCAGGTCGACGCGATGGCAGAAGCCATCGGCCGTGACCGCATCGAGCAGCACCGCCAGACGCTGGCCGAGGCGTGCGAAGTAATCCTCGGCCGCCAACGTGCGTGCACCGTCTGACTGGCCTGCTTGCGGATAGGCGTAGACCAGGTCGATATCGGACGAGAAGTTCAGCTCGCCGCCACCGAGCTTGCCCAGGCCGAATACCACCAGCCGTTGCACACCGCCGTCGCTGGCGCGTACCACGCCATGACGCCGGGCAAACTCCTTTTCCAGCGCCTCCAGGCCGAGGCGCAGGCAGGTTTCGGCCAGTGCGGTCGTGCCCGCCAGGATCTCGCCGACCGGCGCATCCTCAACGACGTCGCGCCAGACCAGCCGCGTGGATTCGGCCGCTCGATGGCGCCGCAGTTTGGCCTGCCAGGCCTCGAAGTTCTCGTCGTCCCGCA
The DNA here is from genome assembly GCA_040508175.1 of Pseudoxanthomonas sp. Classification (GTDB taxonomy): domain Bacteria; phylum Pseudomonadota; class Gammaproteobacteria; order Xanthomonadales; family Xanthomonadaceae; genus Pseudoxanthomonas_A. The sequence continues at coordinate 10,519 of JBEVNH010000044.1, forward strand.
ACACAGGCACAGGCAGGGCCTGCGTGGCATCGTCCAGCAACGCCGGCAGCAGCGCCGGTTGCCGCGCACAGGTGTCAATGGCGAAGTCGCTGGCCAGCACCAGTAGCGCGATGCGCGCTCGCGTCGCTGGCGTTTCCAGCAACGGTTGCAGTGTCGGGGCGGCGGTCACAAGGCGCTGCAGCGCGCGCGTGGTCAGATCTGGGAGACTGTGCATGGGCGCCAAGTGTGCATGAGTGGCGCTCAGGGAGATCACCACCAAGGCCACGGAAATGCGCCAGGACGAACGCAGTGCCCATGCCGCGCTGCAAGATCCTCAAGCGCTCGCGACTCGCGCTGCGCGCCTCGTCGCCACGGACACCGTCTACGGCGCTGCCAGCATCTCACTGGTGGAGTGCCCGTGTTCGCCCTGCCGGGTTGCTTTGGGCACATCAGCGAGACGACGCAGTTGCGTGCGCAGATGACGGAAGAAGACCGCAAAAATTTCTCGGAAGGCCCTTCGTCCCGACCAGCACGCTCGCCATGCGGTTCGCCCCTTCGCTGCAGCCGAGCGTGCATCCACGCAACCACCCAGGTACTGCGTTGCCGTCACAGCACTGACTGCCTGCATCCTCTTCTACATCACCACCGCGGCAGCCCCAACCTGCATGGCCTCTTTGAGACCGCGTGCTTCATGTTACTGCCAGCAGCGATCCTGACGCTGGCATTCCTTGGCTATCCGCCGGGAAGCTCCCCGGCATCGACTGACAACCCCAATCCGAACTGCTCGGCGATCTTCTCCAGCAACACAGCCTTGACCGTCTCCATTGATGCCGGCCCGCCCAGATCCCCCAGCGACACCACCTGCAGGCCTTGGTAGCCACAGGGGTTGATGCGATGGAACGGCTCCAGATCCATGGCGATGTTGAAAGACAAGCCGTGAAACGTGCAGCCCCGGCGCACGCGGATGCCAAGCGCGCCGATCTTGGCGCCGGCCACGTAAACGCCAGGCGCGCCGTCCTTGCGCTCGGCATGGATGTTCCACTCGGCGCAAGTGTCGATGATGGCCTGCTCGATGTGGCACACGTAATCGCGCACCCCGATCTTCAGGCGCTTCAGGTCCAGCAGCGGATACAGCACGAGCTGGCCAGGGCCGTGATAGGTCACCTGCCCGCCACGATCCACCTGCACCACCGGAATGTCACCAGCTGCCAGCACGTGCTCGGGCTTGCCGGCCTGACCCAGGGTGAATACCGGGTCGTGTTCGACCAGCCACAGCTCGTCATCCGTGTCCGGACCACGCCCATCGGTGAAGCGCTGCATCGCCCGCCAGATGGGCTCGTAAGGCTGGCGCCCCAGGTCACGTACGGTCGCGGGCAACATGCCGCGCTCGGCCGACCCGGTGATCGGGCCGGTCAAGCCGCTTTCGCCGGTTACAACGTCCATTTCACTTCTGGGTGCCCGCGCAGCACCTCATGCGCGGCGTCGTACTGGTCGCGATTTTCAGCCTTGAAGGCAATCCGCACCGAGACATATTTGCCGCTGGAAGAATGCTTCCAGCTGATGTGCTCTTCCAGCACGTCCACGCCAATACTGGTCAGTAGCGTGGGCAGGAGGGTTTCCAGGTCGCGCCCTGCGGTGCCCATGGCACTGAGCTCGAAGGTGCCGGGAAACTGGAAGCCGTGATCGGGGTTGTCGGAGGTGATGTCCATGGACGCCATTATCGGGGCGGGGCCGGCCGAACCCAAGCATCCGGGCCCTGGACGCGAAAACGCCGGCATGTGCCGGCGTTTCCAGGATCTTCCTGTCCCAAGTGGTGCTTATTCAGCTTCCCACCACATCCAGAACGCGTCCCATAGACGACGGAAGAAGCCCCCCTCTTCCACCGCATCGATCGCCACCAGCGGCGCCTGCGCAATCACCTTGCCATCCAGCGTGACCTTGACCGTGCCAATGGCCTGGCCCTTGGTGATGGGGGCCACCAGCTGCTTGGGCACATCCATGGTCGGCTTGAGCTGGTCGTACTTGCCGCGCGGCACGCTCACCAGCAGCGGCTGCGCCACGCTCAGTTGCACTTCGCGGGTCGCGCCCTTCCACACTTTCTGCTGCGCGATGACCTTGGCCGGCTCGTACAGGCTGTGGGTCTCGAAGAAGCGGAAGCCCCAGTTCAACAGCGCCAGGCTGTCGTCGGCACGCTGCTTTTCCGAGGTCGAGCCCATCACCACGGCGATCAAGCGCTGGTCGCCACGCTTGGCCGAACTCATCAGGCAGTAGCCGGCGCCGGAGTGGTGGCCGGTCTTGATGCCATCCACCGACTGATCGCGCCACAGCAGCAGGTTGCGGTTGGACTGGCGGATGCCGCTGACCGTGAATTCCTTGATCTTGTTGTAGGCATAGGTCTCCGGGTAGTCGCGCACGAAGGCACGCCCCAGCAGCGCCAGATCATGGGCGGTGGAGTAATGCTCCGGCGCGGACAGGCCATGCGCATTGACGAAGTGCGAGGCCTTCATGCCGATGCGCTGGGCATAGCTGTTCATCAGCGAGGCGAACGCTTCCTGGCTGCCGGCCACGTGCTCGGCCAGGGCGATGGCGGCGTCGTTGCCCGACTGGATCGCCATGCCTTTTTCCATTTCCTCCAGCGCCGCGGTCTTGTTGACCGGGAACCCGCTGTAGCTGCCGTCGGTGCCGGCACCGCCCTCGCGCCAGGCGCGCTCGCTCATCATCACTTGGTCGGTCGGCTTGACCTTGCCGTTTTTCTGCTCGGCGGCCAGCACGTAGGAGGTCATGACCTTGGTGATGCTGGCCGGCTCCACGCGTGCATCGTCGTTTTCCCCTGCCAGCACCTGGCCGGTGGCGTAATCCAGCAGCACCCAAGCGGTCCCGGTCGGCTTGGGCGGCGGCGGCACTTCGATGGTCGGGGCAGCCGGGGCGTCAACAGCCGGCGCGGGCGCCGGGGTCTGCGCCAGGGCTAGACCGAATGCGGCCGTAGCCAGCGCGGCGAAGGCAAAACGGAACTTCATGGGAATCGGACTCCTGCGGGACCGGTCAAACGGAAGACGGAAAGTTTAGTGGGTGCGGCCGCGTTTGCGGCCTTGAAGCCCTGCGCGCAGCGTCAGTCACGTACCGGCTTGGGCGCACCGAAGCCCAGACCGGTGATGCGACCGGACAATGCCTGGGCAGCGGAGGCATCGGCGGCCGCCACGCGCAGTCGCCACAATGTGCGCCCATTGCTGTTGGTGTCGCTCAGGCTGGCGCCGTCGATCCCGGCGGCGGCCAACTGCGCCATCGCGCGGTCGGCATTGGCACGGTTGGAAAAACTGGCGACCTGCAACAACACCGCGGCGGGTCCGCTGGCACCGACCGCCGCGCCCGTGGCCACTGCGCCAGCCAAGGCGTTATCGCCTGTCGGGGCGCTTTGACGCGGCTGGCTGGTGGGCGTGGATCTGATGGAAGCCCCCGTGGCCGACGTCGTCGCGGCCGCAGGCGTGGCCGGCTTGCCAGTTGCGACGTGCACGCCGCGCGCTTTCATCCACGCATCGAACTGCGCCGCGCTGGCCTTGCGCTCGGTGTCGGGCGTGACGTGATAGCGCCACGGCTGATCCGGTGACGCGGCCGCCGCGGTGGACGCTGCAGTGGCCGGTGAAGCAACCGCGCCTTTCGCAGCACCCGGTGCCGGCGCGCTGTCGCCAGGAAGCTTCTGCACCAGCTGATCGATCGCGCTGGCCTTGGCGGCGGTTGCAGGCGTTGCAGGCACGCCAGTGGCCACACGGGTTGGCACGCCGGTGGCGATGGTGGTCGGCACGGCCCTGGGCGGCGAGGCACGATCGGCCAGGATGCGGTCGGCGTTCTTCGGCGTCAGCGCCCGCACTTCCACCCGGCCGGTGCCACGCTGGGTGATGCCCAGCTTCACGGCGGCGGCGTAGCTCAGGTCGATCACCCGCCCATCGTGGAAGGGGCCGCGATCGTTCACGCGCACCACCACCGATTGGTCATTGTCCAGGTTGGTCACCAGCGCGAAGCTGGGCAGCGGCAGCGTCTTGTGCGCCGCCGTGAACTGGTACATGTCGTAGACCTCATGGTTGGAGGTCTTGCGGCCGTGGAACTTGTTGCCGTAGTACGAGGCGGTGCCGCGCTCGGCATAACCGTCGACGCGGTCCATCACCGTGTATTCCTTGCCCAGCACGTTGTACGGCGAGCGGTTGCCGTAGGTGCTGGGGGATTCGGAGGTCACCCGCGGCTCTGCGATGCAGTCCACGTCCGGCACATCGGTCGGCGTGGTGTCACGTACGCCCGGCTTGTACAGCCCGCCAGCGGTGTAATCACCGCGCGTGCTGGGGTCTTCCACTGCGGCGATGTACTTGCCGTAGCAGTTGCCGTCGACCTGGGCCTGGGCCGCACTCACCGGGCTGGCCTTGCGGCTGGGTCCGGGGGCTTTCTTCTTCGGCGCCGAGCTGCATGCCGCCAGCGCCAACATCAACGACAGCGCGATCCAGCGCATCATGCCGGCGGCAGCTCGCGGCCGGCGATGGCCTCGGACAACTGGAAGACGGCCATGGCGTACATCTTGGAGTTGTTGTAACGGGTGATGGCGTAGTAATTGCGGAAGCCCAGCCAGTACTGCTTGCCGGTGCTGGCCGCCAGGGTCACCGGCGTGGCGGTGATGCCGGCGGGCGCGGCGGCATTGGGTGCGTAGCCGCGCGCGGCCAGGTCGCCCAGCGTCCAGGTCGGCGTCCAGTCGTCGGGGTTGAACTCCTCGCGACCGGGGGCCAGCGTGGCCATCACCGCGACCGGGGCACCACGCTCCCAGCCGTAGGCGCCGCCCTTCTTCACGAAGTAGTTGGCGACCGAGGAAAAGATGTCGTCGAAGTCGGTCATCAAATTGACGCGGCCATCGCCGTCGCCATCCACGCCGTACTGGCGATACGACGAGGGCATGAACTGGCCCATGCCCATGGCACCGGCGTAACTGCCGGTCTGGCTCAGCAGGTCGATGCCCTGTTCCTTGCCCAGCGCGAACAGCTGCGCCAGCTCGTCGCGGAAAAACTGCTCTCGCTTGTGCTCGTAAAGCGCGCGATCCGGGTTGCCGCTGCGCGGATAGCGGAACGCCAGCGTGTAAAGCGCATCGAGCACGCGGTGCTTGCCCGTGTAGCCGCCGTAGCTGGTTTCCACACCCAGGATCGACACGATCAGTTCGGCCGGCACACCAGTGCGGTCCTGCACGCGCATCAGCTCGGCGCGATGCGTGTCGAGAAACGCCTTGCCGCCATTGATGCGAGCGGTGGTGATGAAGCGCGGGCGATATTCGCTCCAGCCGATGGTGCGCTCGGCCGGCTTGGACATCAGCGCGACCACGTCATCGCGAAAATTGGCCTGCGACAGCACCGCCTCGATGCTGGCCGGATCCAGCGCGAAGCGCTTGGCCGTGTCACGGATGAAGTTGGCGCGGGCGACCTCGAACGGCACCGGCGTCAGATCAACGGGAAGGTCTTGTTTCACCGCCTCGACCGAAGTCTCGGCAGGCTGCGTCGAGGCGACCGGCGGCGACGTGGGAAGCGGCGCGGTACTGGCCTGGGGCGGCGGGGTCGGGGACTTCGGCTGGGTCGCGCAGGCGACCAAACCGAGCGTGAGCAGGCAGGCAAGTACGCGTCGGGTCATCGGCGCGAAGGTTAGCACAGGGGTTGGTGTTCCCTGCCCGTCTGCGACATGAACGACAAGAACGACATGCGGGCGCATGTTGAGGAACTGCTTTAAGAGCAGGAGTGAGTGGAGGGGAGTGAGGAGTGAGCGAAGAACAACGGCTCAGCGGCTCTCCTCACTCCTCACCACGCACTCCTAGTACCCATGTACCGGCCGGTGTCCGCGTACAGCCATCACCAGCCCCATGCCCGCCAACAGGGACACTGCCGAGGTGCCTCCATAACTGATCAGCGGCATCGGCACGCCCACCACCGGCAACAGGCCGGAAATCATGCCGCCGTTGACCAGGACATAGACGAAGAACGCCAGTCCCAACGCGCCGGCCAGCACGCGCGAATAAGTGTCGCGAGCCTCCATGGCAATCCACAGGCAGCGCCCGATTACCACCAGATACAACGTCAGTACGGTGGCCACGCCGATCCAGCCGAATTCCTCGCTGAGCACGGAGAACGCAAAGTCGGTGGTCTGTTCCGGGATGAAATTCAGATGCGACTGGCTGCCCTCGCCCCAGCCCTTGCCGGACCAGCCGCCGGAGCCAATGGCGATCTTGGACTGGATGATGTTCCAGCCCGCGCCCAGGGCATCGGCCTCCGGGTCCAGGAACATCATGATACGGTCCTTCTGATAGGGCCGCAGCAGGAAGAACCAGGCCAGGGGAGCCGCCGATGCCACGCCGGCCACCGCCACCCCGACCCACCACCACGGCAAGCCCGCCAGCAGCAGCGCGAATGCGCCGGACGCGGCAATCAACACCCCGGTACCGAAGTCCGGCTGCAGCATGATCAGCCCGGTCGGCAGGCCGATGATCAGGGCGGCCACCAGCGTGGTGGGGATCCGCGGCGGCAGCGGGATGCGGTGCAGGTACCAGGCCACCATCATCGGCAGGCTGATCTTCAGCAGTTCGGCCGGCTGCAGGTAGAACAGCTTCAGGTCCAGCCACTGCCGCCCGTACTTGCCGGTGCCGATCATGAACACCGCCAGCAACGGCAGCATCGACAGCGCGTAAGTCATCGGCGTCCAGGCCCGCAGGCGCAGCGGCGAGATCCGCGACAGGCCCCACATGGCGATCATGCCCACGCCAAAGCGGGCGCCCTGCGCCATCACCAGGTGATCGCCGCCGGCACTCTTGAGCACCGCCAGGCCGATCAGCATCAGGCCGCCCAGTGCCAGGCACAGGACCCAGTCCAGCGAGTGCAGGAAACGACCGGCCAGTTCGGCGAGCCAACGCAGGATGTCCCTCACGGTGCCCCGCGCTCGGCTGGGCGCCCCACCGAAACGGCGGTCGGCACCAGCGCAGGCTCCGGC
>JBEVNH010000099.1:0-17141 GCA_040508175.1 Pseudoxanthomonas sp.
GACGCATTCCGGAAGCGCGGGGCCAAGATCCCGCACCCATCAAGGCGCCGCCGGCACCCGCCGCAGGATCACCTCGGCCAGGCGGTCGTAATCGCCACCGAAATGATGTCCACCCGGCAGCGACTGCACCTGCACGTGGCCGGGTGGGATGCGGTCGCACAGCGAATCCTTGTCGCCCTCGCCTTTCACGCACAGCGTCTGCACCGCGGTGAGCTTGCTGGCCTCGGGCAGGATCGGCAGGCCGTCGTCGTCGCGAGACATCCAGTTGGTGACATGGAACTCGAACGACGCCTTCTCGCCCAGGCCCATCAGCACCGTCTGCGCGATCTGCGCACGCGTGGCCGCAGGCAGGCGGTTGATGGCAAACGGCAGCACGTCGGCCCCCTGCGAATATCCCAGCAGCAGCACGCGCTTCTTTTTCCACTGCGGGCCGTAATAGCGCAGCACGCGGTCCAGATCCTTGGCCAGGCCCTCGGGCTTGCGCGGTGTCCAGAAGTAGCGCAGCGAATCGAAGCCCACGACCGGAATGCCCTTGGCCGCCAATGCCGCAGCGACGTCCTTATCCAGACCCGCCCAACCGCCATCGCCACTGAGCAGCATGGCATAGGTGTCGCTTTCCGCCGCCGTGGCCTTGACCTCGATCAGCGGTAGATCCTTGAGGCTGCCGGGCGCGGGCGGCGTGTCGTCCACGGCACTGGTCTTGCCCAGCACGCGCGTGGCGGCGAGGATGCCCCGCTCGGAAGGATTGCGGCCGGTTGCCGCGCCTTTCATGCCTTGCTGGAACGCGCGCACCGCATCTGACTGCGCGTGGTCGGCCAGCGCAACCCACGGGGCGGTCAACGACGTCACCGGCAGCAGTTCGACTTCGGTTTTCGAGCCGCCGGCCTTGAACAACGCCGCCTGGTCCTTGCAGGGCGGCTTGCCCCAATCCAGCACCGAATTGAAATCGGTGGTCACCGCACCGGCAAACACCGCGGGCTGTGCCTTGGCGCTCATGGCGTACGCAATCGAACCGCCAGCGCCCACGCCGACCAGCACGGGCGTGCGGTAGCCCGGCAGGCGCGCATAGCCCTGCAGGTAGTGCGAAAGGTTTTCCAGATCACCGGCCGGGAACGTGCAGGTGCCGCCATCGGCGATGAAGGCCTTGCGCAGCTTGGCCGTATCGATGCCGGCTACGAACGCGCCATCGACCGCCAGCGCCTGCGCCAGCGCCTGCGTACGCGCATCCCAGCCCTGTGCATCGGATAGCAGCAGCACCGCACGCGTCACCTCGCCCTCGGGGCGATACAGGCTGACATCCCGGAAGAAGCCATGCGAAAGCTTTTCCTGTGCCGCGCAAGGCGCGATGGCCGCAATGGACAGCAGCACGGCGAGGAGGGGACGGATCATTTTGAGATGACTCCCTTGTAGCCGCCGCTGATCAGCGCGGCGATGTCGGCCAGCGTGAACAACGGGGTGATGCCGCCGGGTGAAGCCAGATAACGCGCCTCCCAGCGGGGATCGAACTTTTCCTTGAACGAACGCAGCCCGCGAAAGTTGTAGAAGTTCTCGCCGTGCGAAAACAGCATGCGTCCCAGTCGATGCCATTTCGGCGCCAACGCATGCCCGGCCATGCCCGACAGCGGCGCCATGCCCAGGCCGAACCGCTGGTAGCCGAGCGCGGCGAAATGCAGCATCAGCTTGGCGAAAAGGAAATCCATCGTGCCATTGGGCATGTCGTCGACATGCCGCATGAGGTCGACACTGGCTTCCTGACCGGTCGCGGTGGACAGCAGGGACGCGAACGCGATGACCTTGTCGTCCTTGCGCACGATGGCCACCGGATTGCGCACGATGTAGCCATCGACAAACGCACCAACGGAGAAGCGTTTTTCCGCGGTCTTGTGCCTGGACAGCCAGGCATCGGAGACCGTGCGCAGCTCCGGCAGCAACGCCTGCACCATATCGGGCTCGACCAGTGCAAAGGTCATGCCTTCGCGCTCGGCACGATTGACCGCGGTGCGCAGGTTCTGCCGGCGCTTGCCCTGCAGGGTGAAATCGCCCAGTGGCACATAGGCGTACTCGCCCAGCTTGAACAGGCGCAGGCCGGCATCCAGGTAGAGCGTCAGCGACTCGGGGCGGACCTGGTAGAAGCAGCCACGTGCGCCGGCATCGCGGGCCTGCTCCAGGAACCGCCAGACCAGTTCGGTCCATTCCTCGCGCGGGCCGACCGGATCGCCCAGCACCACCCAGGAGCGTCCCTTGCGGCCGAAGCTGAGGAACGCCTTGCCCGAATCGGAGAACAGCAGATGCTTGTCGCCGGTCAAGGCCAGGCCGGCATCGGCGGTGTCGCCTGCGCGCACGATCTCGGCTGCGCTGGCCAGCTCGGGCGCTGCAGGCAGGGACAGGACCGGCGGATGCCGGCGCAGCAACTGCCGGATGGCGATGGCCAGCATCAGGATCGCAATGGCCACCATCGCGCGCAGCGAACGCGGCGCCTCGGCGTCAAACTCGAAACGCCACCACAGCTGCTGTCGGTAATCCACATCCTGGTACGAGAAAAACAGCAGTCCGGTCACCGCCACGCAGATGGCCGCCATCGCCAGCAACCAGCCGCCACTGAAGGGCACGGCCAGCAGCGAGGCGCGGCGATTGAACTGCTTGTGCGAGAACGCCAGTGCCAGGGTCAGCGCGGCCAACAGCAGGAATTCGGTCAGCGCCACGCCTTTGGGCAAGGCCAGGATGAGCGCCACCACGGTCATCACCAGCGCCGCCCACCAGGCCGCATCCAGCCGCCGCAGCAGCGCGCGCGCCACGAACAGCAGCACCACGCCGATGATGGAACTCAGGAAGTGCGAGGCCTCCACCAGCGGCAGCGGCACGCTCAACGACAGCAGCTGGATCGCCTCGACAGTCGAAGGCGTCACGCCCGAGACCAGCAGCATCACCGCCACCACCAGGGTAAACGCCGCCAGCAGGCGCGGCGCCAGGCTGGCCACGGCACGTGCCACCGGCGTGCTGGTGGTTGCGCCGACTTCATGCGAGACCAGCACCAGCAGGGCCAGCAGCAGCGGCAGCAGGAAATACACGATGCGATACAGCACCAGCGCGCTGGCCAGCGCCTCGGGCGAGATGCGCCCGCCCAGTGCGACCAGCATCACCGCCTCGAACACGCCCAGGCCGCCGGGCACGTGGCTGATCACGCCGGCCACCATCGCCGCAGCGAAGAAACCAATGAAGGTCATGAAATCGATGGTGCCGGCAGGCAGCAGGAACCACAGCACCGCACCGGTGGCCAGGATATCCAGCGCCGACAATGCCAACTGCCCCCAGGCCAACGCCGGCGTGGGCAGGTTGACTGTCCAGCGTCCGACCCGCGCCTGCCCCTTGTGACACATCAACAGCAGCCACAGCGTCACCAGCAGTGCCGTGCCGCCGACCGCCATCAACACGCTGGCCGGCAGGTGCAGGACCGGCGCCAGGGCGCGTGCATCCACCATCAATCCGACTGCGCCGACCACGCTGATGCCCAGGCCAAAGGCCAGCGCGTTGAAGGCGATCGCCTTGGTGATGGTGCCAGGCTCCACCCCGGCCGCACCGTACAGGCGCATACGCACCGCGCCACCGGTGAACACCCCCAGCCCGATCGTATTGGCCAACGCGTAGGCGATGAAGGAGGCCTTGGCCACGATGGGATAGCGCACCTTGGCGCCGACATAGCGCAAGGAGGACGCGTCATACCCGGTCAGGCTGGCGAAGCTGATGGCCGTCGCCGCCAAGGCCAAGGCCAGTTGCTGCCAGGGCGTGGCACGCATGGCCGCCACCACCGCCGCATAGTGGATCTGCGTCCAGAAACCATGGAAGGCTTCAGACACCAGCACCAGCAATACGAGGACGCCGGCCACCAGTCCGAGGGTTTTCCATCTGGCCCCGTGCTGCAGCAGCTGATGGGTCCAGACCTGGGAGAAGCGGCGTAACGACAGGCGCATCGAATCCCTGGAACGCGTTGGCGTTGACGTGGCGGGCGGTGGGAAGCGGCACATGATGCGCGCACGCATCAGGTGCCAGCAATGGGCCGTCCCGCATCGGCACCGCGGGCCATGATGCCAGTCAGCCCGCAGCCAGTCTTCACACTTGGAACGCGTACGCGTGCCCGCGCGCAGGCGTGATGCGGTCAGGGGTTCGGGGGTCCATTCGTCAGCCCAAGGCCAGGCACACGCCCATCAGGTGCGGTGCACCGCTCCCCGACGTTGTCGGTACCTTCGTGCCCGGACAGCGCGTGGATCGCGCAGACAGGCATGGCCTCCCTCGGCCGCTCCGCCGGCGCGGCGCCTGCAATGCTTGACGTCTCCATCCAGCGTCCGCATGAAGGGACGCCGCTCGCGGATCGACCGGCTGTGTGTTGAAGGAAAACGCAAAGCGCTCAGGGCACTGACGATGTCTCTGGCGTCTGGTGCGTCAGCGAGAGCAGCCCCATCAGCGCCGCCAGCGCGACATAGGCCCCTGCAAACTGCCAGCTGATGATGCGAGCCAGGCCTTCCAGCTGCCACGGCAGGTAGATGCCGCCGCGTGGATCGACCGAGTGGATCAGCCCGAACAGCGTCAGCAACGCGGCCACCAGCAGGAAGCCCGCACCGCGCAGCAGACGACCATCGATCATCGCCACCACGACCGAGGTCCACAGCATCGCGGTGATGATGAAGCCGTTGCCCAGCGTCAGGATCACCGCCAGTTCCGGCAGGCCATGGCCATCGAGCGCGCTGCGCAGGGTGGCGAACTGCTCCGGCGCGATCCAGCCCGGCGCCTTGATCGCCAGCAGGTAGGCCACCGACGGCAGGAAGCCCAGCACCATCGCGCCGGCATGCTTCTGCGGCGTGGCCTGGAAAGCCTGCGTGGTGATGTCGATGGCCACGTACACGATGATCGGCGCCAGCACCGCCATCGGCAGCCACTGCACCAGACCCGACACGATGCCGAGCATGCCGCCGATACCGATGAACAGACCGGTCAACAGCGTATAGCCGCTACGCGCGCCCATGTTCTTGTAGGCCGGCTGGCCGATGTAGGGCGTGGTCTGCGCCACGCCGCCGCAGACGCCGGCCACCAGCGTAGCGATGGCTTCCACCAGCAGGATGTCGCGCGTGCGGTAGTCGTCGCCGGCAGCGCGCGCACTTTCACTGACATTGATGCCGCCTACCACCATCAGCAGGCCGAACGGCAGCAGCAGCGGCAGGTACGGCACGGTCGACGGCAGGCCTTCGATGAAGCCCAGCGTGGGCAGCGGCAGCACCACCTGCGGCGGCGTCCACACCGGCAGCTTGAAGCCCGGCGCGCCCAGGCCGATCGCGCCCAGGCCGTAGTACAACACCGTGCCGACGATGAAGGCCACCAGCACGCCCGGCAGGCGGACCGGCAGGCGTTGCCTGGCGATCAGCACGTACAGCAACAGGCCCAGCGTCACCAGGCCGACGATCGGCGAGCGCAGGGTCTCCACCAACGGCAGGAAGCCCATCAGCACCAGCGCGATGCCGGCAATCGACCCCAGCAGCGCCGCGCGCGGCAGCGCGCGCGTGACCGCCTCGCCAAAGAAGGACAGCACCAGCTTCAGCAGCCCCATCACGACCAGCGCGGCCATACCCAGCTTCCAAGTGGCCAGCGCGGCCGACTGCGGATCCAGCCCCTGCGCCTTGAAGGACACGAAGGCCGGGCCCAGCACCAGCAGTGCCATGCCGATGCTGGTCGGCGCATCCAGTCCCAGCGGCATCGCCGTGACATCGGCCCTGCCCGTGCGCCGCGCCAAGCGGCGCGCCATCAGCGTGTACATCAGGTTGCCGACCAGCACGCCGAACGCGGTACCGGGAAACATGCGGCCGAACACTACTTCGGCCGGAAACTGGAACATCCCCACCAGCGCCATGGCGATGAAGCCCAGGATCGACAGGTTGTCGACCACCAGGCCGAAGAAGCCGTTGAGGTCACCGGCGACGAACCAGCGCGGCGATGCCGAGGACGGGGAAGCAGATGCGGGCATGGGAGGACAGCGACGTCGGGGACAGGCGATGTTAGGTCTTCACCGGGGTCCGCAACAGCACCTGGGCGGGACACAGCCGGCCAAAGATGCACTGCATCGCCGGCGGGTTCACAGCGGCAGGTGCAGGAACTGGTTGAACGCGCTGGCGGTGTAGCCGGAAAACGCTGGGCCGTTCTCGAAGCCACGACGACGGTACAGCGCCAGCGCGGGTTCGAACGCCGGGCCGCTGCCGGTTTCCAGGCTCAGCTGGCGCAGACCCTGGCTGCGCCCCTGCTCAATCACGTGCTCCAGGATTGCGGCCGCCGCGCCGCGGCGTAGGTACTGCGGGTGGGTGCGCATGGATTTCAGCTCGGCCGTGCCGTCGCCCAGCAGCTTCATCGCCCCCACCGCAGCCAGCTGCTCGCCGCACCAGGCGGTCCACACGGTCACCCCCGGCGCCTGCAGCCCCGACAGATCCAGCGCGAAGACGCTGCCGGCCGGCGAGTTCTCATGCATCTGTCGCAAGTGATAGGCCAGCAAGGCGCGGACCGGTTCGGTACGCAGGTCGTCCTGGCGGATGTCGAAGGCAATCGGTTCCAGCGGGCTGTCGGCAGGCATGGAGACGGAAGGAGGATGGGGGTAGGCCGATCATGTCGTGTTGCAGCCTGACAGGAAAGCCATCTTTCGATACGTCACGGCGCACCGATGGCGTCGTCGAGATGGATCCAATCGGTGATCGCGCCGCGCTTCGGGTTGAGATCGCGCACCTACACCAAGGCTGCGGAGGCATCGAGATCGAGCAGCTCGACACGATCACCGGCGAGCAGGAAGCGTCGCGTATTGCCGGGGCGCGGCGCATCACGAAGCGCGACCTTGGGCGCGCTGAAAGCCCATCACCGTGCCGTGCGGCGTTTCGTCCAGGCCGGCACGCGGCGCGGGTGACTGCGCTACGACGCGACCGCCATCAGCAGGCCACATGCCAGCACGCAGCGCTGGAGTATCAGAAGGACACGTCTACCGGCTGGCGCGACCACAGCACCGACTGATGCCCGGTGGCCTGTTTCCACGCCAGACGGATCGCCTCGATGTCGGCACGGCGCTGGGGGCTGTCCTCATGCAGCACCACCAGCACCTTGGTCTTGAGACGATTGGGCTCGGCCGCGCCACGGAACAGCCACTGGCCGTAGGCATCGAACACGGTCAGGCCGTCGGGAAAGCGCGGGGTCACTTCCTTGTCCAAGAAGGCACGCCATTTTTCCTCGCTGATACCTTCGGTCTGCGGACGGTCGGCCACGCCGCGCCCTTCCACGACGCGTTCTTCGCCCACGCCGAAATACAGCTCGCTGCGCACCCAGCCACCGGCATCGGCCGGGCGCAGCGCATCGCCCTGCATGGCGGCGGTGGCGGCCGCGGGCGCGCGGGGTGCCGGCGTGGTGGTGCAGGCACCGAGGGCCAGCAGCGAGGCCAGCAGCAGGGGGCGAAGGATCATGGGACAGCTCCGTAAGGGGGACGCGAGGATGGCGGACAACATGCAGCAGCCGTCATGGCCGCTGCGCATTGTCTTATTCGCCTACGTCATGAGCCAGCCAGTGGCCGACCAATTAACGACCCGCTAATATATCGCTCCATCCGGATAGATCTAGGGACCCAGCCTTGGCCTCCAAGTAGATCGCGCTGCCATCGCACGCATTCGGGGCAAGGAAGCGCGAAGGAGTGGGCAGGCCGCCCACGACTGAGCAATGACACAGATCCGGATGCGTGCAATGGCAGCCCTTCGGGTTCGGTCTGTATGGCCACCATCCGACGCCGCGCGACTTGACCTGATACCAGTCAGGCACTGCGCCGCGCAACACCAGCTGATGGCCATACAAACCGAACGCGACCTACTTGGAGGCCAAGGGTTGGTCCCCGTGGAATAGATCTCCGGCACCACCAAACCTTGCACGCCCCGGAGCGCTTCATGTCCCGTCTTGCCCTTGCCCCGCTGGGGCTGGCCATCGCCGCCAGCCTGTCCTATGCCGCACACGCCCAGGAAGCGGCCACCAACCTGGATACGGTGATCGTCACCGGCACCCGCGCCGCAGACCGCACCGTGCTGGAGTCCACCTCGCCGGTGGACGTACTTACCGCCGACGACCTGCGCCGGGCCGGCGTGGTCAATGGCGAACTCGGAAGCGCGCTGCAGAACCTGCTGCCCTCGTTCAACTTCCCGCGCCAGTCCAACTCCGGCGGTGCCGACCACGTGCGCGCCGCACAGCTGCGCGGCCTCTCGCCCGATCAGGTGCTGGTGCTGGTCAACGGCAAGCGCCGCCACGTGTCGGCCCTGGTCAACACCGACAGCAAGATCGGCAAGGGCACCACGCCGGTGGACTTCAATTCCATTCCGGTCAGTGCGATCAAGCGCATCGAAGTGCTGCGCGACGGCGCAGGCGCGCAGTACGGTTCGGACGCAGTGGCCGGGGTGATCAACGTGATCCTGGACGATGCCCCGGAAGGCGGCGCCTGGGAGGCCAGCTTCGGCGCGCATCACACCGATGTCGAACCGATCGACCGCACCGTCACCGATGGCCAGACCAGCTTCGTCAGCGGCAAGGTCGGCACACGCCTGGGCGATGACGGCGGCTTCTTCCGCGTCGGCTTCGAGCTGAAGAACCGCGAGGCGACCAACCGCGCCGGCTTCGACCAGATCCCGCCGTGGGAACAGACCGATGCCAACCTGGCCGTCCAGGGCCAGCGCAATTACGTGCTCGGCGATGGCGCCACCAAGGGATTGAACGCCTGGCTCAACGGCAAGCTGCCGTTCGGCGAGACCGGCGAGTTCTATTTCTTCGGGACCTATAACCAGCGCGATACGCAGGGCGCCAACTATTTCCGCTATCCGGAAGGTTCGTCCAACTGGCAGGCGCTCTACCCCAACGGCTACCGCCCCATCTCGCTGGGCGAGAACCGCGACACCCAGGCCGTGGCCGGCGCCCGTGGCCAATGGGGCGCGTGGTCCTACGACGCCAGCCTGGACTACGGCCGCAACGACTTCACCTATCGGCTGAAGAACTCGCTCAACGCCTCGCTCGGCCCGGACAGCCCGACGCGCTTCAAGACCGGTGACTACGCCTTCGACCAGACCGTGGCCAACCTGGACCTGAGCCGCGTGTTCGAGGCCGGTGGCGCCACCCACACGCTGGGCAGCGGCGTGGAGTTCCGCCGCGAGCAGTACGAAACCGGCGCCGGTGACCCGGCCAGCTATGCCGCAGGCCCCTACACCGATCGCCCGACCGGGTCGCAGGCCGGGGGCGGCCTGACGCCGCAGGATGCCGCCGACCTGTCGCGCAACGTGGTCAGCGCGTACGGCAACGTGTCCAGCCAGTTCGGCGAAAAGCTCTCCACCGATGCGGCCGTACGCTATGAGCACTACCAGGATTTCGGCAGCCAGTGGACCGGCAAGCTCGCCGCACGCTACGAATTCGCCCCGGCGTTCGCCCTGCGCGGTGCGGTGTCCAACAACTTCCGCGCACCGTCGCTGAGCCAGATCGGCTATGAAGCCACCTCCACCGGCTACGACGCCGCCGGCAGGCTGACCCAGGGCCGGCTGCTGTCGGTCAACAACCCCATCGCGCGTGCGCTGGGGGCCACCGATCTGAAGCCGGAAAAATCACTCAACTACAGCCTGGGTTTCACCAGCCGCATCGGCGAGCACTTTGACCTGTCGCTGGATTTCTTCCAGATCGAAATCGATGACCGCGTCGCCCTGTCCGAAGACATCAGCGGCGAGGCACTGACCACGTTCGTGCAGGACAACTTCGGCGTCAGCGGCGTGCAGAGCGCCAGTTACTTCGTCAACGCCGCCGATACGCGCACGCGTGGCGCGGAGTTCGTCAGCAACTGGCGCCAGTCGCTGGGCAATGGCGAACTGGTGCTGACCGGCACCTGGAGCTACGCCAAGACCGAGCTGCAGAACATCGTCGCCACGCCGGGCGAACTGCTGGCACTGAATCCGGACTACGTGCTGTTCGGCATCGAGGAAAGCAACACGCTGACCGAAGCCACGCCGCGCACGCGTGCGGCCGTTGCCGCCACCTGGACCAACGCGCAGTGGTCGCTGCAATCGCGCCTGAGCCGGCACGGCAAGGCCACGCGCGTGTTCGATTTCGGCGATGGCTACATCCCGCGCCAGACCTACAGCGCGGAATACCAGCTGGATGCAGAAGTGGAGTACCGCATCACCCCGCAGTGGAGCGTGGCACTGGGCGGCCAGAACCTGACCGACCAATACCCGGACAAGTCCAACGAGGACATCTACTACTTCGGCAACCTGCCCTACGACGTGCTCTCGCCGATTGGCAGCAACGGTGCGTATTACTACGGCCGCGTGCGCTACACGTTCTGATCGCCGCTTGCATCAACACGCTGCACGCAACACGAAAAAGCCGGCTTTTTGCCGGCTTTTTCTCTTCACGCGACATGCACTTGTTTGCATCGACCGGATGATCGTGCTTCCCTGAAAAGCGATTCTTGAATCCACTCCGGGGCGATGCAGCACCTACAGTCGATTGATTATTGGGTCATCGCGGCCTACTTCATCCTCACGGCGATCGTCGGTTTCTCCGCGACGCGCAGGCAGGCCTCTTCCGACGAATTGTTCTTGGCCGGGCGCAGCCTGGGCCCCGTCGCTGTCGGTGTTTCGCTGTTCGCCTCCAACGTATCCTCCGACACGCTGGTGGGCCTGCCCGGTGCGGCATATACCACCGGCATTTCCGCGGCCAACTACGAATGGATGGCCGGCATCGTGCTGATCTTCACCGCCATCTTCGTGATGCCGGTGCTGCTGCGCGCGCGCGTGTCCACGATGCCCGAGCTGATGGAACGCCGCTTCGATGCGCGCATGCGCAAGTACCTGTCGGTGATCACGCTGTTCCTGTCGATCGTGCTGGATACGGCCGGCACGCTCTACGCCGGCGGGCTGATCGTCACCACCTTCATCCCCGGCCTGGACCTGTGGACGGTGTGCATCACCATCGCGCTGTTCACCGCGGTCTACACCGCCTGCGGCGGGCTGCGCGCGGTGGTCTATACCGATGTGATGCAGGGCTTCGTACTGCTACTGGGCTCGGCGTGCCTGGCGCTGATCGTGTTCGGCAAGTTCGATTACAGCTGGTCGAACGTGGTGGCGCAGGTGCATCCGGAAAAACTGTCGCTCATCCGCCCGCTCGATGACCCCGGCGTGCCGTGGCTGGGCCTGCTCACCGGCGTGCCCATCGTCGGCTTCTACTACTGGACGATGAACCAGTACGTCATCCAGCGCGTGCTCGGCGCACGCGATGTGGAAACCGCCGGCCGTGGCGCCATTATCGCCGCGGTGCTCAAGCTGTTGCCGATCTTCCTGATGACCATTCCCGGTGCGATGGCCAGCGTGCTGCTGCCCGGGCTTGAGCACCCGGACCAGGTGTTCCCGACCATGGTCTCCACCTTCCTGCCGGTGGGCATCACCGGACTGGTGCTGGCGGGCCTGATCGCCGCGCTGATGTCCACCGTTTCGGCCACGCTCAATTCCGCCGCAACGCTGATCACATTGGATTTCGTGCAGCCCAAACGCCCCAACCTGTCAGCCACGCAGCTGGCCTGGTATGGGCGTGTGTTCACCATGATCGTGGCGGTCATCGCCGCGCTGTGGGCGCCGATGATCCAGCACTTCTCTGGGCTGTGGACCTACCTGCAGCAGGTGTTCGCCTTCGTCGCCTCGCCGCTGGTGGCAACGTTCCTGATGGGGCTATGGGTCAAGCGGTTGGGTTCATCCGCCGCGCTGCGCGGCCTGGCCTGTGGCCACGTGCTGAGCGCGGCGTTGTTTGTGCTGCGCGAGACCGAGGTGATCACGCTGCACTTCACCATCATGGGCGGCGTGATCTGCGCGGCCACCGCGTTGATCACCTGGGGCTGGATGTCGCTGCTGCAGGCACGCGATGTGCCGCATGCCTCGGGGCGCGCGATCCTGGCCGATGCGCGACCGGGCCTGGCGCATATCCCCAGGGACGTGATGCTCGGCGGCAGTATGGTGCTGGCGGTGACCGCGCTGATCCTGGTCGTGCTGCGTTGATGCATGCCGCGTCGATCCATGCTGCAGCTGATGCTGCGCGATCGCCTCGCCGGGCTTAGCCCGGATCGACATCCTTGGGCGAGATATCCACCGCGCCGTTGCTGGACAGCCTGACCTGATTGCGACCGCCACGCTTTGCGGCGTACATGGCCTGGTCGGCACGCGCCAACAACGCATTGAGGCCGTCGTCACCCGGCTCGAGCGTGGCCACGCCCAGGCTGCCGGTGATGCGCAGCACCTGCCCGTCAACTGGCACTTCCAGGCGCTCCAGCGCCTTGCGCAGACGTTGTGCGAAGTCACAGGCGCCTTGTTCGGGCGCGCCCGGCAGGCAGATCAGCAGCTCTTCCCCGCCATAGCGGCCCACCACGTCCTGCCCACGCGAGGTGTTGCGTGCCGCATGGGCACTGGCGCGCAGCACTGCATCACCGGCCGGGTGGCCGTAGGTATCGTTGATGCGCTTGAACGCGTCCAGGTCCAGCATCACCAGCGAGAACGGACGCCCGGCGCTGCGCGCATCGGCAAACTCCAGCTCGGCGATCTCCAGCACGCGGCGCCGGGTCAGAACGCCGGTCAGCGCGTCGACGCTGGCCATCTCATCCAGGCGTGCATTGGCATCGCGCAGCTCCTGTGTGCGCGAATCGATGATGCGGCTGAGCTCGGCGGCCCGATGACGCGACCAGCGCTCGCGCACGTACAGCAGCAGCACCATCACGCCCAGCACGCTGATCACCAGCAGCAGGCGCGCCCAGCCGGTTTCGTGCAGGCGCGGTTCCAGCTGCAGCGGCACGTCGGTCTGCACGGTGCGCGCATTGAGTCCGGCGGTGATCGCACGCAGCTGCAGCGTGTACTGGCCTGCCGGCAGGTTGGTATAGACGGCCGTCGGCGGCATGCCGGCTTCGACCTGCGTCCATTCGTTCTGGAAACCGAGCAGCCGATAGGCATACGCCGTTTCACGCGCGGCACGGTAGTCCAGCAGGGCGAAATCCGCGCGCAGGTCGCGCTCGTGCTGGGCCAGCGTGATGTGCTGGCGTCCCTCGTCATCGCGCGCCAGCGCACGTGGCGCGCCATTGACGGTCAGGCCGGTCAACGACAGCGGCAGTGCGCGCTGGTCCTGCATGCGCGCATGCACGCGCTCGGGGCGGATCACGATCAAGCCCGAAGCACTGCCGAACAGCACTTCACCGTTCGGCCCCAACGCACCAGCGTCATGCGAGAAACCACCGGCCTGCAGGCCATCGCGCTTGCCGATGCTGCGCACCGACAGATCATCGCCGTCCACGCGTGCCACGCCGGTGCCGGTGCTGGCCCAGATGTTGCCATCCCGGTCCGCCACCACCTTGTTGACGTGCAGGTCCGGCAACCCTTTGCGAAGCGTGTGGAACTGCAGCTCGCCGTGCGGGAGCGGCGCACGCAACCAGGACAAGCCGCCGAAGCTGCCGATCCATACACGGCCATGACGCGGGTCCGGCTCCAGCCCGGTGATGTAATCCTGCGGCAGGCTGTCGGCTCGCATGGGGTCGTGGCGATAGCTGCGGAAGGCATCGCCGCCCAGCACCTGGCTGGACAGCCCGCCCACGGTGGACATCCACCAACGGCCATCCAGCACGCTGAAGGCCGACACCTGATCGTTCACCAGCGTGGAGGCCTCTCCGGACTGGTGCTCGAAATGACGGACCTGGCCGGTGCCCACATCCACGCGATACAGGCCGTCATAGGTGCCGACCATGACCACCTCGCCCTGTCGGGACAGCGAGATGACCCGCGCATTGATCGCAGGCAGCACCCGGCCACTTACCCTCAAACTGTCTGGATCGACGCGATAGACGCCCTGCGCGCCCAGCCAGACACTGCCATCAGGCGCCAGCATCATCGCGCGAATGTACTGCGACACCTGCGCACCGGGCAGGTCCACGCGCTTGGAGGTACCTGCCTGCAAGTCAAGTACCGCCACGCCACCACGGCTCAAGCCCAGCCACACCCGCTGGCGCGCATCGACCATCACCGCCGGCACGCGATTGCCGACCAGTTCGGGCAGGCGCGACTCACTACCGCCGATGGTCACCGCAACCCGGTCCGAGTCGTCATGGCGCGACAGGCCCAGTTCGGTGGCGGCCCACACGTTGCCGGAACGGTCGCGCATCAGCTGCCGCACGCCGTCGCCGGCCAGCGAGGATGCATCGGTGCGATCCGAGCGCAGGATCGTGGCATCCGTGCCTTCGGCATTGCTGATGGCCATGCCCATGCCATCGGTGGCGATCCACATGCGACCGTCCTGGAACTCCAGGAAATCGCGCACCGTGCGCGAACCGGTCAACGTCGTGGAGCCATAAAGGCCTTGCGGGCTCCACTGACGGCCGTCGCCATCGATGACGATGACCCCGCTCTGCCCGGTCCCCACCCACAGTCGCCCGCGGCGGTCACGATGCAGCGCCCACACCAGATCCTCGTCCAAAGTGCGGGCGAAGTCGCCTTGCCCCGTCACGCGCTCGAACGCGGCGTGGCCGGGCCTGCGCACGAACAGCCCGGGATTGGCGGCCAACCACAGCGTGCCGTCGGCTTCTTCCAGCGCGTTGAAGATGCGTGGCGAATGTGCGCGCGGAAACCCCCGCAATGGAATCGGCGCAGTCTTGCCGGTGGCCGGGTCATAGAGGTCCACGCCTTCCTCGGTGGTCACCATCACCTTGCCGTGCTGCGCATGCCTGATGGAGAAGATCTTCAAGGTCAGCGATTGCGTGGGGCCCAACCCCATCGGCTCGAAACGGCGCGTTCGCGGCTGATAGACCACCACGCCCCCGGTATTGGTGCCGACCAACACGCGGCCGTCGTCCAGCGCCAGCAGCGCGCGTACGTAGCCGTCCGGCAGGTGACCGTCCGGATCTCCGGACGGCTGCGAGAACACGGTCATGCGATGCCCGTCGAACCGCGCCAAGCCACCGAAGGTACCGATCCACAGCACGCCGTCCGCGTCCTGGGTCAAGGCGCTGACCGCCTCGTGCGGCAATCCTTCCTGGGTGGTGATGCGGTCGAACCACGGTCGTTCGAATGCCTGCCACGGGTCGTCCGTGGCCTGGGCACGGCCCGGCCACCCCGCCAGCAGCATGAGCAGCAGACAGAGCCCAGGGCCGACAACGCGGGCAAGGGAAGGAGCAGTCATCCGGGCCTCAACCGCGCACGGCGCCCGGAGATGAAGTCTTGCGGGTGGAACTCACGCCGCCGCGTCCTTGATGGAAGTCTTATGGGCGGTATCGGCATGCAAAACAAACACTTGAATCTGCATCGCGAGAATTGACGACAACTACGGCAGAAACCGCTGCGCTTGCGCCGGATCAGGCACCAGGCAGGAGGCGCGGCGGCCAAACAGCCGATAGCGGTGGCGTGCGATCAGTCGGTAGGCCGGGTCACGCAGCGCGCGCGGCAGCCAGTGCAGCGCCCACAGCAGGCGCCACGCACCGCCCAGCCCGGCGAGCACGCGCAGGATGGCATCGCTGTCCGTCCACGCCTGGCCACGCCCCTGCGACACGCCGTCTTCGACCAGCAGAAAGGAGACGGGGTCATCCGGATCCAACCCATGCAGGTGCAACAGCGCGCGCCCGCTTCGCCCCTGCATGGCGGCAAAGCGGTAACGTCCGCGCCGATCGTGGCGCAGCAGGAAACGCACCCAGCCGTTGCACAGCACGCAAACCCCGTCGAAAACGATGGTGCCGCCGAGACGCTCAACGGACATCGCGCGCTTTCCGGTCATGCACAGGCCACGGCAGGCGCGCCTGCACGCCGAAGGTGGAGTCCTCGCCAAAGGCGGACTGACTCGCGCCCGCCCCGGCAAGCTACGCCGCGGGCCACGGCCAGCGCCCCCAGCGCCTGACTGTCCAGAACCTCCCGCCCCTCTAAGGCCGACAGCCGGCGCCCGAATTCCACTGGCCCAAGCCGCTCGCATAGCAGACCCGCGCAGGTCCACAAACCCGATGGCATCGCGTACCCGCCGATCTGCCGGGACCCGCGCCGCCCACGGCCTTGGCCGGCGTCGCGTCGCGCAGCACGGGTTTGATGCAGGGCACGCACCGGAGCTGGCAGCGCGTCCATCTCACTGCGCAGCAGCCGCCGGGACAACGCGGGAACTAGGGCCGTATCCATGCCAGCGTGGCCATCCGGCCGGTATGCGCATCGCGGCGATGGGAGAAGAAGCTGTCGACCTCGCTGATCGTGCAACGCTCGCCGCCGTGCACCTGCGTCAGGCCGACGGCGGCCAACCGCTGGCGTGCCAAGGCATACAGATCCACGTGCCAATGGCCGGGCCGGGTCGGCATGAAGGCTTGCTGCGCATCGGCATGGTGACGGGTGAAGGCATCGAACACCTCCTGCCCGACCTCGTAGGCCAGCGGCCCCGCGGCCGGGCCAAGCCAGGCAACGAGGTGATCGGCTGGCGTACGCATGGCGGCCACCGTGGCTTCCAGCACGCCGTCGGCCAGTCCACGCCAGCCGGCATGGGCTGCGCCGATCTCGCGCCCGTCGCGCGCGGCAAACACCACTGGCAAGCAATCGGCCGTCAAAATGGCCAGCACGACACCGGGCGTGGCCGTCACGGCGGCATCCGCTTCGAGCTCGTCCTCGGGCTCGTCCCCGGGCGCATCGAAGCGCACCACCCCCGTGCCGTGCACCTGCCGCAGCCAACGCGGCGTGGCAGGCAGTCCGAAGAGATCGACCGTCAGTGCCCGGTTGACGACCACCGCCTGGGGATCATCGCCGGACGCGGCACGGTGGTTGCCCAGGTTGAAGCGGTCGAACGGCGCAGCCGAATGCCCGGCGCCATGGCGCAACGTGGTCAACGCCCGCACACCGGCCACGTCCAGCTGGGCCGGAACCGCCTGCGTCATGCGCGATGCGTTTCGTGATCGGCACGCAGGGCCGCCAGCAGGGCCAGCATGTCCGCCGGCAGCGGAGCCGTCGCACGCACCGGATCGCCGGACACCGGATGCAAGAACTCCAGGGTTTCGGCATGCAGCGCCTGCCGCTTGAAGCCCCGCAGCTGTGCGATCAGCTCATCGCTGGCGCCCTTGGGCAGCTTCA
>JBEVNH010000114.1:0-11644 GCA_040508175.1 Pseudoxanthomonas sp.
GAATGGCGCGACGACAAGCTGCGCGCGGCGATCGACTCGGGCATGTATGCCACCGACGTGGCCGTGGAGGCGGCGGTGGCGGGTGTTCCGTTCCGGGATGCGTACAAGGCCGCTGCGGCCAGTGCGGACACGGCGGGGCAGGGGCGGACGCCGGAAGGCAGCCTGGCGGCGCGGGTTTCACCGGGTGCGGCGGCGGATCTGCAGCTGGATGTGTTGCGGGCGCGGTGGGATGCTTTGAGGGGTTGAGTAGTTTTGGCTGGTGCTTGGCTTTGATGCGGGAGTAGGAGCGGGAGCAACAGCTTTCGCACCTGTGGTGCGACTTCCTTTTGTCTTGGCAAAAGGAAGCAAAACCGTTTTCGCCGGGTCCCAAAAAGGGGATTGAGAACGCCCGCCGGGCCTACGGCCCGTTCCCGGCGCTCCTCGGAAAATCGGGCACGGCGCTCAACTCGCTTCGCTCAGACAGGCGCGCCTCTACGGCCCGATTATCCTCCGGTGCTCGGCGTGCTTTACGGCTCTGGTGAGTCAAGATCATGAGTAACAGCAACAGCAACAGCAACAGCAATAGCAACAGCAACAGCAACAGCAGTGGTGCAGGTCGCGGGATTGTTTGGAGTCAGGAGGTCATTTTTCTGTTCGTCATTTCCGCGTAGGCGGGAAGCGATTCTTAACAGCCGAATGGCTGGTCATCCAGTGGCTTACGCGATGAAGCTCATCGCACGGGTCGCACGTACCACGAGGATCACGCATGAAGCTTTATCTGGTGATGGCCAAGCGCAAGCCCAATTTCCCGGCCGACGTGGTGGGGCCGCACAAGGATTGGCTAATCAACCTCAAGATCGAGGGGCAGCTGCACATGACGGGTGGTTTCAGCGACGGCAGCGGTGGCGCCTATGTGCTGAAGAATCTGGATAGTCTTGCGCAGGCCCAGGCACTCGTCGCGACCGATCCGCTGGCATTGCGCGATGCGTCCGAGCTGACCGTGTACGAGTGGAACACCCCCTAGTTTTCCCTAATTGCCCGAAGGCCCCATGAGCGCCCCCACCCCCATCGCGCTGTCTCCCTTCACCGAGCAGGCCATGCCGCCCTGGCGGCGTGCCGTGCTCAAGGTGGGCAGCAGTTTGCTCGCCGCCGATGGCGGGGGACTGACACCGCGCTTCGCATTAGGCCTGGCGCAGTTCGTTTCTGCCAACGTGCAGGCTGGGCGCGAGGTGGTGATCGTGTCTTCCGGTGCGGTGGCCGCCGGGCGCGCCATCGTGCCCAAGGCCGCGGAGGCTGGCGCGGCGATTGCCGCACGCCAGGCGCTGGCGGCGCTGGGGCAGGCGCAGCTGATCGCATTGTGGCAGCGCTTCTTCGAACGCCCGGTCGCGCAGGTGCTGCTGACGCATGACGACCTGCGCAACCGCCGGCGCTACCTCAACGCCCGCGCCACACTGCTGGAGCTGCTGCGCCTGGGCGCGTTGCCGGTGGTCAACGAGAACGACACCGTGTCGGTGGACGAGTTGAAGCTGGGCGACAACGACAACCTGGCGGCCATCGTCGCCGCGCTGGTCGATGCCGATGCCCTGTTCATCGCCACCGATATCGATGGCCTGTACACCGCCGACCCGCGCAGTAACCCGCACGCGCGTGCCTTGGACGAGGTGACGGCGTTGACGCCTGACGTATTCGCCATGGCCGGCGGCAGCGGTAGCAGCGTCGGCACCGGTGGCATGCGCACCAAGCTGGAGGCGGCCTCCAAGGCCGGCGCGGCTGGCGTGGAGACCTATCTGTTCAACGGCCGCAGTGCCGAGGTGGTACGCGGACTGGCGCAGGATCGCCTGCGTGGCACGCGCATCCATGCCGCGCAGACCCGCATTGCTGCCCGCAAATCCTGGCTGCGGCACGCACCCGTGGAGCCAGGTGCCATCGTGGTCGACGCCGGTGCGGCGCGTGCGCTGGCCGACAAGGGGGCCTCGCTGCTGCCCGGTGGCGTCACCGGCGCGGAAGGCGATTTCCGACGGGGCGACATGGTGGAAGTGTGGCTGCGCGAGGACAGCGGTGAACGTCGCCTGGCGCGTGGCATCAGCCAATACTCGGCGCTGGACGTGCGTCGCATCGCCCGCCGGCATTCGCGCGATATTGAATCCATCCTTGGCTACAACTACGGCGAGAACGTGGTGCACCGCGACGATCTGGTGTTGCTGTGAACCTGCCCGCCGCTCGACGTGACAGCTGCAACAGGAACCCAATGACATGAGCGACATTCGTAACCAGGCGCTGCAGTGCCGGCAGGCGGCGCAGCCGCTGTCGCAGCTGTCCTCCCAGGCCAAGGCCGAGCTGCTGGAGGCCATGGCCGCCGCGCTGCAGGCCGACGCGGCGGGGATTCTTGCAGCCAATGCGCAGGACCTGCAGGCCGCGCGCGATAAGGGCATCGGCAGCGCCATGCTCGACCGGCTGATGCTGGACGAGCAGCGCCTGGCCGGCATCGCCGCGGCGCTGCGCGAGGTGGCCGCCCTGCCGGACCCGGTGGGGCAGGTGACCCGTGACGACGTGCGGCCCAACGGCATCCGGGTGCGCAAGGTGCGCGTGCCGCTGGGCGTGATCGCCATGATCTACGAAGCACGCCCCAACGTGACCGCCGACGCCGCGGCGCTGTGCCTCAAGGCGGGTAACGGCGTGATCCTGCGCGGCGGCAAGGAGGCGATCCATTCCAACACGGCCATCGCAGCCTCGCTGCAGCGTGCGCTGCGCGAAGCCGGCCTGCCGGAAGCCGCGTTGACCCTGGTGACCGACCTGGGCCGCGAGACCATGCTGGAACTGCTGCAGCTCAACGACATCATCGACCTGGCGATTCCGCGCGGTGGCGAGGGCCTGATCCGCTTCGTGGCCGAGCACGCACGCGTGCCGGTGATCAAGCACTACAAGGGCGTGTGCCATCTGTTTGTCGATGCCAGTGCCGACGTGGCACTGGCAGTGAAGCTGCTGGTGGACGGCAAGGTGTCGCGCCCCAGTGCCTGCAACGCGCTGGAGACGCTGCTGGTGCATCGGGACATCGCCGAGGCATTCCTGCCGCTGGCCGGCAAGGCGCTGTTGGCGCGTGGCGTGGAGCTGCGCGGCGACGAGGCCACGCGGGTGCTGGTGGCCGAGGCCAAGCCGGCGACCGACGAAGACTACGCGGCCGAATTCCTGGATCTGGTGCTGGCCGTGCGCGTTGTGCCGGACATGCCCGCGGCCATCGATCATATCCGGCACTACGGTTCAGACCACACCGAAGTCATCGCCACGCGCGACGATGCCAATGCCAATGCCTTCGTGCAGTCGCTGCGCGCGGCGGTGGTGATCGTCAATGCCTCCTCGCGTTTCTCCGACGGCGGTGAGCTGGGCCTGGGGGCGGAAATCGGCATCTCCACCACGCGCCTGCATGCCTATGGCCCGATGGGGCTGGAAGCGCTCACGGTGGAGCGTTTTGTGGTGGAAGGCGAAAGCCAGACCCGCAACATCCACTGAGCGGCACTGGACTCGCCCAGGCGCCGCTGTCGCTGCGCGATATGGCGACCCACATCGGTACGGCGGTCGTTTCCGTCCTGCGTCGACCGCGCCATGCGGCTTGCGCGCAGCTCGTAGTCCAGGGCCGCGTCGGCCTGCAACATCTGGGCCACAGCATCTCAACGCGCCGGTGGGATTGGCTGGAAACAGGGGCGACCTTTGCGGGTCTCCACATCGAAGACCGCTGTCGCGCAAGGCTTTCGGAGTTCAGCGACTGCCAATAGGCCGAAAGTCAGTCGCCACCGGACTTGGCGCGGATTACAGTGCTGTCAGTTCACTGGAGCCCGCCATGCGCCGTACCGTTCTCAGCCTTGCCGTGATCTGTTCCGTTTTTTCCGCGCAGGTCGCCGCGCAGACCTTGCCGATGACGCCGGACATCACCGGCAAGCCCTTTCTGGCACCGAGTGAAGCCAACGACTACATCAAGCGCGTGGTGGAAATCCCCATGCGTGACGGGGTCAAGCTGCACACGGTCATCGTGATTCCCAAGAACGCGCACGATGCCCCGATCCTGCTGACGCGCACGCCGTATAACGCCGATGGCCGTGCCGCGCGCATGGAGTCGCCGCGCATGCTGGGCATCCTGCCGCAAGGTGACGAACAGTTCGTGCAGGCCGGCTACATCCGCGCGTTCCAGGACGTGCGCGGCAAGTACGGCTCGGAGGGCGATTACGTGATGACGCGGCCGCTGCGCGGACCGCTCAACGACACCAAGGTCGACCACGCCACCGACGCTTACGACACCATCGACTGGCTGGTGAAGAACCTCAAGCAGTCCAATGGCAAGGTCGGCATGATCGGCTCGTCCTACGAGGGCTTTACCGTGGTGATGGCGCTGACCAATCCGCACCCGGCACTGAAGGTGGCCGCACCGGAAAGCCCGATGATCGACGGCTGGATGGGCGATGACTGGCTCAACTACGGCGCCTTTCGTCAGGTCAATTTCGGTTATTTCACCGGGCAGCTGACCAAGCGCGGCAAGGGGGCGGAAATCCCCAGCGTCGGCTATGACGACTACACCACCTTCCTCAAGGGCTCGGCTGGCGATTACGCCAAGGCCAACGGCGTGGACCAGCTGCCGTGGTGGCGCAAGCTGACCGAACACCCCGCCTACGACAGCTACTGGCAGGCGCAGGCGCTGGACAAGGTGATGGCCAAGACCCCGCTGAAAGTGCCGACCATGTGGCTGCAGGGCCTATGGGACCAGGAGGACATGTGGGGCGCCATCCACAGCTATGCGGCGATGGAACCGCGCGACACCGGCAATACGCTCAACTATCTGGTGATGGGGCCGTGGCGCCACAGCCAGGTGAACTACGACGGCAGCGAGCTGGGCGCGTTGAAGTTCGATGGCGATACCGCGCTGCAGTTCCGTCGCGACGTGCTGCTGCCGTTCTTCAACCAGTACCTGCTCGATGGCGCGCCCAAGGCCGATACGCCGCCGGTATTCATCTACGACACCGGCAAGACGCGCTGGGATCGCCTGGCGGCATGGCCGCAGAGTTGCGCCGAGGGCTGCGAGGCCAAGGCCAAGCCGCTGTACCTGCAGGCTGGCGGCAAGCTCGG
Source organism: Pseudoxanthomonas sp. (assembly GCA_040508175.1). Taxonomy (GTDB): domain Bacteria; phylum Pseudomonadota; class Gammaproteobacteria; order Xanthomonadales; family Xanthomonadaceae; genus Pseudoxanthomonas_A. The sequence goes on from JBEVNH010000114.1 coordinate 5,092, forward strand.
GTTCGAGGCGCCCGCCGCGGGCACGGCAACCTATGGCGAATACGTTTCCGATCCTTCCAAGCCGGTGCCGTTCGTGCCGCGGCCGGTGCATTTTGGCGACCGCAGCATGTGGACGACCTGGCTGGTGAAGGACCAGCGCTTCGTCGATGGCCGACCCGACGTGCTGACCTTCGTCACCGAGCCGCTGACCAAGCCGCTGCAGATCGCCGGCGCGCCCGAGGTACACCTGCAGGCATCGACGACTGGCAGCGACAGCGACTGGGTGGTCAAGCTGATCGACGTGTACCCGGAGACGATGGCGTCCACCCCGGAAATGGGCGGCTACGAATTGCCGGTGTCGCTGGCGATCTTCCGAGGGCGCTACCGCGAGAGCTTCGCCGAGCCGAAGGCCATCACGCCGAACGCCACGCTGGAGTATCGCTTCGGACTGCCCACCGCCAACCACACGTTCCAGCCGGGTCACCGGGTAATGGTGCAGGTGCAGTCCAGCCTGTTCCCGCTGTACGATCGCAACCCGCAGACCTATGTGCCCAACATCTACTTCGCCAAGCCCGGCGATTACCAGAAGGCGACCCAGCGCATCTGGCACAGCCCGCAGGCGGCCAGCTACATCAGCCTGCCGGTGAAGTAGGCCGCACAAGGGAGCGGCCGCTGATGCGGCCGTTCCTTCGCGTTGCGCTGGTTGGGCAAGGCGAGGCTCAACGCCGCCAGTGGTCTTCCAGCATCTGCGGCTTGCAGGCAAACCACGCACCGACCAGCAGCACGCCGACGCACACGGCCAGGAAGGCGAACGGCAGTTCCCAGCCGCCGCTGAATTCATGTAGCACGCCGAACAGCAACGGCCCCAGGCAGCTGACCGTATAGCCCACGCCCTGCATGAAACCGGACAGCGCGGCCGAGCCGGCCTGGGTGCGCGTGCGCAGGTTGATCAGCGTCAACGTCAGCGGGAAGGTGCTCGGCCCCATGCCCAGCAATGCCACCCACAGCACCGGTGCCCGCATGGGGGCCCACAGCAGGCCGAGGAAGGCTGCCGTATAGAACGCCGCGCACATCACCACGACCGGGTAGGGGTTGCGGATGCGCACGGCGATCAGCGGCATGCACAGCGCGCCGACCAGCCCCAGTGCAGAGAACAACGCCACCATGGTGCCGGCGAAGGCGGGCGAAGCACCGGCCTCGGTCAGCAGTCGCGGCAACCAGGTGAACATGGCGTAGGTATTGAGCGAGGTCATGCCGAACATCAGCGCCATGCCCCAGCCCAGCGCCGTGCGCCCCACCTTGCCGGGTGCGTCGGCGGTCTCGGGCATCTCCGGCGCCGTATCGCCGCCTTCGACCGCCTGGTCGTGGAGGGTGGTCAGCGTGGATGTCGCGCGTGCTTCCACGCGTCGCACCGCCCACCACAGCGATGCCGCGGCCGCGGCGGTCAGTGTCCAGGTGCCCAGCGACAGGCGCCAGCCGCCGGCCTGCGCCACGGGCACTGCCAACAGCGCCGGCAGCAGCGTGCCGATCTGCAGGATGGTGATGTAGGCACTGCTGACGGTGCCGATGCGGTCCGGGAAATAGCGCTTCACCAGCGGCGGCAGGACCACGTTGCCCATGCCCATGCCAGCCAGCGCAATGGCCGATGCCGCCAGCAGGCTGCCCGGACCGGGTGCGAAGGAGCGCAGCAGCAGGCCGACCATCGCCAGCAGCATGGCCAGGTGCGCAGTACGTTCCAGGCCGAGCCGGTGCGCGATGCGCGGGGTGGTCACGCCGAACACCGCGAAGGCCGCAGTCGGCACCATGCCCAGCACGCCGGCAAAGCTGGCGCCAAAGTGGAACACCTCACCCAGCACATCCAGCAGCGGCGTCAGGGACGTGACCGCCGTGCGCAGGTTGAACGCCGAAAACAGGATGCCGCCGAGGACCAGCAGGCGGCCGGCCCACGGTGCACTGCTGGAGGAAGGCACGGAGGCGGTGGTGGACATCGCGACACCAATGTTATGTGAAGGCCGGCAGCACGCGGCAGGAAAGCAAAAAAGCCGGCACAAGGCCGGCTTTTTCAGGACTGCAAACTCCTTGGTCGGGGAGACAGGATTCGAACCTGCGACCTCTACGTCCCGAACGTAGCGCTCTACCAGACTGAGCTACACCCCGTAAGGAGCCGCGTATTCTAGGGGGGCAATTCAGAACCGGCAAGCAGAATTTTTCGCGAATGCGCCAAGCCCGGTCGCAGCAGGGTTTGAGGTCAGGCGGGCGGGCCGCTCTTCAGGGCGCTCGGCTAGAATATGCGGCCCCAATGCACGTTCGGAGTCACCCGCTTGATCAAGCCGCGCACGCCGCCTGGTGTCATGGAGCTGCTGCCCCGTGACCAGATCGCCTTTCAGCGCATGCTGGACACGATCCGTCGCAACTACGAGCGCTTCGGCTTCCTGCCGGTGGAGACGCCGGTGTTCGAGCTGTCCGAAGTGCTGCTGACCAAGTCCGGCGGCGAGACCGAGCGCCAGGTGTATTTCGCCCAGTCCACCGGTGCGCTGCAGCAGGCCAACGAGGGCCTGCCCGAGCTGGCCCTGCGCTTCGACCTGACCGTGCCGCTGGCGCGCTACGTGGCCGAGCATGAGCACGAGCTGGCGTTCCCGTTCCGTCGCTACCAGATGCAGCGTGTCTATCGCGGCGAGCGTGCCCAGCGTGGCCGCTTCCGCGAGTTCTATCAGTGCGACATCGACGTGATCGGCAAGGATGCGCTGAGCATCCGTTTCGATGCCGAGATCCCCGCGGTGATCCATGCGGTGTTCTCCGAGCTGCAGATCGGGCCCTTCACCGTGCAGATGAACAACCGCAAGCTGATGCGCGGGTTCTTCGAGAACCTGGGCGTGGCCGATGGCGAGGCGCAGATGCTGGTGCTGCGCGAGGTCGACAAGCTCGACAAGCGCGGTCCGGACTATGTGCGCGAGACGCTGACCGGCGAGGGCTTCGGGCTGTCGGTGGAAGTGGTGGACCGGATCCTCGCTTTCGTGGCGGTGCGTTCGACCGGCCATGACGATGCGCTGGCGCAGCTGGACCGGCTGGGGCAGGGCAGTGAGGTCTTCAATGAAGGCGTGGCAGAGCTGCGCGAGGTGTTGGCTCTGGTCAAGGCATTGGGTGTGCCGGAGCAGGCGTACTGCCTGAACTTCTCCATCGCCCGCGGCCTGGATTACTACACCGGCACCGTCTACGAGACCCAGCTGGACGACTATCCGCAGATCGGCTCGATCTGTTCCGGCGGTCGCTACGAGAACCTGGCCAGTCACTACAGCAAGTCCAAACTGCCCGGCGTGGGCATTTCCATCGGTCTCACGCGCCTGTTCTGGCAGCTGCGCGAAGCCGGGCTGATCGCCGAGGCCGACGTCAGCAGCGTGCAGGCCATGGTCGCGCTGATGGATGAGGCGCAACTGGATCAGTCGCTGGACATCGCCCGGCGCCTGCGTGCCGGTGGCATCAATACCGAAGTGCAGATGGAGCCGAAGAAGCTGGGCAAACAGTTTCAGTACGCCTCGCGTGCCGGGATCCGTTTTGTCGCCTTGGCTGGCGAGGACGAACTGGCGCGTGGCGTGGTCACCGTCAAAGATCTGGTGCGCGAGCAGCAGTTCGAAGTGCCACGCGATGAGCTGGCCAGCACGCTGCGCGTGGAGCTGGAGCAGGCCAAGGCGTTGTCGGGGCGTTGACCCGCAGGCGCGCCTTGGGGCGTGCGGGTGGTGTCCCGGCGTACCGACGCCGCACTGGGTCTGTGACGGCCCGTGTTTCTTCAGCAGCGTGCGCAAGGGTCTCGCGCTGCAGGTCTCCATCGTGTCCGGGATTGGGCTTGCCTGCGGGCGCGTCGACCGCGATGCATGGGTGCACCGCGGCGATGGGGGTGATAGGGGCGTTCGCATGCGTGGCGCGGCCGCTGTGCCCTGGCGGCAATGAGCACGCCGTGGCGCGCCAGTGCGGCGCGCTTCCAGGCTCGGCCGCCATGTGCATCCTGCCGAACGTGTCCGCTGCGCAGTTCGAAGCAAAACCCTGTTTCAGCTGCAGAGCATCCATTCGTGCGCATGCCCGAGGCATCGGCGTAGACGATCACGCTGATCGGGCCATCACCCGTGGAAGAGGCTGGTCAAGCACGCGGCGGGCGCGGGTCTGGCGTAGAGGATGGGTGATCGCGGTCGTCGAACAGTTCAAGGATGACGTGGCTTTGTGCCGGAGTGAGTTCCGACGGTGAGTCGGCCATGTGCGAACCAAAATCTGTGGAGGAGCCGCCGCGTACAGCGGCCCGGCGAGTGCGCACCAGCCGGAGTGGCCTGTAGGTCGTGATGCGCTGCCCAGGCGTCGAACGCCGCACGGTCGGCCATGGTTGTCGCGGTGTGGCGAGCTGCGCCAGTGGTTGCGTAAGCGCCGTTGCCAGCAGCGGAGGGGGCAAAGAGGGGGCCCCGAGATAGGTTGCGTCAGTCCGCGTGCGCTGCTTTCCAGGTGGCCGCGTCCGTCCGTCGCCAAGGCAAGGGTTGAGCGAGGTGCCTGGTTGCGCTAATGTATTAACGCGTTAATACATTGGATGTCGATGAAAAAGCGTTCTGCCAGTGAAGAAAGTGCCGCCGAAGCCGCGTTGAGCGCCCTGGCACGGGCGTTTGCCGGGCTGTCGCGGGCCGAGGACGTGCAGGCCTTCCTGCAGGACCTGTGTACGCCGGCCGAGCTGGAGGCCATGGCCGATCGCTGGCGCGTGGTGCCGCTGATCGTCAAGGGCGTGCCGTATCGCGAGATCCACGAGCTGACCGAGGTCAGCGTCACCACCATCGGGCGCGTGGCGCGCACCCTGGAGCACGGGGCCGGTGGCTATGCCGCCGCCCTGCGCCGCCAGTTGCGCTCCGCCTCTTACTGAGTCTTATCCCATGTCACCTTCCGTCGCACCTGCGACGCGCGACCGTCTGCGCATCGCCATCCAGAAATCCGGCCGCCTGGCTGAACCGGCGCGCAGCCTGCTGGCCGCGTGTGGCCTGAGCTGGCGCGAGAGCCGCGACAAGCTGTTTTGCTATGGCGAATCGCTGCCGGTGGACCTGTTGCTGGTCCGCGACGACGACATCCCCGGCCTGATCGCCGATGGCGTCTGCGACTATGGCATCGTCGGGCGCAACGAGCTGGACGAGCAGGCCGCCGCGCGCGCCGAGATCGGCCTGCCGCAGTCCTACCGCGAAGTGCGCTCGCTGGGCTTTGGCGGTTGCCGGCTGATGCTGGCTATTCCCGAGACCTGGGAGTGGGACGGCGCCCAGCAGTTGCAGGGCCTGCGCATCGCCACCAGCTATCCGGCGATCCTGCGCCAGTGGCTGGCCGCGCGTGGCGTGGCCGCGGCGGTGGTCGAGCTGTCCGGTTCGGTCGAGATCGCGCCCAAGCTCGATACCGCCGACCTGATCTGCGACCTGGTGTCCAGTGGTGCCACCTTGCGGGCCAACCAGCTCAAGCCGGTGGAGACGCTGCTGGACAGCCAGGCCGTGCTGGCCGGCCCCACACGCCACTTCGACGATGCGCGCGCCGACCTGTCGGCCATGTTGCTGCGGCGCATGGACGGCGTGCTCAAGCTCAAGGACAGCAAGCTGCTGATGTTCCGCGCCGCGGCCGAGACGGTGCCGGCGTTGACGCGCCTGCTGGCCGATGCGGAGCCGCTGGTGCAGCTGCCGGGTGAACACGCCGAGGGAATTTCGCTACAAACCATGTGCCACACCGCCATCAGCTGGCAGCAGCTGGAAGAGCTCGAGCGCGCCGGCGCCCGCGGCCTGATGGTGCTCTCGGTGGAGCGCTCGCTGGCATGAACGCGAACCTGAAAACCACTGGCGCGGCTGCGCAGCGCATCATCTGGAGCGCGCTGGATGCCACCGAGCAGGCGCGCACCCTGGAGCGTCCGGCGCAGACCGTGGCCGGCGAGACCCGGCGTACCGTGGCCGCGCTGATCGATGAAGTGCGCAGCGGTGGCCTGGACGCGCTGCGTGCAATCACCCAGCGTTTCGACGGAGCGGCGCCGGAATCCTTTGAAGTGGGCGAAGCCGAGTTCGCCGCTGCGGAAAGCGCGATCGATCCGGCGCTGAAGCAGGCCATGGTCGAAGCCGCTGCGCGCATTAGCGCCTTCCACACTGCCGGTATGGCCCAGCCGTATGCGGTAGAAACCGCGCCGGGCGTGATCTGCGAACGCATCATCCGCCCCATCGGTCGCGTCGGCCTGTACGTGCCGGCCGGCAGCGCACCCTTGCCCTCGACCGCGTTGATGCTGGGCGTGCCGGCAGGCCTGGCTGGCTGCCGCGAGATCGTGCTGTGCACGCCGCCGCGCAAGGGCGGTACGGCCGATCCATCGGTGCTGGTGGCCGCGCGCCTGACCGGCGTCAGCCGGGTCTTCGTGCTGGGCGGCGCCCAAGCGATTGCCGCGATGGCCTATGGCGCTGGCCCGGTGCCGGCCTGCGACAAGCTGTTCGGCCCGGGCAACGCCTATGTGACCGAAGCCAAGCAGCAGGTCGCGCAGCGCGGCGCGGCGGCGATCGACATGCCGGCCGGTCCGTCGGAAGTGCTGGTGATTGCC
>JBEVNH010000127.1:0-3854 GCA_040508175.1 Pseudoxanthomonas sp.
CCGAAGATCAGCGCCCAGATCATGTCGACGATGCGCTCGGCGATGGCATCGTGCACCGCGGCCACCACCAGGGCGGGCTCGGGCGTGCCATAGCGCCCCATGATGTGCGCATACACCTTGGGCAGCAGCGTCAGGGTGATGTCGCTGGTGATGTCCAGGTGGAACTGCATGAACCCGGGCAGCGTGCGCTTGTCTTCGCCCAGCAGGGCAGACGCCATGCCCTGCTCCAGCGCCACCGACAGCGCGCTGCGGTTGGGATAATCCTTGTGTGGGGCCTTCAGCACGGCAAACGCCTGGGACAACGCAGCGCCGGCTTCGGGCGGCAACTTGGCCAGTTCGGATTCGGCCGTGGCCAAAAAGCCGCCGATATCCCCCAGCTTGTCACGTGCGGTGCCGCGCGCACCGGCGATGCTCTCTTTCAGGCTGCCGACCGGGCTGGCCGCGTCACCACCCGGATCAAAGCTACCGTACGAAGGCACGTTGTTGAGCCCGTCCTGTGCGTTCTGCAGGAGGTTCTCCGGCGCGCTCTTGGGCGGGTCGCCCTCGCCTTCGGCCGGCGGCGCATCGCGCAGGAACCAGATGTCGAACGTCGGCCGCCAGTCCTGCTCGATCGCCTGGATCGAGTAATCGTGCACGACCTGCATCAGCGGCCACTCGAACGCGGTGCGTGTCTCGCGGAACATGGCCATGTAGGCGTCCTGCGCCTTGAACAGCCATTCGGGAATCTTCTTGATCACATCCGGCACCGCGCCGGGGATGAGGTTGGCGCCGGGCAGCGTTGGCAGGCCCAGCCCCCCCCCGCTGCCGGGCTTGAGCGCACTCATGCAAGTGACGTTGAAACTGGCCCACGCCTCGGTCAACTTGACGCCCGCTGCATGGAGGTCGGTGTAGGTAAACGCGTCGGTGTTGATGGGATCGATGGCCGCGCGCAGCTTGGTCAGGATCGGATCGATCGCTTCGGGCCCCTGTGAGGCCTGCTTGCCGCCGCCCAGCAGGGACCCTGCGGTTTCCAGCATCGCACCAGCCGCGCCCTTGGATGCCTTGACCTGGATAAGCACGCGCTGCGCCGAACGCGCAAAGCCGTAGAGCAGCACGTCCTCGCGCACAAGGGCATCGCGGAACGCGATGCCGTGGCTGCCCGCTTCGCCGGGAAAGTGATCGATGCCATCGGCATGGGCATAGCTCAGATGCACGAATTCCAGCGGCGGCTTGGCATCGAGCACGTTGTACGGCGGGTTGCCACCCGAGTCCGAGCCGGAGGCATCGTTCTGGACGGCGCGATCGGTGCCGCCGCCGGCTTCAGGATCCAGGCACACGCCCTGGATGTAATGCGGCTCGCCCGGCGCGGCCTTGCCCGCCGTGCCGGCCAGGTCGCCGGCAATGGCATCGATCGCATCGCCCACCACGTTCTTGGTCGCTGCATCCGTTGCGTTTTTGACAGCGTCGCCGATTCCGCCGAGTGCCATGCCATTTCTCCGTGGGGTGTCGCGCGCGTCAGACGTGCAGTGCGTTGAGCTTGGCGCGGGTGGCGGCGTCGGCATCGCCGGTTTCTTCCAGCGCGTTGGCCCGCTGGAAGCGCAGCAGCGCCTGTTGGGTGGCCTGGCCGATTTCGCCCAGTTCGCCCTTGCAGTCAAAGCCCAGGTTCTTCAACCGGTGCTGCACGCCGCTGACTTGATCGACCGGGTCCAGCAGCCCCACGGCCAGCGTGTGCACTTCGCGCCCACCGCCCAGCGAGAGCTGGGCACTGCCCACTTCGCCGGGAATCGGCTGGTCGATCCGGCCATCGCCATCGGTGGTGCCGTTGATGACGGTATCGGCGAAGGTCAGGGTGTAGGCCTCGTTCGCGCGCGGCTTGCCCAGGCTGGTGAGCTGCAGCTTGAGCCGGGTCGGCTCGCCCTTGCGCTTGAAGCTGTGGCGCGCATCGGTGGCGCGCGCTTCCTGCTTGAGACCCTTGGGCGGGAGGAACACCGCGTCGCCCGCCAGGAGCTGGTTGGGATTGCCGCGCTTGGACTTGAGCGCAGCGTTGTTGCCGTGCTCCCACAGCGTCTTCCACAGATAGCCGTTGGTCTTGGCGATGGACGCCAGGCTTTCGCCCTGGGAGACGGTATGGGTACTGCCTTGGTCTGGGCTGGTCATGGCGTGGTGCGTGCGCTCCCGGCGCGGATGGCGTCGGCGCCCATGGTGCGGGGGGCGCGAGCGCGGTTCGATACGGCAAACGCGCTAGGGCGCGCTGCGGACTAGGCCGGATTGGCTAGAGGTCAGGCCGGTTCCCAGGCTTTCTCATCCAGCTCCGGGAAAGTGACCTCGCAGTTGCCTGCATCGATGCCGGCCACGCGGTAGAGGCCCTTGTCGTTGGTGGTGCCGCTGCTGAGGCTGCCGTCGGGCAGCTTGACCTGGACCGATTCGCCGGCGACGGGCTGTCCGGCTTCGTCCAGCAGCTCGACTTCGATCCAGTGGGTCTTGGCCGGATCGGGTGCATGGTCGGGCATCTCCTGTGGCGGCTTGCCCTTGCCGGCCTGCCCCTCGGGGCCGTCTTCGGGCGCCTTGCCCGGATCGGCCAGCGCGGCCAGCAGCGCGGGGATCGCCGACAACGGCGCGACCAGCTTGCCGGCCTTGCCCGACTGCTTGGCGCCGCTGCTGTTGATCTGGGTCTTGGGGCCGTGGATGTCCACGCCGGCGGCGCTGATGGCGATGAAGCTGCCGCCGACCTGCAGGGTGATGTTGGCGCCGGATTCGATCACCAGGTTGCCGCCGGATTTGAGGTACAGCGTGCCGGCCACGCTGGTGCTGGCATCGGCGCCGACGCTGTGGTTCATCGCGCCGGTGATGCTGATCGACTGGGAGCCGCCGATCTTCAAGGCCTGCTTGCCGGTGACATCGAGCGAGTCGTCGCGCCCGGCCACCACGATCCGGTCGCGCCCGGTCTTGAGGCTGATGTCGCGGTTGATTTCCTGCAGGCGGTCGCGCTTGACGATCAGGCTGTCGTCCTGGCCGATGTGCACGCGGGCGTCCTTGCCCACGCGCTGGTCCAGGTCCTTCTGCGCGTGGACGAACAACTGCTCGTTGTCCTTCTTGTCCTCGAAGCGGATCTCGTTGAAGCCATCGCCACCCTTGGACGAGTACGACTTCAGCGTGGACTTGGTGGCCTCGGCCGGCAGGGCATACGGCGGCACGTTGACGCCGTTGTAGACGCTGCCGGTGATCAGCGGCGCATCCGGATCGCCCTCCAGGAAGTCCACCACCACTTCCATGCCGATGCGCGGGATGAACATCGTGCCCCAGCCGCGGCCGGCCCACATCTGGGCCACGCGCAGCCAGCACGAGCTGTTCTCGTCGCGCTTGCCGCGCCGGTCCCAGTGGAACTGCACCTTGACCCGGCCGTGCGCGTCGCAGTGGATCTCCTCGCCGGCCGGACCGACGACCATCGCCGTCTGCGGGCCGTGCATGTGCGGTTTGCGCGTGCGCAGCGGCGCGCGCCAGGTGGCCTGGTGCGGAATCACGCTGAAGTGGTTGCGGTATTGCGCGTCTTCCTCGACCAGGTTGTTGGTGCCGGTGTGCTGGACGCTGACCACCAGGTATTCCTGGTTGAGCGCCTCATCGGGATGGTCGATCAGCTCGAACGCGTAGCCTGGCGTCATCAGCCGCGCGTTGCCCGTGCCCTGCAGGGTGTCGTGATCGGCCTCTTCCACCTCGATCAGCAGCCGCGCCAGGCGGTCGCCGACATCGTGCTCGGTGAAGTGCGCCGGTGGATGCAGGTAGCGCTCCAGGCTCTGGTTATCGCCGATCTGCAGCACCGAGGGCACCGAGGATTCCAGCAGGTCGCCCGGCCGCACGAAATCGTAGTCGCGCAGGGT
>JBEVNH010000132.1:0-7491 GCA_040508175.1 Pseudoxanthomonas sp.
AGCACCACGACCTGGCCGCGGCCAAGGTCTTTGAGGGCATGGGCATCTATGCACCGACGCTGGGCATCATCGGCGCGGTGTTCGGCCTGATCGCGGTGATGAAGAACCTGGGCGATCCGTCCAAGCTCGGCCATGGCATCGCCGCCGCGTTCACCGCCACCATCTATGGCATCGCCTCGGCCAACCTGTTCTTCCTGCCCATGGCCGCCAAGCTGAAAGCGGTCATCGCCGGGCGCAGCGGCGAGCGCGAAATGATCATCGAAGGATTGATCGCCATCGCCCAGGGCGAGAACCCGCGCAACATCGAGGCCAAGCTGGCCGGTTTCCTGCACTGACACGGAGACCGCCAGACCATGTCACGCCGCCGCAAGCACGAAGATCACGTCAACCACGAGGCGTGGGCCATTCCCTATGCCGACCTGATGACGTTGCTGCTGGCTTTCTTCGTGGTCATGTACGCCATCTCCTCGGTCAACGAGGGCAAGTATCGCGTGGTCTCCGACTCGCTCACTGCCGCCTTTGGCGGTGCGCCGCGCACCATCAACCCGGTACAGGTCGGCAACAGCCAGGTCCAGGGCTCCAATTTCGACCGCCCCACGCCCATCAAGACCGGCATTCGCAACGGCTCCTCGGCCCCGGCACTGGTGACCGACCCCACGCTGCTGGCCTCGCGACTGCGCATGGGCGCGCCGATGCAGGTCAGCGATCCCCAGGTCGTCCAGCAAGCCCAGCAGCAGCTGGGCAGCATCGCCGGACGCCTGACCGATGCCCTGTCTTCGCTGGTGGCTAAGCAGCTGGTGAATGTGCGCCAGGGCGACCTGTGGCTGGAAGTGGAAATCAACAGCGACATTCTGTTCCCGCCCGGCTCGGCAACGCTGGACACCGGCGCTCGCGACGTTCTGGCCAAGCTGGCCGACGTACTGGTCCAGACGCCCAACCCGGTGCGCGTGGAAGGCTATACCGACAACCAGCCCATCCACACGCTGCAGTTCCCATCCAACTGGGAGCTGTCGGCCACACGCGCCGCCAGCGTCGTGCATCTTTTTGCCGATCAAGGCATCACCCAGGACCGTCTTGCGGTGGTGGGCTATGGAGAATTCCGCGCCCGTGCCGACAACAGCACGGTGGAAGGACGAAACCGCAACCGCCGTGTCGTCCTGATCATCCTGGCCGCGCCCGATGGCGCGCCGTCACCCCTGTCCGGCCCCACGCCGCTCGCCACGATGGCGGGCGGCACGGCCACTACCGTTTCGCGAGGAGCCAACTGATGCGCATCTGGGCCATTGCCAACCAGAAGGGCGGCGTCGGCAAGACCACTACCACCCTGTCCCTGGGCCGAACCCTGGCCGAGCGCGGGCAGAAGGTGTTGCTGATCGACCTGGACCCGCACGCCTCGCTGTCGCGCGCCTTTGGCGTGCCGTCCGATCCGCCGCCGCAAGGCGTGGCCGACCTGTTCGCCACCCCGCCGCTGGAGCTGGCCGAAGTGGCCCGCCACAGTGAGGTGGAGAACCTGCACTACGTCTGCGCGCAGACCGCGCTGGCCACGTTGGAGCGCCGCAGCGCCAACCAGCCAGGCCTGGGCCTGGCGCTGTCGCAGGCGCTGCAGCGCCATGGCGACACGCACGACGCCATCCTGCTGGACTGTCCGCCCACGCTCGGCCTGCTGATGATCAACGCGCTGGCCGCATGCGATCGCGTCATCGTGCCGACGCAGACCGAGCCGCTGGCGCTGTATGGCCTGGCCGGCATGTGCCGCACCGCCGAGATGGTCGAGCGCTCGCGCAAGCGGCCGCTGCCGGTGTCGGTGCTGCCGACCATGTTCGACCGCCGCACCCGCGCCAGCAATGAAACCTTCCGGCAGATGCAGGACGAGTACGCAGGCAAGGTCTGGCACGAAGCCGTGCCGGTCGACACGCGTCTATGCAATGCCGACCAACTGGTGGCCACGCAGGCCGGCGAGCTGCCGGGCCGCGCCATGACCGCCTACCGGCACGCGCTGGACTGGATTCTGGAAGCCGAAGGCCAGGTGTTGCCACCGGCGCCGTCGGAAGCCGACACCGCACCAGTCGAGGCCGCGGCATGAACGCAGTGGTGATCGACGAGTACATGGATGCGCTGCTGGGTGGCTCGCCCGTCGTCGAAACATCGCGCGTGGCCGCTGCGCCTGCCGCCATCGTGGACACGCCTGCAGGCACGGCAGCCGTCGTGGCGGTGGCGCCTGCGCCGGTCAAGGCCCTGAGGCCGAAGAAGCACAAACCGCGTGCGGTCATTCCGCCCGCGCTGGCCACTGCGGTCCTGCGGCCGGGGACTGTTGAATCCTCCACGGCACTGAACGTCGAAGCCCAGGCGCCCGCCCCGACGGTAGCCGTGGCAAGCCCTACGATCGTGGCCGCGCCCGGCGCGCATGCCGTGCCGGATGTGAGCGAAGCCATCGCCCCTGCCCCGGTCATGGACAGCCCACGGGTGGCCGCGACCATCGTCGCCACGCCGTTGCCGGCGGACATGATCACCGACGACGAGTTCGAGCACCTGCTTGATACGCTGCATGGGGCCGCGGCGCCTGGCGCCGTTGCGCCATCGACCGTGGTCGAGACACCCGCGCCGGTGGCGAAGGCGTCCATCGTGACCACGCCATTGCCGGCGGGCATGATCACCGACGACGAGTTCGAGCACCTGCTCGATACGCTGCACGGGGCTTCGGCACCGGGCGCGCTGGCGTTGCCAACGCCGGCCATGCCGGCGGCACCCGCGCCGGCCGAAGCGCCGCGCCCGGTTGCGCCGGCCCGGCCCGCGCCACGCGTGCCGTCCACCGCCGCCCAGCCCTGGCACCCTTCATTGGCCACCACGCCCGAGCCCAAACATCATCCGGCCACAGAGCAGAGCAGCCGCTGGCTGCATTTGCGTTGCAGCGGCCAGCACTACGCCGTCGAGCTGCTGAAGGTGCAGGAAGTGATGGTACCCGTACCGCTGCTGCCCATGCGCGGTACCGGGCGCGCGATGCTGGGGGTGATGAACCTGCGCGGCATGGTGGTGCCGGTGGTGGACCTGGGGATCCGCCTCGCCCTGGCGCCCACGATCGGCCTGGAACCCAGCTGCCGCATCGTGGTGCTGGAACAGAACGGCGAGACACTGGGGCTGATGGTGTCGGCGGTCGATGACGTCATCACCCTGCGCGAGAACCAGATCGAGCCGCCCGAACACGCCCGCATCGGCCGTAAGTCCGATCCGCTGTTCCGTGGTGTCACCCGTCAGCGCAGTGCCAGCAGCCCGGTCATCCTCCTGGATGCCTGCGCGCTGCTGGAAACACCGACCTGACCCGGCGCACCGTTCTGCACCGGTTGACGCAAGGGCGCCACACGCGCCCTTGCCGTGTCTTAGCGCGCCACCCACCCGGGCGGCGAATGCTGCCGCGCCAGGCCTTGGCGCGGGTGGCGATGGGGGCGACATCACACAATCCCCTAAAGATCGCCCGGCCGCCGCCGTTACTACCGGAGAACCACCGGTCTGCGGAGATGCAATGAGTACCGTATCACTGGGCGAAGACCTCGGCATCGAGGCCAGCGCCGAACTCAAACAGAAGTTGGCGCCCTATCTGGACCAGGCCATGCCTGTGGTCCTGGATGGCAGCGAAGTGATGCGCGTCCACACCGCTTCCCTGCAGGTGCTGTGTGCATTCGTACGCAGCCGCCACGACGCCGGTCATGAGACCGAACTGTCGGCGTGCAGCGATTCGCTGCGCAACGCCGCACGCACGCTTGGCCTGGCGCAGACGCTGGGCCTTCCCTCCCCTGAAGACGACAAAAAAGCAGCAATGGAGAACGCCGCATGAGCGCACGCATCCTGGTAGTGGACGATTCGGCATCGATGCGACAGATGGTGTCCTTTGCCCTGACCTCGGCCGGTTTCTCGGTCGAAGAAGCAGAAGACGGCCAAGTGGCGCTCAACCGCGCCCAGGGCCAGCGCTTCAACGCCGTGGTCACCGACGTCAACATGCCCAACATGGACGGCATCTCGCTGATCCGCGCCCTGCGCGGCCTGCCTGACTACAAGTTCATCCCGATGCTGATGCTGACCACCGAGTCGGCCGCGGACAAAAAGGCAGAAGGCAAGGCGGCCGGCGCGACCGGCTGGCTGGTCAAGCCGTTCAATCCCGATCAGCTGGTGGCCACGGTGCAGAAAGTCATTTCCTGACTTCAGCACCGCACCATTTCAGATTCGCCTGAGTCGTTCTACTTTCGATCCCGGATACGTACGCCATGAGCATGGACCTGCAACGCTTCCACGCCACTTTTTTCGAAGAGAGCCGCGAAGGGCTTGACGCGATGGAAAGCGGGCTGCTGTCCATGGAAGGCGGCAACCATGATCCGGAACTGATCAACTCGGTGTTCCGCGCAGCGCACTCCATCAAGGGCGGCGCGGCCACCTTCGGCTTCGATGCCGTTGCCTCGCTGACGCACCTGCTGGAAACATTGCTGGACGAAATCCGGGCCGGCAAGCGCCCGTTGGAAGCGGCCGCCGTCGATGCCATGCTCGGCTCGGTGGACACGCTGCGCGCCCTGCTGGGCGAGTGCGAAACCGGCAAGCCGGCCGACCCGGCTGCGGTCGAAGCCGTCAAGGCGCGCCTCAACGCGGTGTTGTCCGGTGCCGCCGCACCGGTGGCCGCGGCCGCCAAGAAAGTCGAAGAAGAGCCCGAAGCCTGGCAGATCGGATTCACCCCGGCGCCTTCGCTGTTCATGAGCGGCAACGATCCGCTCCGCATCCTGCGCGAGCTGGAGACCTTGGCACCGCTGGACGTGCAGGCCAAGCTGGAGAAGCTGCCGCCGTTCGCGCAGCTCGATCCGCTGCAGGCCTGCATTGCCTGGGACCTGGGCCTGCTGGGCAAGGTGCCGCGCGCGGCCGTGGCCGATGTGTTTTCCTGGATCGAAGACGAGTGCGAGCTGGACATCCAGCCGCGCGCCCTCAACAAGATCGCTGCCGTCGTCGAAGCGCCCGAGGCCGTCGCCACGGCGGCGCCTGCCGCCGGCAAGCCCGCGCTGGCCGCGGTGCCCGGCAGCGGCACGCCGGCCCAGGCCGAAGCCGCGGAATCCATCCGTGTCAGCGTCGACAAGGTCGATGCACTAATCAACCTGGTCGGTGAGCTGGTCATCACCCAGGCCATGCTCAAGCAGGTCTCCGCTGGGCTGGACCCGACCCAGGCAGAGCGCCTGTTCGCCGGCCTGGAACAGCTGGAGCGCAACACCCGCGACCTGCAGGAGGCGGTCATCGGCGTGCGCATGCTGCCGGTGGATGCGGTGTTCCGCCGCTTCCCGCGCCTGGTGCGCGACCTGTCCGGTCGCCTGGGCAAGCAGGTGCGCCTGCGCACGATCGGCGAAGGCACCGAGCTGGACAAGGGCCTGATCGAAAAGATCGCCGATCCGCTCGTGCACCTGGTGCGCAACTCCATCGACCACGGCCTGGAAACGCCCGACGCCCGCAAGGCCGCCGGCAAGGACGAGACCGGCACCATCACCCTGGCGGCGTCGCACCAGGGCGGTCATATCGTCATCGAAGTGTCCGACGACGGCCGCGGCCTCAACCGCGACCGGATCCTGGCCAAGGCGGCCGAGCGCGGCCTGGCCGTGCCGGACAACCCGACCGACAGCCAAGTGTGGGATCTCATCTTCCAGGCGGGCTTCTCCACCGCCGATGCCGTCACCGATCTGTCCGGTCGCGGCGTGGGCATGGACGTGGTCCGCCGCAACATCCAGGCGCTGGGTGGCGAAGTCCAGCTGGAAAGCACCTATGGCGCCGGCACCCGTGTGGTGATCCGCCTGCCGCTGACGCTGGCCATCCTGGATGGCATGACCATCTCCATCGGCGAGGAAGTGTTGATCCTGCCGCTGAGCCACGTGCTGGAAGCACTGCAGCCCAAGGATGCCGAGATCGGCACGGTCGGCGTGGACGGGCGCGTGCTGCGCATGCGCGGCGAATACTTGCCGATCCTGTCGCTGGCCAAGCACTACGGCTACACCCCGCGCGAAGGCGGCGACCCGCTGATCGTGGTGGTGGAAGGCGACGGTCAGAAGATCGCGCTGGAAGTGGACGAGCTGCTCGGTCAGCAGCAGGTCGTGGTCAAGAACATCGAGCGCAACTATCGCCGCGTGGCCGGGATCTCCGGCGCCACCATCCTGGGCGATGGCCGCGTGGCACTCATCGTGGACATCGGCAGCCTGGTTCGCAGCCAGCGCATGCCGGTCGCTGCCTAAGACGCAGCGTGACGCCGCGCGCAAGACGCGGCGCCGGGTTTGGCTTTACTGCTTGGTAGCACCGGCTTCGGCCCCGTCCAGACCCCATGCGTTCTACTGGATCCGCCGTTCAACCGGGGACCCGCCGACCCGGCGGGCTTTCAAACGCGGCCGTGCGATCGCGGCCATTCTCTGCGAATGGATCCACCCTCATGAACTGGTTCACCCACCTCAAGATTTCACACAAGCTGGCTCTGGCGTTCTCGCTGGTTGTTGCCATGACGATCGGCCTGGGCATTTTCACCATTGTCCGCGTCAACGAGTCCAAGGATCAGCTTGGCCGCATCGAGAACAACTGGGTGCCTGCGGTCTCGGCACTGGGTGAACTACGCGCGGACCTCGGCGAACTGCGTACCTACGAGCTGGCACAGATCGCCCGCTACCAGGATCCGAAGGCCGTCGCCGACTACGTCACGCGCATGGAAAAAATGCGCAAGGAAGTGGCCGAAGACCAGTCGGCCTACGAAAAGACGATCACCGCCGGCGAAGAAGCCAAGCTGTACGAAGGCGTCAAGCAGGTCCTCGCGTCTTATCTCGACGCCAACCAGCGCCTGGACAAGGCGGTGCAGGCCGGCGATGTGGCCATGGCGCAGCAGGTGTCCGATGACGAGTCGCGTCCGCTTCGCCGCGACCTGTTCGCGCAGATCGTGACGCTGACCGAATTCAACGGCAACAGCATGGATGCCGAACTGGCCACCTCGACCGCGCGCCTGGATGCCACGCGCACCACCACGATCGGCACGATCTTCGTGCTGACGCTGCTGTCGGTCGCCTTGGCCTGGGCCATCAGCCGCTCGGTCACCCGTCCGATTGGCCAGGCACTGGCCGCCATCCGTGGCGTGGCCAAGGGCGATCTGTCGGTCCGCACCGATTACCAAAGCCGCGACGAAGCCGGGCAGATGCTGGTGTCGCTGCGCGAGATGGTGCAGACGCTCGAGCGCTTCTCCACCGAAACCAAGGTGATGATCAAGAAGCACGAGGCCGAGGACATCGCGCACCG
The DNA here is from genome assembly GCA_040508175.1 of Pseudoxanthomonas sp. Lineage (GTDB taxonomy): Bacteria > Pseudomonadota > Gammaproteobacteria > Xanthomonadales > Xanthomonadaceae > Pseudoxanthomonas_A. The sequence continues at coordinate 7,285 of JBEVNH010000132.1, forward strand.
CATTCCGGAAGACTTCCCGGGCGTGTACGGCGAGCTGGCCAAGGGCGTGAACACCATGATGTTCGAGCACCTCGACGCGATCCTCGACGCGGTTGGCGTGCTCAACCAGTACGCCATCGGCGACCTGACCCAGGACGCACGTCGCCTACCCGGCTCGCGCGCGGTGCTGCACGAGTCCATGGATGCGGCCAAGGCCAGCCTGTTGGC
>JBEVNH010000153.1:0-7513 GCA_040508175.1 Pseudoxanthomonas sp.
GTGACGGGCGCCCTGCCGCCCGAGCCGCCGATGCCGCGGTAATCGATGGCGATCACCCGATGCCTTTGGGCAAGGCCATCGACGATCCGTGGATCGAAGTTGTCCAGCACTGCTCCCCAGTGATTCAGCAAAACCAGGGGGACACCTTTATCAGGGCCCAGCACGCGATAGGCGAACGTCGTGCCACCCACGTTGATCGACCGGTTGGGTGCGTTCTGCCAGGTCGATGTCGGATGCGTGTCGGAAAGGGGCATGACGGGCGCCGTGTGTCGAGGGATGGATGGGATGGAAGAGTGGGGCGGCGCTGCCGCCTCAAACCGCGAGGCGATAGCGTTCCGCCGCCTTCGCCTGCCGGATATCCGAGAGCAGGCCCTGGCGCGACGCATCCAGCGTGTCCCAGCGTTCGGCCACGTGCAGCGGCGGAATGGTGACGGTCTCGCGGCGATCGAAGCCGACCAGGGCCGCATCGACCAGTTCGCCCACGTCCATCACTTCCGGCAGCGTGTTGATGTCGATGCCGGCCCGCTCCCAGATCTCGGTGCGGGTGGCCGCGGGCAGCACGGCCTGCACGTAGACCCCCTTGGGCGACAGCTCCAGGCTCAGCCCTTGTGAGAGGAACAGCACGAAGGCCTTGGTTGCACCGTAGACAGACATGCCGAACTCCGGCGCCAGGCCCACCACCGAGCCGATGTTCACGATCGCGCCGTCGCCGGCGTTGGCCAGTCGCGGGGCCACCGCAGCGGCCAGGCGCGTCAGCGCGAGGGTGTTCAGCGTGACCAGCTGTTCGATACTGTCGGCCGACTGCTCGGTGAAACCACCGGACTGGGCGATGCCCGCGTTGTTGATGAGGATGCCGATGCGGGCATCGTCGCGCAGGCGCGTTTCAACGGTGGCCAGGTCGGTGCGCTGGGTGAGATCGGCCGGCAGCACCTCGATGGCGACGCCGGTGTCCTGGCGCAGGCGGGTGGCCAGTGTCTCCAGTCGCGCCTTGTCGCGCGCCACCAGGACCAGGTCGTGGCCGCGGCGCGCGAAGCGTTCGGCGTAAACGGCACCGATGCCGCTGGAGGCGCCGGTAATCAGGACGGCGGGAAGATTGCTCATGGCGTGTTCTCTCGAAGGGTGATGGGGATAACGCAGGGCAGCGGGTGGCTGCCATGAAGAGGCCGCACGGATGGCGGTCTCGTCGTTTGGTTACTGCGGTGCTGTGTCGCTCAATGCGGGGTAATCGGTGTAGCCCTCGGCACCGCCGCCATACAACGTGGCCGGGTTCAGCGCGTTCAAGGGCGCACCGGTCTTGAGGCGTTCGACCAGATCGGGGTTGCTGATGAAGGCGCGGCCAAATGCGAACAGGTCTGCCTTGCCCTCCGCGAGGTTTGCACTGGCCAGCTCAAGGTCATAGCCGTTGTTGGCCAGGTAAGTGCCGTTGAAACGACGGCGCAGCCCGTCGAAGTCGAACGGGGCGATATCGCGCGGGCCGCCCGTCGCGCCTTCCACCACATGCAGGTAGACGATGCCCAGCGCGCTGAGCTGATCGACGATGTAGGCGTACTGCGGCTGCGGATCGCTGAGGGTGGCAATGGCGTTGGCGGGCGAGACCGGCGAGATGCGCACGCCGGTGCGATCGGCGCCGATTTCGTCCGCCACGGCGGCGGTGACCTCCAGCAGCAGGCGCGCACGGTTCTCGATCGAGCCGCCGTAGGCGTCGGTGCGCTGGTTGGCGCCGTCCTTGATGAACTGTTCGAGCAGGTAGCCGTTCGCGCCGTGGATTTCCACGCCATCGAACCCGGCGGCGATCGCATTGGCTGCGGCCTGGCGGAAGTCATTGACGATGGTGGGCAGCTCGTCGATCTCCAACGCGCGCGGCTCGGACACATCGACAAAGCCGTTGTTGACGAAGGTCTTGGTCTGCGCGCGGATGGCCGAGGCGGACACCGGCGCGGCATTGCCCGGCTGCAGGTCCATGTGCGAGACACGGCCGACATGCCACAGCTGCACGAAGATGCGGCCGCCACGTGCATGCACCGCATCGGTGACCGTGCGCCAGCCCTCGATCTGGTCCTGTGTGTAAAGCCCCGGTGTGTCCTGGTAGCCCTGCGCCTGGGCCGAGATCTGGGTGGCCTCGGTGATGATCAGGCCAGCCGAAGCGCGCTGTGCGTAGTAGGTGGCGGCCAGCGGGCTGGGCACCAGGCCGACACCGGCGCGGTTGCGGGTCAGCGGGGCCATCACGATGCGGTTGGCCAGGGTCACCGGACCGAGCGTGTAGGGATGGAAAAGGGTCTTGTTCGTCATGTGGTGTGCGGGACCGTGATCGTAGATGGGTCGGAGATGGGTCGGAGAAAACCAGGTCAGTTCTGGTAGCGACTCAATGATGATGGTCATCATCTTAGTTGTCAATGGTTTGATTATGGGCATCATCAATATGTGCTAAGGTCCGTTGCTTCCACAGCACGCGCCACGCGAGACATCGGGTCATGAAGGTCACCAAGGCACAAGCACAGGCCAACCGGGCACACATTGTCGAAACCGCCTCCACGCTGTTCCGGGAGCGCGGATACGACGGTGTCGGCGTCGCAGACCTGATGGCGGCCGCCGGCTTCACCCACGGTGGGTTCTATAAGCATTTCGCGTCCAAGACGGACCTGATCGCCGAGGCCTCAAGCTGCGGGCTTGGCCGTTCTGCGGCGGCCGCAGCGGGCATGGATCTGGTGGACTTTCTGAGCTACTACGTTTCCAGGGAACACCGGGACACCCCAGGGCAAGGCTGCACGATGGCCGCGCTGTGCGCCGACGCGGCGCGTCAGCCTGAATCAGTCAAGGCGGCTTTTGCGGCCGGCATCGAGGCTCAGCTGTCGGCACCTGCGCGTCAGGAAGGGCAGGCGGACGACACCACGGGCGACCAGACGCGCGCGCGGCGGATGGCGCTGATGGCCCAAGCCGTCGGCGCGGTGGTGCTGTCCAGGTCCTGTCCAGATGATGCGCCGCTGGCGGACGAGATTCTGCAGGTCTGCCGGGAGAACATCCTGGCGCGCCTGGCGGATGTGTCGTTGGGTTAGATGATCCTTCGGGGGAGGCGTTTCCCGATCAGTAGGTTCGCACCGTCTGGCCACCGCGCGCCGAACATGAGATGGGTTCACACGCGGATGGTCGCTGTGCACGGCGCCGTGTCCGTGCGCCCGTGACCTCCGCCGGTGTCCGGACACCGGCGGACTCACGCCACGCTGGTGCGACACCTTGCTCAGGCGCTGCGGTAACGAGCGGACGACCGGCACCGAAAGACTGCGCTGCTTCAGGCTTCACGTCGGCTTGCGGGATAAGCACTTGGAGCGAAACGACACGATGCACTCGATGCCTGCTTCAGCGCTCGGGGCCTTCGAGTGCGGGGTGCTGGGGGGGATCAGGTGCATCGGTCGGCCGACCACCATAACGACCCGGCACGATGCGCGAGGCCAAGGGAAAGCGCTGGGAAATGGCGGCGTCCGGTCCATTGAGGGCGGCGCTCGCCGAGGCATCCACGCCAGCAGTTGCACGCTTGCGCAGGGCAACGTAGTGCTCAAGCAGGCCGCACAGGATCCAGAAATTGGCCATCACCGGCCCTTCGTAGAACGGGCTGCCGTAGGCGTTGCCCAGGCACACCGCCACCACCATCAGGGTAAAGCCCAAGGTTAGGGCTCTGATTTCGGCATCGGTGGGGCCGGCGGCGCGCACCATGCGCACGCCATGCCAGAGCAGGCTGGCCAGCAGGAACAGCAAGGCGCCCAAGCCGAGCAAGCCGGTCTCGGCAAGGGTGAGCATGTAGATACTGTGCGCGTCATAGCCGGCGTAGCGCGGCACATAGGTCCCGATGTTGCGCTTGAAGCGGTTCAGGCCGACACCGAGCGGATGGTCCTGCCACATCTCGAACGCACCGGCCCAGATCTCGAAGCGGCTGGCGGTGCTGTCGTCCAATTGCTCGTCGCCGACGGCATCCTGCTGCTTGGTCTCGGCCACGCGCTGGGTCACGCTGTCCGGCAGCAGGCCGATCGCCGGCACCATCAGCACGCCGATCAGCGTGGCCAGGATCACGTTGCGCCGGATCAGCAGCAGCGCCACGCAGACCAGGGCAATCAGATAGGACTGGCGCGAATAAGTCGCCATGATGGCGATCGCCAGCAAGACGATCCCGACAACCGCGCCGATGCGCCACAACTTCTGTCCACGCAGGAACAGCGCCAGGGCGACGAAGAACGGCGTGAACATGGCATAGAACACGCCCGCGCGGTTGGAGTCGCGGAAATCGGTCCCGAACGGCCCAGAAGCGCGGCGTGATTCATTGAAGTTGCCGAAGCCGTAATCCAGGCCTTCGCGCACGGCTTCCAGGCCGGCCACCGCGGCCACGATCGCGACCATGATGATCAGCTGCCGCGTGTTCTTCTCATCCTGTCCGCAGCGCCGGTAGACGAAGTACAGCAGCGGATAGAACAGCAGGTTCTTGAGATAGGTGATGTCCTCAATTGCATCGCCGGGCTGCTGCAACATGCCGATCACGCTGGACACTGTCAGCGCGCCGAACAGCAGCAGCATCGGGATGGTCAGCGGCGCACGGCTGGTCGCGGTCTGGTGCTTGGGACGGAAGATGACCAGTCCTGCCACGCACAGCCCAAACAGGATGTTGGAGACGTTGACTGCGGGAATGCCGGTGGAGAAGTCCAGGTGAAGTTGGTTCACCATGAACACGATCGGCACCATCAACAACCACTTCAACATCACGCCGCTCCGGCCGGCGCATCCAGGAAGGTCTGCGCCCAGCGTTCCAGGCACAGTACCTGCCACAGCGGCTCGCTGTGATCGACCGCGCCGGAGAGATGCTCGGCCAGCAGGCCGTCGGCTGCGCCCGGATCGATCAGCCCGCGCTCGCGGAATGCGCGCGAGGCGAAGGTGTCCGACGCCAGGGCACGCAGCGGTCCGCGAAACCAGGCCGGCAGCGGCACGCCGAATCCTTGCTTGGGTTTGCTGATGGCACGCGGCGGCAGCCAGGGCGTGGCCACTTCGCGCAACAGGTGCTTGCCGCGGCCATTGCGGATGCGCAGCGACTCGGGCAGGCACAGGGCGAACTCCACCAGCGAGGTGGCCAGGAAGGGCGAGCGGCCTTCCAGTGAAGCGGCCATCGCCATGCGGTCCAGCTTGACCAGGATGTCGTCAGGCAGATAACTCTGCAGGTCGATGGCCACGGCGCGATCCAGCACGGAGTCGCCAGCGCCAAGGTCGCTGCCGGCCTGGTGCAGCAACGGTAGATCGTAGTGACGCGCGCCGCCGGCATCGGCACGTAGCGCGTTGGCGGTATCGGGCCGGGTCAAGGCCACGCCGCTGAGATAGCGCTCGGCAAACGGCAGGCGCAAGCGTTCGCTGATGCGGCCCAGGCGCTTGCCGAGCGGGTTGGGAAGCACGGCGCCGGCCATGGAAAGCGCCATCGCCGCCGGCTTGCGCAATGCACCACTGCGTTCGAGCGTCATCAGCTTGAGGTAGCGGTCGTAGCCGCCAAAGAGCTCGTCGCCACCATCACCGGTCAGCACCATCTTGACGTGCTGCGCGGCCAGCTCGGACACCAGATAGGTCGGCACCGCCGAGGCGTCGGCGAAAGGCTCGTCGAAGTGAAACACCAGCTTGTCCAGCAAGCCCACCGCATCGGGCTGCACCATCAGCTCGTGGTGTTCGGTGCCCAGGTGGCGGGCCACGCGGCGGGCGTCGTCCAGCTCGTTGTAGGCGTCTTCGCTGAAGCCGATGGTGAAGGTCTTGACCGGGCGCTGCATGCGCCGCGCCATCAGCGCCACCACGGTGCTCGAATCCAGGCCGCCGCTGAGGAACGCGCCGAACGGCACATCGGCCACCAGGCGGCTGGAGACAGCCTGTTCCAGCAGGACTTCCAATTGCTCGGCCGCTTCGGTCTCGCTCAGCTGCAGCTTCGGGCCCATTGCCGGCTGCCAGTAGCGGTGCAACGAGACCTGCCCGTTGCACACGCGCAGCAGGTGTCCCGGCGGCAGCTTGTGCACGTCGCGGAAGATCGAGCGCGGGCAGGGCACATAGCCGTAGGTCAGGTAGGCGCGCAGGGCGTCCGGGTCGATCTGGCGCGGGCAGTCGGGCGATTGCAGCAGCGACTTGAGCTCCGAGCCGAACAGGATGCGCTGCGCGTTGGCCGTGTAGTACAGCGGCTTCTCGCCCAGTCGGTCGCGCGCCAGCAGCAGTTCGCCGCTGCGCATGTCCCAGATGGCCACGCCGAACATGCCGTCCAGCCGTGTGAACGCATCGGCGCCCCAACGCAGGTAAGCCTGCAGGATGACTTCGGTATCACCCTGCGTGGTGAACGCGTGACCGGCCGCTTCCAGCTCGCGGCGCAGCTCGCGGTAGTTGTAGATTTCGCCGTTGAACACCAGCGCCACGCGTCGGTCGGCGCCGTACAGCGGTTGGTGGCTGCCGGCGACATCGATGATGGCCAGACGGCGCATGCCCAGCAGGGCGCGCTCGTCATGGTGGATGCCGGTGTCATCCGGGCCGCGATGGGCGATGACCTCGGTCATGCGCTGGCCCAGCGCCCGCGATGGCGCCGGCTGCCCGGGTGCGACGACAAGCCCTGCAATGCCACACATCGGTCAGACTCCGCTTCCTGCAAAGGCCGAGCGCTCCTGTACCGGCGCCGGTTCCCCGCGATAGATCGCCAACAGGCGGGTCAGGACGCGGTCCAGCCCCGCCTGGCGCTCCACCGCCACACGTGCCGCTTCGCCCATGACAAGGCGGGCATCGGGTGGAAGTGCGGCGGCCTGCGCAAGCGCGGCGGCCAGGCCGGCCTGATCGCCGGGTTCGAACAGCCAGCCGGTTTCGGCGCGCACGAAATCCTCGTTGCCACTGATCCGGCTGGCCACCATCGGCAGGCCGGAGGCCATCGATTCAAGCAGTGTGTTGGACAAGCCTTCGATGCGCGAAGGCAGCACGCCAAAGTTGGCATCGGCCAGCACGGTCTCGATGTCGTTGCGATGCCCGGCGAACTCCACCTGCGCGGCGATGCCCAGGGATTTCGCACGCGCTTTCAGGCCTGCTTCCAGCGAGCCGGTGCCGACCACCAGCAGGCTGGCCCGCGGGTGACCGGCCGCGATGTCGGCGAACGCGTCCAGCAGCGTGTCCAGGCCTTTTTCCTTTTCCAGCCGACCAATGAAGACAAAACGCGGCGGCGCATCGTGCGGCCGGGTGACACCGGCAAAGCGGCGCGTGTCCACGGCATTGGGGATGGCGGCGATGCGCGCGGGCGGAATGCCGCGTGCGGCCAGCGTGGTGGCAATGCGCTGGCTGATGACCTGCCAGGTGCCGATCTTCAGCAACGCGCGGTAAGCGAGACGATCCCAGAAGCGCGCGTGGGTCGCCAGCGTGCCCATCTCCAGCTCCCACCAGCCCGACACCTTGGCGACGACGCGCTTGTGCAGCCAATGACCCAGCAAGGCACAGACCGCGCCCATGCGGTGGGCGATGTGCACATGCCAGGCGTCGT
>JBEVNH010000181.1:0-8916 GCA_040508175.1 Pseudoxanthomonas sp.
GACGCAGGATGCGTCGCGGGCGATGTCTTTTTTGGTCTGCATCGACCACCCGCACGCCCTAGACTGCCGGCATGTATTCCTCGAGTCGCCGGCATGTCCTGGTCATCACGCGTCATTCCCGCCCATGAATACCGCCGCGAACGCTGGAAGAACGGACTGGGCTGGACGCGTGAGATCGTGCGGTCGCCCGGGACGGCAGCGTGGGACTGGCGACTGTCGATTGCCGAGATCGAACGCGACGCCGCGTTTTCGGCGTTTCCCGGCGTGGACCGCGAGCTGGTGCTGCTGCATGGCCAGGGCGTGCGGCTGGCGTTCGACGATGGCGAATCTGCGCTGCTGGCGATTCCGGGCGAGCGTCATCGTTTTTCAGGCGAGCGCACGTTGACCGGGGAGCTGGTCGATGGGCCGACGCAGGACTTCAACCTGATGTGGCGACGCGGGCGCGTCAGCGCCGAGCTGCTGGTGCGCCCGCTGGTGGGCTCCATGCTGTTCTTTGCCGCGCCAGGGGAAACCTGGGCGCTGTACCTGATGGCCGGCCAGGCGCAGTTCGACAGGCGCACAGACCTGCCGCCGCTCTGGCAGGGCGACACCGCGTTGCTGGTGGCAGGCGATACGCGAAGGCGCTTCATGCTGGAAGGCGGTGGCCAGTTGCTTGCGATACGCCTGGGGCCGATCCTGCCCGGTCAGTAGACGTCGCGCCGATAGCGGCCCTGCGCACGCAACTGCTGCAGCGCGTCCTCGCCGAGGGTGCGCTGCAGCTCGGCATCCACCGCAGGCGCCATCCCGGCCAGGCTGCCGCAGACATACAGGGCCGCGCCGTCGAGCACCCATCGCTGGATGTCTTCGGCCGCTTCGCGGACGCGTTGTTGCACGTAGATCCTTTCGGCCTGGTCGCGTGAGAACGCCAGATCCAGCCGGGTCAGGTGGCCGCGGTGCTGCCACTGCGTGAGTTCATCGCCGAAGAAGAAATCGAACTGCTGCGTGCGCTCGCCGAACAGCAGCCAGTTGCGGTGTGCACCCCGTGCGAAGCGCTCGCGCAGCAGCGCGCGCAGGCCGGCGATACCGGTGCCGTTGCCGATCAGGATCAGCGGACGCGCATCGTCCGGGGCATGGAAACCGGGGTTCCGGCGCAGGCGAATGGCGATGTCGCCACCGAGCGGCGCGTGGGCGGTCAGCCAGCCACTTCCGAGTCCCAGCCGACCATCGGGCTGGTGCATGCGACGCACCAGCAGCTGCAGCGTGCCATCGGCTGGAACCGACGCAATGGAGTACTCGCGGTGTGGCAGTGCGGAGGCCTGGTTGATCACGGCCTGCAGATCGCGCCCATCGGGCGATGCCGGCCACTGCACGCTGGAAAGCGCCAGTCGTAGGGCCGGCGTCGCCTGGTGCGTGAGGTCGTGACGCGCCAGCCATGCGTCCACCTCCTGCGGTGCATGGCGTGGGCCGATTTCCGCGAGATCACCGGCCTGCCACTGCACACCTGCCGGTGGTGCCAGGTCGAGCAGCCAGGCGCCGTCGCCGGGGCTTCCCGGGTTGAGCTGGCGACGCGCGCGCAGGGGCCAGTCCTGATAGTGCGGCGAGGTCCAGTCCGGCAGGGCGGTGTCGCCGGTGAGCAGGGTCAGGTGGTGCTGCCAGTGGCGCAGGGCGGCGTCGTCGGCGTTGTTCACTTCCACGCGATCGAACAGTACCGTGGCGCCAAGCTGCTGCAGGCGTGCATCCAAGGCACGACCGAACGCGCAGAACTGCAGGTAGCTGCGGTCGCCCAGTGCCAGCACCGCATAGTGCAGCGATGACAGATCCAGGCGGTCATCGGCCAGCATCGGCAGCACGCCAAGGGCGTGATCGGGCGCATCGCCTTCGCCGGTGGTGCTGACGACAAACAGCACGCGTGCGTCGTGCAGCTGGAGAGGTGTCATCGTTTCGATAGGCAGCAGCTGCGCGTGCAAGCCAGCCTGCAGCAAGGCCTCGCGGGTGCGTTCGGCCACCGCCAGCGCGTAGCCGGTCTGGCTTGCGTAAGCGACCTGCCACAACGCCACGCCCGGTGCGGACACGACACGCGCCGCACGTGGGCCCCGCCACCAGAGCGCCGTGCTCCAGGCCACATAGCCCAGCCCGATCAACACCGCCGTCCAAGTACGCGCGGGGCGCGTATCCGGAGGTTCAAGCGCGTGCAGGCTGCCGAGCGCGAGCACGCAGGCGAGCAGAGCCGCCAGCACGGCGATATTGCCCACGCGCGCGCGCGACACGGACGTAGCACTCATGGGCATGCCGTGAACGGCGCATCGAAGGCGGCGCTCGTGCGGATGCAAGGTCCGGTTGCTGTACGCATGACGAAGCGCGCCGCCATGCCGCGCGCATCGGCGAAAGCCAATCCCGCCTCCGCGCCCATGACCGTCAAGGCGGTGGCCCAAGCGTCGGCCTCCATCGCGCTGGCGGCCAGCACCGTGACGGCCGCGGCGGCCTGGCTGACAGGGCGTCCGCTGTGGGCATCGAGCGTGTGGCCATGGCGTGCGCCATCGCGCTCGAAGTGGTGCCAGTGATCGCCTGAGGTGGCCACGGCCTGTCCATCCAGCGTCAGCACGCACGGCTCGGTGACGGCGTCGAGTTCGCAGGCGGTTTCCACCAGCACTTGCCAGCGGCCGCCATCGGGACGCAGCCCCCAGCCGAACAGTTCACCGCCCACTTCCACCAGCGCGCCCAGCACTCCGCGCGCGCGAAGCCAGTGCGCAACGTGATCCACGCCGAAGCCTTTGGCAATCGCAGACAGATCCAGCTGCAGGCCGCCGGGTTGCAGCAGTTCGGACTTGGCATTGTGGCGCCATTGCAGACGCCGCCAACCGGCGTGCCGCCGCGCCTGGGCGATGCTGGATTCGGAAGGCACAGCGAATCCCTGGCCTTGCGCCCCGAACCCCCATGCGCCGACCAGGGCACCCAGCGTGGGGTCGAAGGCGCCGCCGCTGGCCTGCGCGATCTCCATCGCACACCTCAGCACGCGGTCGAACGGCGCTGGCAGTGCGTGCCAGCTGCCCGCAGCGGCCGCGTTGTAGAGGGAGATGTCCGAATCGTGGCGCCAGGTGCTCATCTGGGCGACGACTTCATCCAGCTGATGCTGGATGCCGGCATGCAGGCGCTGCAGATCGGTGCGCGGTGCAATGCACAGTTTCACCGACCAGGTCGTCCCCATGGTCTGCCCGCCCAGCGTGGCCAGGTCGAGGTCAGGGACGAAGGAGGGGGCAGACGCCATGGTGGGACGCTTCAAGGCCGGGGCCGGACAGCGGCCCCGGCACGTGCGGCTTACTGGGGAAGCACTTCCAGCGTGGCCACGTAGTTCAGGCGGCGCTGCTTGGCTTGCGGAAGCGAGGTCTTGCCGTCTTCGCTGCTGGCATTGATCCAGTACATGCCGGCCTGTGGCCAGGTCACGCTGAAGCTGCCCTGCGCGTCGGTCTTGAGCGTCTGTTCTTCCTGCGCGTTGCGGTAGCGGGTGTCGCCGCGGATCACCGATACCTCCAGGTTGGCGGCGGGCTTGCCGTCGATCTGCAGTTTGAAGGTGGCGGGCTCACCGGCGAACAGATCGTTCGGGTGGGTGACCGGCACCAGTTCCAGGCCCTGGCCGGTGGGCTTGAGTGCGGTCTGCGTGGGGGCGCCGCGGGTGGCGAAGGTTTCCACGCGCATCGCGGTCTGCGAGACCTGGAGATCCTTGGCGTCCTTCGGCACTTCAGCAAAGGTCGCCACCGTGCCACGCCAGCGCTTGGGCTTGCCGTCCTTGTCCTTCCAGTTGGCGAACAGGCCCTCGCTGGAGATGCCGACGCGGTAGGTACCTTCCTGTGCCAGCTGCACGTCGAACACGCTGCGGTACTTGCCGGTAGAGGCGTTTTGCGGCGTGGCGTTGCTGCCGTCCGGTGCAATGACCTTCAGCTCGTCCAGGCGCAGCGGCACGTGGTCAAAATAGAACAGGTCGTTGGATACGGCCGCATCCACCGACAGCCACGGGTCGGCACCGGAGAAGGTGGTGCCCGAAGGCAGCAGCCACATCTTGTGCGCAGTGGCGGAGAAGGAGACGGTGGCCGCGGCCGCGGCCAGCGCCAGGGCGAGAGTCAGTGAACGCTTCATGGTCACTCCATTAAGAGGTGAAGGAAAAGATCAGGGTCTGATTGACAGCGAAACGGCGCCCAGCTCGGTGGTGCCTTGCGCCTTCCCGCCCTGCGCGATGGTGGCCGGCCAGGTGAAGGGGATCTTCAGCAGCTCGCGGCCACCGACTTCACGCGCGGCTTCGACCACCAGCGTGTAACTGCCGGGGGCCAGCGTGGCCAGGCCGGGTTGTTTGTCATTGAAACTCAGTGCGTGCTTGCCGGCCGGGCGCGTCGGGCCGGTCACGCCGTCCACCGGCACCTTCAACGTGCGGCCGGATTTGCGCCACCACTGGCGCAGGTCGGGCAACCATTTGGTGCCGTGGCCTTCGGCGGTGTCACGTTGCTGGTACCAGACCGACAGGTCGGCCGCCGCCTTCTGGTTGGCATCCTCCACCCACACGGCCAGATAGGGACGGTGGTATTCGGCCACGTCCAGCTTGGGGACCTCGACGTTGACCTCGAAGGTCGCCGCGTAGCCCGGCATCGCCAGGGCGCCGCTGAGGGCAACGGTGATGGTGGTAGTGATGCGCAGGGTCGACATGGAAGAAGTCCTTCAGTGGATGAAAATCAAGGCGAGGATCAGCGGCACCACAAGACCAAGCCCGACGTAAGGCCAGGTGGCGCGGCGCTGGCGTGCATGCATCTGCAGCAGGCACAACCCGGTGATGCAGAACACCAGGCAGGCCACGGCAAACACATCCAGGAACCAGCTCCAGGCCGGTCCGGCGTTGCGACCCTTGTGCAGGTCGTTGAAATAGGACACCCAGCCGCGGTCAGTGCGCTCGAACTCCACACTGCCGCTCTCGCGGTCGATGGCCAACCATGCATCCGCGCCGGGTGTCGGCATGGAGAGATAGATTTCGCTCACCGACCATTCGGCCTGACGTTGGCCGATGGCGATGTCGAACTGGCCATCCAGCCAGTCACGGACCACGCCTGGTAGTGGCGCATTGCCGTCCTCGCGCGTGCCCAGTGCGCGCAGCAGGGGGGCGGGAAGTTCAGCGGTGGCGTTGCGCGTCTGTGGGCTGGCCTCGATGCGCGCTGCGTGGTTGAGGGTCAATCCGGTGATGGCGAACAGCAGCATGCCCACCAGGCACATCGCCGAGCTGATCCAGTGCCAGCTGTGCAGCGTGCGCAGCCAGAAACCGCGACGTTGTTGAACCTGTGGAGACGGGAGGGAAGTGCTGGACACGCGCCGCATGGGATGCCCCGGGGAAGCCATCATTACATCACGAAATGAGAATTGGTCCCAACAACCCGGTGCCATGGGCATGACAATGGCGTCAGCCGTCCTGCTCAGGTCTCGGCCCAGCCCCGCAGCAGGTTGTGGTACACGCCCGTCAGCTGGACCAGTGCATCGCGGTCGCCACCGGTGGCGGTCAACCTCTGGATGGCGGTGTCCAGCTCGTACAACGTGCGGCGCTGCGCATCGTGGCGCACCATGCTCTGGATCCAGAAGAACGCAGCCGTGCGCGCGCCGCGTGTCACCGGCAGGACACGATGCAGGCTGCTGGACGGATAGAGGATCAGGTCACCCGCGGCTAGCTTGACCTCGTGTTCGCCGTAGGTGTCGCTGATGATCAGCTCGCCACCGTCGTAGTCTTCCGGCGCTGACAGGAACAACGTGCACGACAGGTCCGACCGCACATGCGCGCCGTTGCCCGCGGCCATCACCGCGCCATCGACGTGGAAACCGTATTCGCCGCCACCGGCATAGCGGTTGAAGCGTGGCGGCAGCGTGCGCAGTGGCAGGGCAGCGGCGAAGTAAAGCGGATGCTGCTCCAGCGCGGTCAGGATTTGACGGCCCAATTGCTCGCGCAGCGGCGAAGCATCGGGCAACTGCTGGTTGCGCTTGACCTGCGCGCCTTGCGCACCGACGGTGGCGCGGCCATCGGTCCAGTCAGCCGCATCCAGGGCCTGGTGCATCTGGCGGACCTGCTGGGCATCGAGGATGTCGGGGATATGCAGCAGCATCGTGGCGTTCCTGCAACAACGCACGGGAAGGCGAACCTCCCGTGCGTGGAGACCGGCGAACCGGTCGAGGTGGATCAGCCTACCAAGTTGCCTCGGCGCGAAACCTGTTCAATGTCCGTTGCGAACGCCGCACGCGCGCCACCGGGCACAAGCGCAGCAGGACATCGGACAGTGTTTCAGAAGCGGACATCGGCGCTCAGCAGGAACGTCCGCGGCGTGCCCGGCGTATAGCGATAGCCGCTCTTGTTGATGGCGGCTACGTACTGCTTGTCGAACAGGTTGTATCCGTTCAGACGCAGCGAGACGTTGCGTGAGATGTCGTAGGACACCACCGCGTCGTACACCGTGTAGGACTTGGTGTACGTCGGCGTGCCGACCGCGCCATCGGTACCACGGTGCATCTCACCGGAGTAGCGCACGCCGCCGCCGAGGCTCAGGCCGAACGGGAAGCGGTAGCTGGTCCAGCTGGTAAACGCATCGTCCGGCGTGTAGCTGAGGCTCGAGCTGCCGTCCTGCGAGACCACCGGGCCTTCGGTGACGTCGGTGGACATGCGGCTGTAGCCGGCCGACACCGTCCAGTTGTCGGTGAGGTTGCCCACCGCCGACAGCTCCACGCCCTTGACCTCCTTCTCGCCGGTCTGGGTCGGGTTGCCGAAGTCATCCAGCACGTTGCTGTTGATCTCGTTGCTGACCTCGGTCTGGAACACGGCCAGGTTCAGCGCCAGGTTCTCCAGCACGTTCCACTTGGTGCCCACCTCGAAGGTCCTGGCCTTCTGCGGATCGGCGTTGATGCTGTTGGCGGCGCCGTCGGCCGCGGCCAGCGCGAAGTTGGCCCCGCCCGGCGGCTGCTGCGAGAGCGCGTAGTTGGCGTACAGGCTGACCTCGTCACCAACCTTGTAAACCGCGCCCAGCTTCCAGTTGAACAGCGTGTCGCTGGTGCTGGTGTCATTGGTCGCGATGACGCTGCCCACCGGAGCGGTGCCGCAATACACCGCGCCACGGGCGCCGCCGGACGTGCCGGCGGTATTGCAGATCGCGTTGCTGAAGTACTCGGTCTTGTAGTGGTCAAAGCGCACGCCGGCAGTCAGCAGGAAGTCGTCGCCAAACTTGAGCGTGTCGAAGGCATAGGCCGATTGCGTATCGGTGCGGCCTTCGCTGCCGGTGCCGTTGCGTGCCCAGGCCAGTGTGCCGGCGTCGTTCCAGTCCGGGTCGTACAGACTGGCAGCCGGGCGCGTGCCGGTGCTGGCGATGGTGTAGGCGTCCTGCTGCTCGCGGGTCAGTTCCAGGCCGGTGCTGAGGTTGTGCACGATGCTGCCCGTGCTGAAGTCCACGCGCAGGTTGAGCTGGTCGGTGAGGATCTTGTTGCGCTGGTCCTTGAAGGTGGTGTTGCCGCGGGTCAGCGTGTAGGTCGACAGGTCGTTGATGTCGGTCCACCTGATGTTGCCGGCCATCGGGTTGGCGGTGGTGCCGCCGGTGCTCATGAAGGCGCTCAGCAGATAGTCCTGCGTGGTCTCGCCCCAGCGCGCGGTATTGGTCAGGCGGACACTGTCGGAGAAGTCGTGCTCCAGGATGAAGGTCGCCTGCTTGGCTTCCACATCGTCATGGTCCTGGCGCGTGCCGTAGAAGTTCTCCGGGTCCACCGGGTGGCCCGCCAGCTGCTCCAGACCCGGTTGCGGCACCCAGCCCGGCAGGCCGATGGTCGGCACGAAACCGTCGGGGATGTTGTCCTGTTTGACGTAATACAGGTTCAGGAAATAACGCGTCGCGCCCTCCAGGTTGAAGCCCAGCGACGGCGCGATGCCCCAGCGCTTGTTGTTGACGTGGTCGCGGCCCGGGACATCGCTGTCCTGCCACATTGCATTGAGGCGCAGCGCCGCGCCCGGCAGGCCGGAAAAGCTCTGGTTCCAGTCGGCGGTGGCGCGCTGCTGGCCTTCATCGCCGGCCGAGACCGTGGCCGAGATCGCATCGAACAGTGAGGCGCGCTTGCTGGCCATGTTGATCGCGCCGGTCGGCGCGGTGCGGCCGTTGTCGGTGCCGGCCGGGCCCGTCTGCACCTCCACCTGCTCGACGTTGAACAGGTCGCGCGAGATCGAACCCAGGTCGCGCACGCCATCGATGAAGATGCTGCTGGAGGTGTCGAAACCGCGCATGTAGATGGCGTCACCGGTATTGGTGTTGCCGTTCTCGCCCGCGAAGAAGGTGCCCACGGCCGGCGAGTTGCGCAGGGCCTCGGTCAGCGTGGTGGCGCCCTGCTGGTTGAACAGGTCGCGGGTGATGACCTGGATGGTCTGCGGCGTGTCCTGCAGCGACTGGGTGAACTTGGGTGAGGCCACGGTCTTGGCCTGGATGCGCGAGCCATGCACGTCGACCTGGTCCAGGGTGCGGGCCTCGTCCTGGTGACGACGACGATCGCGTTGCTCGGGCGTGTCGGCCTCGTGTGCCCCTTCCGATGCGTTGATACCGGCCGGCGGAGCCAGCGACGCGGGCGGCGCTGCGCCCAGCGCAGCGAAGGGCGCGCCCAGGGCGAGGCCGGTCAACAGGGTGGTGGACAGCGTGGTCGCGCGCGGCGCGGCCGGCGCATGCTTGCGACGGGTGATCTGGCTCATCGGATTTCCAATTGGGGGTCGTGAAAGCCCCCACTGGCGATCTGGCTCAGGAGGCAATGCCGGAGAGGCCGCCCGATGGCACCGGCTGCATGGCCGGGCATAACGTGGCGATCTAGGTCTCCGTGCAGCGCCGTTGATCATAATGAGAATCGTTATTGACGGCAATGTAATATTACGATTCCGTAACCACCATTCCTCAGGCCTAC
>JBEVNH010000195.1:0-21631 GCA_040508175.1 Pseudoxanthomonas sp.
GCGGGCCGTGTAGTTTCCGACGGTACGTGCCGGCACGGTCCTGCACAGATCAACCGAATGTCAGCGTGCCCTTCATCAACGCCCAATGCCCCGGGAACGAGCAGAAGAAGGTATAGGCCTCTCCCTTTTTTAGCTTGTTGACCGGAAAAGTCACCGTCGTGGACTTGCCACCGCCAATCACATCGGTGTGGGCGATCACGCGTGCATCGCCAGCCGGTAGATAGCTCTGCGCCAGGGTGGCCTTCATCCCGGCCGTGGCCACGGCCTGGAAGTCAGCCGTCTTGCTCAGCACCCAGTTGTGGCCCATGACGTTGGCTGCCAGCTTGCCGCTGTGGGTCAGGGTAAGCGCAACCTCGCTGCAGTCCGCTGCCACGACCAAGGTGGATTTATCGAATTTCATCTGGTCATTGCCCGCAATGGACAGTGCGCAGGTCCTGGCCCAGGCGCCGGGCGCGAGAAACAGGGCGGCCAGAAGCACCAGAACAGCAGTCGAACGCGCGTGCTTCAAAACAGACTCCGGATCAATTCAAAGGAAAAAGACAACCCATCACCATCAGATCAGGTGTCAGGCGAACTGTGCGCTTCCATCGCGGCGTTCGGTCAGTCCGAACATCTGCGGCTTCGGCGCGACCGGCCCCAGCTTGCCCTCCAGCACCAGGGCGAACGCCTGCTTGAAGCGTTCCATCTCGGCCGCCGTGCCGATGGTGATGCGCGAAGAGTTCGGCCAGATTGCCCAGCTCCGGCCCACATACACGCCCCAGGTCGCCATGTCCGCCATGAACGCCTTGGCTGGGCGCTTCACATCGACCATGAAGCAGTTGCTCTCCGAGACGGTGCAGGTAAAGCCCTTGGTCTTCAGGAACGCCACTGTGTCGTTGCGCACTGCGGTGTTCGCGTTGCGACGTTGCGGGACCAGCTGCGGGTCGCGCAGGCTGGCCAGCCCTGCCGCCGCCGCCGTGACCGGCAGGCTGTTCATGCTGAAGTACAGCAGCTTCTTCAGTAGATCCGGGCGCGCTACCGCATAGCCCAGGCGGATGCCGGCCATGCCGTACAACTTGGAGAATGTCCGCAAGATGACCACGTCCTCGCCCTTGGCCACCATGTCCACTGCGCTGACAGCCGTGTCGGAGAAATGGATGTAGGCCTCGTCCACCACCAGCACGCTGCCCTTGGGCTTGTGGGCCAGCGCGTAATCGATGTCCTTGCGCGTGGTGATCGAGCCGGTGGGGTTGTTGGGGTTGCAGATATAGATGACGCCTGCCTTCGCATCGGCCGCGCACATGGCCTGCACGTCGTGGCTAAAGTCCTTGCGCAGCGGAATCTTGTGCACCGGCGCCTGCTTGCGTGCCGCTGCACCCCAGCCCTGCTCGAAGGTCGGATCGGCGGTCACCAGCGAGGCCTCCGGTGAAGTGAAGGCCAGCATCGTGTAGTCCAGCGGTTCAGTCGAACCTGCGTACAGCATGATGTTGTCCGGCTGCACACCCAACTGGTCGGCCAGTTCCTGGCGCAGCTCCATCTGCAGCTCGATCAGGTAACGGCCGCCCTGCGGGGCGATCTCCGCCATGGCCTTCCGGGCCGCCGCCGACGGGCCCTGCGGTGACTCGTTGGCATTGATCAGCACCGGAGTCAGCGCGGCCGATGTGCCGCTGGCGGCGTCCTGTGCCGCCGCCGGCAGGGCCGTGGCCACGCCAAGCAACGGCGCGCCCACGGTCGCTGCACCAGCCGCCAGCGCGGAACTTCGAAGGAAATCACGACGCGAAATGGGTGCTTTCTTCATGACTGGCGTTCCTCGGGCTGGCTTCGGCTGGGATCAAGGACGGACCGCGACGACTTCGATCTCGATGCGATACGCCGGGTTGCCCAGCGCGGCAATCTGGAAGGCCGAGCGCGCCGGCAGGTTCATCTGCTTGGCCTCCTTGCCGAAGAACTTGGTATAGCTCTTCATGAAGCCGGCGAAATCCATCTTGCCGCCGTTCTCCGGTCCGCCGACCATGAAGACCTGCATCTTCACGACGTCCTTCATGTCCAGGCCCAGGCCCTGCAGCTGCTTCTGGATGTCGCCGAGCACGCTCAGCGCCTGCACTTCGGTATCGCCATAGGCTTCCAGCGAATCTTTCGGCTTGGATGCATCGACCACGTGCGGGGTCTTGCCGCTGACGTAAACGGTGGTCTTGCCGGCCGGCACTTCCACGGCAGCGGCGATTGGGAAATCACTGCCGGGAATGCCATGGCGCGTGACGTCGGCGGCATGCGACGACATGGGCAGGCTGAGCGCAGCGCAGGTCAGCAGGGCGGCGGCGTGGGCGATCTTCATTGGGTGGTGTACTCCGTATTGAAAGTAATAGCGCAACGGGTCGTTTCGCTTCGGCGGAAACGAGGAAGGGATGGATCAGTCGGCTTCTGCGGCCGTGGCGACACTACTGGCGCGCAGTGCCTTCACGTCATCCAGGCTCAGAGGCTCGCTGTAAGTGTTGCCGAAATGCGTGCGGACATAGCCGGAGACCTCGGCGACCTGCTTGTCGGTGAGCATGCCGCGGAAGCCGGGCATCGCGCCGTTGCCGTCGAGCACCATCATCGCCACGTACGGGCCGGCAGCCAGCTTGGGATTGTCGGCCAACGCCGGATACTCACCGCCGCCCTTGGCGCCCTCTCCCCTGGCCATGTGGCAGCCCTGGCAGATGGTGGCGTAGATCTGCGGTGCCTCGGCGTTGGAAAAATCCGGTCCTTCAAAAAACCCGGTGGCATCGGAGGTCTGTGCGCGGGCTGGCTGGGTCAACAGCGTCGGCGCCAGCAACGCGCCGGTGATTGCCAGCATCGCCAGCCCTGGACGCAGCCAGCGCGCGTGGATGGATGTCTTCATGCAACACCTCCGGTGGCCATGACCTTCTTGTGCAGGCGGCCGATGACATCGTGCGCCGAGAGAATCGCGCCTTCCTGCCAGGCCGGGATGTAGGAGATGTGCTCGCCCGCCATCGCAATGCGCCCGTCGATCTGCGTGGCCGCGCCGTAGTGGCGCTCGCGCAGCTGCTCGGTCCACTGGCCGAAGCAGCCGTGCGTCCACGGCACGCGATGCCATCCCACCGACACGCCGTTGTCGAACTCCTGCTTGTACTGCGGATGGATCTGCGCGCCGTATTCCACGGCCTTGCGCACGCGCTCTTCGGGCGAGTGCGAGGTGTAGTCGAAGGCGTTCAAGCCCCAGATATACGCGCCCAGCAGCACGCCCTTGCCGGGGCTGTGGTAGTCGGTGCTGGGGTAGCTGATGGTGGTGATCGGCAGGTTGGTGTAGCTGATACCCCCGTAGATGGCCTCATCTTCTTCCCAGAAGCGGCGCTTGAACTGCAAGCCGACCTTGACCGAGGCGGCATAAGGCAGCTTGGTGATGGCTTCCGCCATCTCCGGGCCGACCTTGGTTGGAATACGGCTCAACACCGAGAAGGGAATCGTGCACACGCACCAGTCGGCCTTGTCGGTCTTGACCTTGCCAGCTGCGGTGGTGTCTTCATAGGTCACGGTGACGCCGTGATCGTCCTGGTCGATCTCGGTCACGCGGGCGTTGTACTCGATCACACCCGGGCCCAACTCACGCGCGAATGCCTTGCCGATCTGGTCCATGCCGCCAACCGGCTGGAACATGGTCGTCTGCATCTCGTAATTGTTGCCGGCCGCCAGCGTGTTCCACAGCTTGGAGCGCAGGATGTCCTCCACACGCAGCGGCTTGGAGTGCTCGGGCTTGCCGGAGATGCCACCACCGGGATACTTGGCGAAGCCGCGGCGGGTGCTGCTCTCCTCGCCCATCACGTAGGACAGGTTGCGGTCCAGCGCGCCCCAGTTGCGCAGCGATTCCAGCAGGATTTCCTGGTCTTCCTTGGTGACGGACTTGTCCAGCGCGCCCTGCTTGGTGCTCTTGGCCAGCAGCTCGGAAATGTGACCTTTGTAGTCGGCGTCGATCTCTCGGAAGCGCTGTGGCTTGCCGCCGAAGGATTCGGTGTTGTGCAGGAACGCGTTGAAGTTGACCTGCACGAACGATTCCAGCGGCACCTTGAACTGCTTGCAGTACGACAGCACGGCGCGATGGTGATGCGGGATGCGCCACGGACCGGGATTGATGTAGAGGTGCTTGTCGAAACCGCAGTGCTGTGTGGCACCCCCCAGTTCGGTATACGTATCGCCGCCGTGGATCGACCAGTTGCGCCCGCCCGGGCGGGCGTTGTACTCGAGGATCTTGACCTTGTAGCCGGCCTTGCGCAGTTCGTAGGCGGCGGTCATGCCCGCCAGGCCCGCACCCAGTACCAGCACCGTGGCGCCCTTCGGGCTGCCCTGCAGCTTGACCGGTCCGGTGTAGCTGGACTCGGCCGCCATTCCCAGGCTGGTCATGGCCTGATACATCATCGCGCCGCCCGCTGAAAGGCCAATGCGACCCAACAGCTGACGACGCGTCAGCACACCATTCGACTTGTCTTGCATGGCAAAAATGCACCTTCGTAAAACGTTGGCTCTATCCGGCCGACTGATAGGGTTCAGCTGCTTCCTGGCCGCCGATGCCGGCCCATTGCTGGGCCGGCGTTCAATGTCACACGATGAACTGGCCTTGGATCAGAAGCGGTAGGACAACTTGGCGTAGTAGCGCGCGCCGAAGTAACCCACCGGGCTGCCGGTCAGATACTCGTTGTTGCCGTTCTGATAGTTGGCCACATCGTAGTTCCACACGGCGGACGGGATCTTGTCCGGGTACTTGTTGAACACGTTGTCTCCACCCACGCTCAGGGTCCAGCGGTCGGTCGGCTTGAAGCTCAGGTCGAAGCCGGTCAGTGCCATCACCCCGATTTCCTGCTTGTAGTAGCTGCCGCCATCAAGCGTGACCAGGTCCAGCTGGTCGGCGAACTGCTCGTAGCCTGCCAGGCTGGCCACGGTGTACTGCGGGCCGTAGATGGACTCGCGCAGGGTCAGGCTGAACTTCTCCCAGTTGAAGGTCGCGGCCAGATTGATGCGGTAGCGCGGGCTGTTGTGCTCGATGTCCGAGATCGCCGCCGGGGTGAACATCGGGATGCTTTCAAAGCCCGGCGCGCGGCCGGCGCGGGTGACTTCGGTCTTGTTGTAGTTGGCCGCCAGCAACCAGTCGATCGAGCCCCAGCCGAAGGCGCTCATGTAATTGGTCACCCAGTCCACGCCGGTGGTCTTGGTGTCCAGCACGTTGCTGAAGAAGCTCAGGTCGATGTTGGCACGCGCGGTCTGGTCGAAGCTGCCGCCCGGAGCCGAGGGATTGCTGGCGTCGCTGATGAAGCCACCGGCGACCAGCGCCGCGCCGAGGATCGGATCGTAGGCATCGTCCGGCACACCGTCACCGTTGGTGTCGGCCGGATCGGGCAGGTCGGCATTCCAGCTGCCGGTGGTGCGGCCGGTCAGCGTGGCCACGGACTGCGCTGTGGAATAGCCGAAGGAGCCGATGTAGGTGCGGTCCTTGATCTTGATCTGGTACGCATCCAGGGTCATGGTCATGTTCTCGACCGGACGGAACACCAGGCCAAGCGAGAGGTTCTGGCTGGTTTCCGGCTTCAGGCCGTTGCCGACGCTGGAACCGGCCAAGGTCGCGGTGGCGCCGGTCGGGCTGACCTGGATGGCCGAGTAGTACTGCTCGCCCATGTTCGGAGCACGGAAGCCGGTGCTGACCGTGCCGCGCAGGGCCAGGGTGTCGGTGAAGTCATAGCGCGTGGTGAGCTTGCCCACCGTCTTTCTGCCGAAATCGCTGTAATCCTCGAAACGACCGGCCAGATCCACCAGCCACTTGTCGGTCGGGTTGAGGATCACGTCGGCGAACACCGCATAGCTGTTACGCGAGTAGTCGCCGGTGCCCAGCGGGTTGTAACCGGGAAAGGACGACGCACCGGCGCCGTAGTAGGACGCCGGTTCGCCCGGCTCGATGCCGTAGCCGTCCCGGCGGTATTCCACGCCGGCGTTGACCGTCATCGGCGAGGAAAGACCGACCTCGAAATCCTTGGTCACAGCGAAATCGGTGGTCCATTGGGTCGAGTAGAACGTACCGTCGTAGAAGTCGGTCGGCGAGGCGCCGAAATCCTGCCACAACGAGAAGTTCATCGAGTTGAGCGTGTACACGTCCATCTCGTTGCGGCCATAGGTCGTGGACGCATCCCAGGACCAGTCACCAAAGTAGCCTTTCAGGCCGGCGGTGAGGTCGTAGTCGGTCTCATCGGAGGCCTCGGACGGGTTGAAGCCGTAGGCATACATGTGGCTCACCTCGCCCGTGATCGGATCGACGTAGCCACCGTCCTGCGACGGACGACGATAGTTTTCCTCGGACTGGGCGGTCTTCTTGCCGTAGGTACCGAAGGCGTAGAACTCCAGGCCTTCGCCGAAGTCGTAGCCAGCATTGAACGACATGACCCTGCGGTGCACTTCCGGCGGGTTGAGCCAGCCGTTAAGCGCCGGGAAGCGCGGGCTCAGCAGTGCGCCCTGGTCGTTGGCCAGACGGCTGAGCAGATCGTCGCGGCCGTTGGCCACGGCGTAGCTTTCGCAGGCCGCCTGGTCGAGCAGGCAGTTGGCGTAGCTGGGGTTGGAGAAGCGGAACACCGATTTGCGGTTCTCCACTTCGGCACTGAGGCTGACAAACCCGTTCTCGCCGCCCAGGCCCAGGTTGGCGCTCCAGTTGTCGGTGCCGCCGCCGCCATCGGCAAAGCCGGCATAGCCGGCGTTGAACTCGCCGCCGGTGTTGTTCTTTTTCAGGATGATGTTGATCACGCCGGCGATGGCGTCCGAGCCATACAGCGCTGCCGCACCATCGGTCAGCACTTCGATATGGTCGATGGAAGTGCTGGGGATGTAGGACAGGTCGGTCGCCATTTCACCGTTGCCGGCCACGCCGAAGTTGGACGTGACGTGACGGCGCTTGCCGTTGACCAGGATCAGCGTGTGGTTGGCCGTCAACGAACGCAGGCTGGCGTTGAGCGTCTGGCTGGCCATGTCGCCGCCGGTCTGGTTGGCGTTGTAGGAGGGGATCTGGTTGGCGATGGCGTTCATCAGATCCGGTGCGGCCGAGCGCTTGAGCAACTCGGGCGTCACCAGCTGGATCGGTGCCGGACTGTCCGAAACGGCCATATCGGCCTTGCGGGTACCGGTGGAGATTACCGTGATGTTGTCGAGCGTCTTGGCTTCGTCCTTGGCCTCGTCGGCGGCTTGGACCTGGGCGACAGCGCTGGCACTCAGCAACAGGGCCAGGGATGCGGTCCGCAGACCGGTGGAGTAACGAGCACTTTGCACTGCGGCTGAAACAGCGGCGGACAACTGGCGCGACCTGATGCGCTTACCCATTACGAAAACCTCTTATGGCGAATTGGCGAGAGGAAAAAGGGGAAAGTCGGCGCACGCCACACGGCTCTCCCGTGTCGACCCATCCTTTGAGTCCTGCGTCACACCGCTCAGGGATTGAAGCTACCCTTTAACAACACCTTCACAGGTGGGCGCGACGGGTAGGTCGCACCGCCTCGGGTAGGGGTGGGTTGCCCATAGCGCGACGCGGCCTGGCTACCCGGTCCGCCGTCGCGGATTCCGCTTCCAACACCCGCTAGAGCCCTCTGCCAGAAGGTTTCATTCGCATCGATCCAGTGCGGCCCGGCCTGGACCAAGTGCGGTCCGATGATGGCGGGCACGTGCGGGTGTCGGCTGCCCCCCGGGGCCGCACCTCGCGGCAGGTGCACGACGCGCTGTTCGGATTGGAAAGGCGCTTCGGAGAAAGGCCGTGATCGCCAGCCGGACATGCCGCGCGGGGCGTCAGCACTGCTGCGCGCGCGGTGGCGGTGGCCGCTGGCTTGGCACGCACGCACCGCGGCCACGTAGGTCGATCTGACAGTGCAAGATCCAGTCGGGCAACCATCTGCGGCGGCGTGCCGTGCTGACCAGCGACGCCCCGCTGCGCATCGAGCATTTGGCGCGGCGGTGCCCGCCGTGGGCGAACGTGCCCGGCGCACGCGCGCTGCCGGGCTCGGAATACTTCGGCATTCCAAACGTGCGGAGGCAATCCAGGCAAGCGCGTCTGCGCAGCTGGATGCATGCACGAACCGCACGCGCTGTCGACGACAAGCCTGAAAACATGGACAGCGCGCGGGCCACTTGCCATCCCAGACACCCCATCACGACGAAACGCCAACTGCCCTCGGGAAAAAGTCCGCGCTCAGGGCCGCACCGCACTACGAACCAGCGCATCCGCGAGGGCACGCCTAACCATCATGCCGGTCAGTGGCGCGCTTGCGCAGCGTGAATCAGTGCTTGCCCCGAGGATTGGTAGGTATCGCTTTCCCTGGTGATTGAGTCATCGATGCACCCGCTGCCTGGGCGTGCCGTGCAATTCATGCGGCTCGGCACTGCATGATTGATCGCATCGGCGACCGAACAAATAGGCGTTCGTGAAGCAGGAGCGCTGGCGGATGCGCGCGCCACGGAATAGAAGATCCACACCGTTGTTCGCGGATCACTTCCAAGGTCGCTCAGGCGGCCAGATAAGCCTGGAGCGCGCGACGCAGGCGGGCCAGGCCTTCGCCCACCTCCTCATCGGTGATGTTCAACGCGGGCACGAAGCGCAGGACGTCCGGACCGGCCTGCAGCAGCAGCAGGCCTTCGCGCGCGGCGGCGTCGAGGATCTCCGCCGCCTTGCCCGCATGCGCATCGCGCAGGACCGCACCCAGCATCAAGCCACGGCCACGCACCTGCGAGAACAGGCCGAAGTCGGCATCCAGCGCAGCCACGCCATCGCGCAAGGCCTGCGACTGGCGCGCGACATTGGCGGTGATCTCAGGGGAAGCCAGCTTGCGCAACGCCACGCGCGCCACCGCCGCGCCCAGCGGGTTGCCGCCAAAGGTGGTGCCGTGCGCGCCGAACTGCATGACCTCGGCCACCTTCGGCCCGACCAGCATCGCGCCGATCGGGAAGCCACCGCCCAGCGCCTTGGCCAGGGTGACGATGTCCGGCCGGACTTCATCGTGCCAATGCGCGAACAGCGCGCCAGTCCGGCCCATGCCGCTTTGGATTTCGTCCAGCACCAGCAGCGCGTCGTGGCGATCGCACAGCGCACGCACCTGGGCCAGGAAGCCCTCGGCCGCCGGCACCACGCCGCCCTCGCCCTGTACCGGCTCCAGCATCACGGCAGCGACATCGCCGCCTGCCATCGCCACTTCCAGCTGGGCGATGTCGTTGAAATCCACATAGCGGAAGCCACCGGGCAGCGGCTCGTAGCCTTCCTGGTACTTGGGCTGCGCGGTCGCGGTGACCGCCGCCAGCGTACGGCCATGGAAACTGCCGCGGAAGGTGACGATCACGCGCCGGTCCGGGCTGCGGCCTTCGCCCGCGGCCCACTTGCGCACCAGCTTGATCGTCGCCTCGTTGGCTTCGGTGCCGGAATTGCACAGGAACACACGCTTGGCGAAGCGCGAGGCCTCGACCAGCTCTTCGGACAGGCGCAGCGGCGGCTCGCTGTAGAAGATGTTGCTGGTGTGCCACAGCTTGCCGGCCTGTTCGACCAGGGCCGCGGTCAGGTCCGGATCGTTGTGGCCCAACCCGCACACGGCGATGCCGGCGGACAGGTCGATGTACTCGCGCCCCTCGCTATCCCAGACGCGCGCGCCCTGCCCTCGCTCCAGCACCAGCTCGCGCTGGCGGTACACGGACAGCGTGTAGCGCTTGGCGGAGGTGATGAGGTCTGAGACGGCAGTCATGGCGTTGGATCCAGGAGGTTGAGGGTGTTGAGCCCGGCATTGTGGCGCATCGCCGCAGCCGTGGGGGCGTCGATGACACCGGCCACGCAGACGCAGCGTCTTACCAGACGCCGGTATTGGGCATCGATGCCCAGGGTTCGGCCGGCGGCAGCGCGCCGCCCTTCTGCAGCAGTTCGATGGAGATCAAGTCCGGGCTGCGGACGAAGGCCATGTGACCATCGCGTGGCGGGCGGTTGATGGTGACGCCCATCGCCTGCAGGTGCGCGCAGGTGGCGTAGATGTCGTCCACCTCGAAGGCCAGGTGGCCGAAGTTGCGGGCGCTGCCGTAGTCCTCGACGCTGCCGTCTTCGGCCGGCCAGTTATAGGTCAGCTCGACTTCGGCCTCAGGGTTTTCCGGCGCGCCGAAGTAGACCAGGGTGAAGCGGCCGGCCTGGCTGTCCTTGCGATGGGTTTCCTTCAGGCCCAGGCCTTCGGTGAAGAATGCCGAGGTCGCGTCCAGATCGTGGACGCGAATCATGGCGTGCAGGTATTTCATCGTGGCGGTTGGCTCCGAGGTCGGGGAGAAAGGCACAAGCAAGGATGGACTGGCGCTTCAGTCCAGGAACAGATCCGGCAGCAGGGGCTGGGAGGAATCGGCCGCATAGCGCGACAAGTCGGTCATGCCGGCCTGCGCCAGAACCTCGTCATCGATGAAAAAGCGGCCGTTGGTCTCGGCGGATGGGCGCGTCAGGATGGCGTGCGCGGCATCTCCCATGATCTCGGGCGAACGGCCATTGGCCGCGGACACACCGGGAATCATGTTCAGCGCATCGGTGGAGATCAGTGTCCGCGGCCACAGCGCATTGACGCCAACGCCCTGCGGCCCGAACTCGGCCGCCAATCCCAGCGTGACCAGGCTCATGCCCATCTTGGCGAGCGTGTATCCGGTATGCGGCCCCCACCATTTCGGGTCCAGCGAGGGCGGCGGGCACAGGGTCAGGATGTGCGGGTTGCCGCTTTGCAGCAGGTGCGGCAGACAGGCCTGTGCGCACAGGAAGCTGCCGCGCGCATTGACCTGCTGCATCAGGTCGAAGCGCTTCATCGGCGTGTCCAGCGTGCCGCGCAGCCAGATCGCACTGGCGTTGTTGACCAGGATATCGATACCGCCGAAGGCCTCCACGGTCGCGGCGACCGCTGCCGCGACCTGGTCCTCTTCGCGGATGTCGCACTTCAGCGCCAGACCCCGGCCTCCCGCCGCATCCACCGCTTCGGCCGCGCTGAAGATGGTGCCCGGCAGCTTGGGGTTGGGCACCGCCGACTTGGCGGCGATGGCCACGTTGGCCCCGTCGCGCGCGGCGCGCAGCGCGATGGCTAGACCGATGCCGCGCGAGGCACCGGTGATGAAAAGGGTCTTGCCGGCAAGGCTGCTCATGACGTCATGTCCTGAAACGAAGGGGAAAGAACGGGAGGTAAAAGAGCGATCAGCCAGCGGCCCTCATTGCGCCACGCAGGCGTTGACCCGGCACACCGCCTGCGGACGCAGCCTGGACTGGCCCACGCCCGGGCAGCGCGTGCCACGCAGCAGGGCGGCATTGCGCGTGACATACCAACGCTCCATCGCCAGCTGGTAACGCGTGCCCACCGCAGCCCAGCCCTGGCAGTTGAGGAAGACCACCGCGCACTGCGCGTCCTGTTCGCAGGCGAACCACTCGGCCTGCGGCCTGGCGTTGCGCTCGGGTTCGTCGCCCCAGGCTGGCGGCAGTGGCGCGCATGCCGCCAGCAGCACCGACAGCCCCCACAAACGCCGCATGAAGCCGCCCAGCGCCATCATGGCTGTGGCCCTTGTCCCTCGTTGTCCTCCCAGTGCAGCACGCGCCGGGTGACGAAGCGATAGACCGGCTTGCCGGTGCGGAACCACAGCTCGCGCACCCACGAGGTCCGCTTGAGCACGCGCCGCTCCACAGGCGTGATCGCCTGCGGGCAATAGGTGCGCTTGTGCTTGAGCAGATGGCGCAGATCCTCGCGCGCCAGCAGCCGCATCCAGGGCGAACGCGGATTGCCGCGCACGGCCAGCTGGAAATCGATCACGGCCGGCGCACCGTCTTCCAGCACCAGCCAGTTGGCTTCCTTGGCCAGGTCGTTATGCGCCACGCCTCGGCGATGCACCCGCTGCAGCAAGCGGCGGGCCCTGCGGAAGTAAGCCAGATCCCCGCGCGGCGGCTGCAGGTACATCGGCTGTCCGGGCAGGTAACCGCGCTCCAGGTGTCGGCCGTCCCAATGCAGCAACGCTGGCGTCGCAGGCAAGCCATCGAGTTGGCGCAGCGCGCGTGCCTCGCGATCGGCGAGCCAGTTGGCCAGCGGCCGCAGCCAACGCGGTGATGCGGTCAGGTCACGCAGCACGAAGACTCGTCCAGCCTGGCGCACCAGCGCCACCCGGCCGAAGGTGTCGGCTTTCAGGGTCTGCTCGGTACGGGGGTCAAGAATGTCCACGGCGTCATTTTAGTTCCGCACAGGCCCGGTTCGCTCGGTTCTTAAGCCGAATGTGCATGGGCGCCTCCTATACTTGGCCTGATGGATGCCTGGTTCACCGCACTACTCGACTGGATTGCCGCCCACCCGATTGCCGCGGGCATCGCCGTGTTCGCCATCGCGTTGTCCGATTCGTTGATCATCCTCGGCACCATCGTGCCGGCGCTGCCGCTGCTGTTCGCCGTCGGCATGCTGATCGGCCTGGGCGAAATCTCAGGGCCGTACGCGGTGGTCAGTGCCGCGCTTGGTGCCTTTGCCGGCGATGCGGTGAGTTTCTGGGCGGGCCGTCGCTGGGGCCCGCAGATGCGCCGCATCTGGCCGTTCAGCCGCTTCCCGCAGCTCCTGGTCCGCGGCGAAGTGATGTTCCGGCGCAACGCGGTCAAGAGCATCTTCGTGGCGCGCTTCGTGGGTGCGATCCGGCCCTTCGTGCCGGCCGTGGCCGGCATGCTGCACATGCCGCTGCGTCGTTATGCGCCAGCCAGCGCCTTGGCCGCCGTTGCATGGGCGGTGATCTTTCTGGCGCCGGGATGGATGCTGGGCCAGGCCTATGACGCCGTGGCCGCCGTCGCCGGACGCCTGAGCCTCGTGCTGCTGCTGCTGCTGCTGGTGCTGGCCTGCGCGTGGGCCTTGGTGCTCTACAGCTATCGCTGGTTTGCCGGCCATGCCGACAGCCTGTCCGCACGCCTGCTGGCGTGGTCGCATGCGCATCCCGTGCTGGGCCGGTATTCCATCGGCCTGCTCGATCCCGAACGCCGTGAGTCGCCTTCGCTGCTGGTGCTGGGCACGCTGCTGATTGCAATAGGCTGCGTGTGCTTCTTCTTCCTGGGCACGGTGATCAACCACGGCGAGCCGCTGGCCGTTGATCTGGCCGTCTACAGCTTGATGCACAGCCTGCGCAATCCGTTGGCCGACTCCCCCTTGTCTGCGATCGCCTCGCTGGGCGATCCGCAGGTGCTGGTCCCCGCCACCGCCCTGGTGATGGCCTATCTGATGTGGCGCCGGCGCTGGCTGGCGGTCGGGCACTGGGTGGCCGCCATCGTCTTCGGCCTGGCACTGACGGCATTGCTGGGCGCGGTGGTGGACATCCCCAAACCGCCGATGGTGGTGCAGGGCTTCGGCTTCCCTTCCATCTCGGTGACCTTTACCACCATCACCTTCGGCTTCTTCGCGGTGATGATCGCCCGCGGCATGCCCGGCCGCGACCGCATCTGGCCCTACCTGGTCGGCGGCGTGGTGGTCGCCCTGGTCGGCTTTGCGCGGATCTACCTGGGCGCGCACTGGCTCAGCGACGTGGTGGGCGGCTCGCTGCTGGGCGGCATGTGGGTGCTGGTGCTCGGCATCGCCTACCGCAGCCGCGCCTACCGGCCTCTGTGGATCAAGCCATTGGCCTGGACCTTCTATGGCGTGTTTGTCGCCGCGGCGCTGTGGCACATGCCGCGTGCGACCGGTCCCTTGCTGGCACGGTTCGATGGCCCGGCTGCGGGCGTGGACATCAACCGGGAGATCTGGTGGGCCGGCGACTGGCGCAGCCTGCCGGGCCGCCGCAACGAGTTCGACGATGAACACCGCTGGCCACTGGACGTGCAGGTGGCCGGACCGCTGGCCCCGCTGCAGACACGCTTGATCAGCGCCGGCTGGCGCGTGCAGCCGCAGGCCGGCTGGCAAGCCGCGCTGACCCTGCTAGACAATGATGAGCATGGCGCAGATCAGCCGGTGCTGCCGGCCACGGTCGATACGCGCGCCGAGGCCCTGCTGATGCTGCGCGAAGGCCCCCAGCCCGGCCAGCGCTACGCGCTGCGCCTGTGGGCCACGCCGATCCGGCTGCAACCGGGCGACGAGCCCGTGTGGATCGGCAGCGCGCAAACACTGGAGCATCGCAAGGTGTTTGGCCTGATCGGCCTATGGCGCCCGCTGGCGGAAGCCCAACCGCCGCTGCAGGCACTGATCGACGCGTCCAGTGGCCTGGACCAGGATCTGGCCCCGCATCCGGAAACCAACCTACCGGTCCTGCGACTGCGGACGCTGCCCTCGCCCTGAGCGCGGCGCCGTAGCCGTCAATCCATCAGCGACAGCAGCCGGTCCAGGCGCAGGTGGACGTCGTCTTCCTGCAGCACGGATAGGCGCTGCTGGTCACTGAGCGGCAACAGGTCGGCCAGGCGCCACCCGACCCAGGCCGCGCTGTCGATCTGCTCGGGCGCCAGTGCAGCCGCATCGTGCCCCATGTGCTCGTAGATCTTCTCTAGCACCGTGGCCATCAGGCCGTGCTCGGCCCGTAGCTCGTCATCCACGTCCGGAGGACTCCAGGTGATCTCGCCGATGATCAGGCCGTTGTCACGCACGCGCGTGCGCTGCACATGAAAGCGCCGACGCCCGCGGACACGCAGCGCCAGCAGGCCGTCCTCGCCGGTGTCGAAATCCTCGATCAGCGCTTCGGTGCCATGGGCGGCCGGCATCGCGGGTGCCCCGGCTTCCTGACCATCCAGGATCAGGCAGATGCCGAATCCGGTGCCGCTGCGGCCGCATTCGCGCACCAGATCCAGGTAGCGGCGCTCGAACACGCGCAGCCCCAGCGCGGCGCCCGGCAGCAGCACGGTATGCAAGGGAAACAATGGCAAGGTGTCTTGATCAGCCATGGTCCCAGTGTAAACAACCGTGCCAGCACGTCACCTGGATGACCTTTCTGCGGGGCTGCCGACCACCCCGAACGCCGCCTACTGCAAGGTGGCCAGGTAACGCCTTGGTGCATCGTCGAAGCCACCGTTGGACATGAACACCACGTGGTCGCCTTCAACGGCGACCACGCCCAGCGCGGCGATCAGCGCATCGGCATCCGGCACCGCGTGCGCCTGGCCACGCACGGCGGCGATTACCCTGCCTGCATCCCACGCCAACTCAGGACGATGTAGGAAGACCACCGCATCGGCACCATCCAGCGAGGGGGCCAGCGAGTGCGCATGGGCGCCCAGGCGCATGGAATTGCTGCGCGGCTCCATCGCCACCACGATGCGTGCCTTGCCGACCTTCGCGCGCAGGCCTTCCAGCGTCGTGGCGATCGCGGTCGGGTGATGGGCGAAGTCGTCATACACCGTGATGCCGCGCGCCGTGCCGATCACTTCCAGACGACGCTTGACGCTGCGGAAATCCGCCAGCGCCGGCATCACCTGCCCAATCTCCACGCCCACCGCATGCGCCGCGGCCAATGCCGCCAGACCGTTGAGCACGTTATGACGGCCCAGCAGCGGCCAATGCACTTCGCCCACGTCCACGCCGCGCTTCAACACCGCGAATGCACTGCCGTCGGCGGCAAGCAGGCGCGCGCTCCAGTCCAGCGATGGGTCGAAACCAAAGCGTTCCACGGGCGTCCAGCAGCCCATCGCAAGCACTTCATCCAAGCGCGCGTCGTCGCCGTTGACGATCAACCGGCCGTCGCCCGGCACGGTGCGCACCAGATGATGGAACTGTCGCTGGATCGCCGCCACGTCCGGGAAGATGTCTGCGTGGTCGTACTCGAGATTGTTGAGGATCGCAACGCGGGGCCGGTAGTGCACGAACTTGCTGCGCTTGTCGAAGAACGCGGTGTCGTACTCGTCGGCCTCGACCACGAATTCGTCGCCCTGCCCCAGCCGTGCGGACACGCCGAAATCCTCGGCCACGCCGCCAACCAGAAAGCCCGGCGCGCGTCCGGCGGCTTCCAGCAGGTAGGTCAGGATCGTGGTGGTCGTGGTTTTGCCGTGCGTACCGGCCACGGCCAAAGTAGTCCGGCCGGGCAGCACCGCTTCGCTCAGCCACTGCGCACCGGAGGTATAGCGGCGTCCGTCGTTGAGCACCGCTTCCACTGCCGCGTTGCCGCGCGAGAGCGCATTGCCGACGATGACCGCATCGCAGCCGGGCGAGATGTGCTGGGGCAGGTAGCCTTGGGCCAGCGCGATGCCCAGCTGTTCCAGCTGCGTGGACATGGGCGGATAGATGGCCTGGTCGCTGCCTTCGACGGAGTGGCCCAGCTCGCGGGCCAATGCGGCCACGCCGCCCATGAAGGTGCCAGCGATACCCAGGATATGCAGTTTGCTCATGCCCTCGATTGTCGCCGATGCGCGCGCCGAACTGCACGTCCCCGCGTGAACCAAGCCATGCAAGCGCAATGCATCCAGAAACAAAGACCCCGGCCGGAGCCGGGGTCTTGGATCCCTGCAGCGGATGCGCAGCGCACAGCCGCTGCCGCGGGCTTGTCAGCCTGCGGCCTTGGCCGGATCCAGCGCACCAGTCAGGCGCGTGGTGATCTCGTCCAGCTCACCCACGCCATCCACGACGGTCAGGCGGCCCTGTTCCTTGTAGAAGTTGATCACCGGCGCTGTGCTGCTTTCGTACACCTGCAGGCGCTTGCGCACCGAGTCCGGATTGTCGTCGGCGCGGCCTTCGGCCTGGGCACGCCCGGCGATGCGCTCGACCAGCAGGTCGGTGGGCACATCCAGTTGGACGGCCGCGTCCATCGGCTGGCCGATGCGCTCCAGCAGCGCGGTCAACGCACCGGCCTGGGCCAGGTTGCGCGGATATCCATCCAGGATGAAGCCCTTGGCGCAGTCCGGACGGCTGACGCGTGATTCCAGCATGCCCAGCAGGATGTCATCGGAGACCAGGTCGCCACGGTCCATTACTTCCTTGGCCTGCCTGCCCAGCTCGGTGCCAGCGGCCACTTCGCCACGCAACAGGTCACCGGTCGAGATGTGAGGAACCTGCAGGTATTCCTTCAGGCGCGTCGCCTGCGTGCCCTTGCCCGAACCGGGCGGCCCCAACAGAACCAGTCGCATCAAATCACTCCACACGAGATAGAAAGTGTTGACGGCTGCAAGCGGCTGGCATCCATGACATCGCTGCGCCGCGTCATGTGGGAAGCTTACCCCATCTACCCCTGAGGACGCTTCGACCATGGTGGAAGGCACTCTGCTCTACGCACAGTCCGGCGGCGTCACCGCCGTCATCAATGCCACGGCCTCGGCCGTCATCACCGAGGCACGTGCCCGCAAGGTCAAGGTGCTGGCCGCGCGCAACGGCATCCTCGGCGCGCTACGCGAAGACCTGATCGACACTTCCAAGGAATCGGTCGCGGCCATCCGCGCGCTGGCACACACGCCGGGTGGCGCGTTCGGCTCCTGCCGGTTCAAGCTCAAGTCACTCGAGGCCGACCGCGCCAAGTACGAACGCCTGCTTGAGGTACTCAAGGCACACGACGTGCGCTACTTCCTCTACACCGGTGGCAACGATTCGGCCGATACCGCGCTGAAGGTCTCGCAGCTGGCCAAGGCGTTCGACTATCCGCTGACCTGTATCGGCGTGCCCAAGACCATCGACAACGATCTGGCAGTGACCGACACCTGCCCGGGCTTCGGCTCTGCCGCCAAGTACACCGCTGTGTCGATCCGCGAGGCGGCCCTGGATGTGGCGGCCATGTCCGAAACCTCCACCAAGGTCTTCGTCTACGAAGCCATGGGCCGCCACGCCGGCTGGCTGGCCGCGGCCGCCGGCTTGGCCGGGCAGTCGCCGGACGATGCACCGCAGATCATCCTGTTCCCCGAACGGGCGTATGACGAAGCCGCCTTTCTGGCCCAGGTCGATAAGGTGGTCAAAAAGGTGGGCTGGTGCGTGGTGGTGGCCAGCGAAGGCATCCAGACCGCCGATGGCCGCTTCGTCGCCGATGCCGGCGGCGGCACCGACTCCTTCGGCCACACCCAGCTCGGTGGCGTGGCCTCGTACCTGGCCGGCAAGGTCAAGGACCAGTTGGGTTACAAGGTGCACTGGACGCTGCCGGATTACCTGCAGCGCTCGGCGCGGCATATCGCCTCCAACACCGACTGGGAACAGGCGCAGGCCGTCGGCAAGGCCGCGGTGCAATACGCACTGAAGGGCGCCAACGCGGTGACGCCGGTCATCAAGCGCAGCAGCGACGCTCCGTATCGGTGGAAGATCGAACCGGCCCCCTTGGAAAAGGTCGCCAACCACGAAAAAAAGATGCCCACGAGCTTCCTGCGCAAGGATGGATTCGGCATCACCGCATCCGCTCGCAAATATCTCGCGCCGCTGATCAAGGGCGAAGCGCCCCTGCCTTATGGCAGCGACGGCCTTCCCAAGTACGTGGCGCTGAAGAATGTGGCAGTGAAGAAAAAGCTGTCGGGCTGGACGGGGTAAAGCAGCCTTCAGCATGTTGCTTGCGTGCAACCCTGCTACAACCCAGTCCGATCACCCCTCTCCAAGCAGGCATGCGTGGAGGGGGTCGATAGGGCAGCGCAAGGTCGATTGTGAGACAGGCGGGAGCAAGACAGGACGACGCCCTTCATCCTGTCCGGTTGACTGCTGTCCGGTTGACTCAACGCATCAGCATCTCAATCAACACGCCCCGTGCTGACGGCATCGGGATTGCCCGCCCAGAGCACGGTGCGCATGTGGACAGCGCGCATCCCATTTTGCGTGTATCACCGCAGCTCAGACGTATTACTGATCCACATCCCGAAGCCTTGTCTTCAACGACAGGCCTTGCCTTCCACCTTCATCACGGCGGCATAGGCTGGCAACGCGGCGAGCTTGCCGGCGGCCGCCTGCTGCTTGGCATCGTCCAGGTAAATTCGGTTCTGGCCCTGGCCGTCGAGCTTGACGGCTTGTCCGGCAGGCTTGCGCCAGACATGGATTACCGATTGCTGCTGCGGGCACGCCGCGCTGGGCGTACGGATGATGTCGTTGAGTTTCCAGCCCTTGGCTTCACTGGGTTGCGCCTTGGCGTAGTCCATGAAGACCGCGCGTGGCTGGCATTGCGGACTGGTACGCATCAGTTCCATGGCGTACGGCTGGTCGGCCTGGCCGGTGAAGCGGCCTTCCAGGCGCGTGCACGCCTCGGGAATCTGCCGCAGCGTATGCACCACGCCGTCGCCTTGCGCGGTGCCGATGTCGCGCTTGATTTCCGGGCTGGCATCGGCCGCACGAGCGCTGATGCTCGCCGCCATGCACAGGCCCAGGACACTGGTGATCGATCGCAGGTGGCGCATGCGGCATTCCTCGTCAACACAATGGCCGGCACCGTGCCACGGCCAAGCTGAACGCGTCGTGTGAAGACACTGACCCGCCGGTTTCCAGCGCGTCCTACCCGGCACACGGCGTTGGTTGCCTGATCCCCCACCATCCCATGGCATGTGCGAATGCACACGCCCATACTCACCGCGCTCCAGCAACGATCCGTCATGACGTGGCCTTCGCGCCCAGTTGTCGATCAGGCGCGCAGGCACTGCGAAGGGGGAACCGCTGCCGGTTCAATCCACATCCTTGGGAGGGGTCATGCTGGAACGTCACGGACTTTCGTTGTCCCTGCTGTGCGCGGTCATCGCGATCGCCTACGGCATCATCTCTACGCGTTGGGTGCTGTCGCGGCCCGCTGGCAATGCGCGCATGCAGGAGATTGCCGCTGCCGTCCAGGAAGGTGCGCGGGCCTATCTCAACCGGCAATACGCCACCATCGCCGTGGCGGGCGTGGTGCTGTTCCTGCTGGTCGGCGTGTTCCTCAGCTGGGCAACGGCCATCGGCTTCCTGCTCGGCGCGGTGCTTTCAGGGGCGGCGGGCTATATCGGGATGAACGTGTCGGTGCGCGCGAATGTGCGCACGGCCGAGGCGGCGCGCAGTGGCATCGGGCCGGCGATGGACGTGGCGTTCCGCGGTGGGGCGATCACCGGCATGCTGGTGGTCGGGCTGGGTCTGCTGGGCGTTGCCGGCTACTGGGCCGTGCTCACGCAGCACTTGGGATTTGCCCAGGCCGATGCACTGCATGCACTGGTCGGCTTGGCGTTCGGCAGCTCGTTGATCTCGATCTTCGCGCGACTGGGCGGCGGCATCTTCACTAAGGGCGCGGATGTCGGCGCGGATCTGGTGGGCAAGGTGGAAGCCGGGATCCCGGAGGACGATCCACGCAACCCGGCGGTGATCGCAGACAACGTTGGCGACAACGTGGGTGACTGCGCCGGCATGGCCGCAGATCTGTTTGAGACCTACGCGGTGACGGTGATCGCCACCATGCTGCTGGGCGGCCTGATGGCCACCGATGCCGGCCCCAATGCCGTGCTGTACCCCCTGGTGCTGGGCGGCGTGTCGATCATCGCCTCGATCATCGGTGCGATGTTCGTGCGGGTGAAAGAAGGCGGTTCGATCATGGGCGCGCTCTATCGCGGCGTGATCGTCTCGGCGGTGCTGGCGGCCATCGCGTTCTACCCGGTGACCAGGCTGCTCATGGCGCAGGCACCTGTCGGTGCGATGCCGCTGTACGGCTGCGCACTCATCGGCCTGGTGCTGACCGGGGCGATCGTGTGGATCACCGAGTACTACACCGGCACGCAATACAAGCCGGTGCAGCATGTCGCCGCCGCCTCCACCACCGGACATGGCACCAACATCATCGCCGGCCTGGGCGTGTCGATGAAATCCACGGCCATGCCGGTAGTGGCGGTGTGCGCGGCGATCTGGGGCGCGCATGAATTGGCCGGGCTCTACGGCATCGCCATTGCCGCCACCGCCATGTTGTCCATGGCCGGCATGATCGTGGCATTGGATGCCTATGGGCCGATCACCGACAACGCCGGCGGCATCGCCGAGATGGCCGAACTGCCGGCCGAGGTGCGTGCGGTGACCGATCCGCTGGACGCGGTCGGCAACACCACCAAGGCGGTAACCAAAGGCTATGCGATCGGCTCGGCAGCGCTGGCCTCGCTGGTGCTGTTCGCCGATTACACCCACAACCTGCAAGCGGCCCATCCCGGTGTGACCTACGCCTTCGACTTGTCCGATCATCACGTGATCATCGGCCTGCTGATCGGCGGCCTGATCCCGTATCTGTTCGGCGCCATGGCAATGGAAGCGGTGGGGCGTGCCGCCGGCGCGGTGGTGGAAGAAGTGCGACGGCAGTTTCGGGACATTCCCGGAATCATGGACGGCACCGGCAAGCCCGACTACAGCCGCGCGGTGGACCTGCTGACCCGCTCGGCCATCCGCGAAATGATCGTGCCCTCGCTACTACCGGTGGCCGTGCCGGTGGTGGTTGGCCTGGTCCTGGGACCACGCGCCCTAGGCGGCCTGCTGATCGGCACGATCGTCACCGGCATTTTCGTGGCCATCTCCATGACCACCGGCGGCGGTGCCTGGGACAACGCCAAGAAATACATCGAGGACGGCCACCATGGCGGCAAGGGAAGCGAGGCCCACAAGGCTGCGGTGACCGGCGACACCGTGGGCGATCCCTACAAAGACACGGCCGGGCCGGCCATCAACCCGTTGATCAAGATCATCAACATCGTCGCGCTGTTGCTGGTTCCGCTGCTCTAGGCAGGACCGGTTGGGGATTGCGTGGTGTGCGCAATCCCCGATTTCCAAGGGAC
>JBEVNH010000009.1:0-8072 GCA_040508175.1 Pseudoxanthomonas sp.
TTTCTCCTGAGTCGGCCATCAGGCCACGCCCGGCGCCTGGTAGATGTGCTTGAGTTCGGTGAAGTCGGCCAGCGCGTCATAGCCATGCAGGCGTCCCAGGCCGCTCTGGCGATAGCCGCCGGTTTCCACTTCGGCCAGCAGCTTGTTGTGCGCGTTGATCCACACCGTGCCGTTGCGCAACGCGCGCGCCACGCGCAGGGCGCGGGCGCCGTCGTGCGTCCACACGCTGG
Source organism: Pseudoxanthomonas sp. (assembly GCA_040508175.1). Classification (GTDB taxonomy): domain Bacteria; phylum Pseudomonadota; class Gammaproteobacteria; order Xanthomonadales; family Xanthomonadaceae; genus Pseudoxanthomonas_A. Next base: position 231 of record JBEVNH010000009.1, read on the forward strand.
CCGACAGGCCGAACACCGTATGGTTGGCGCGGGCGATGGCCTCGGCTTCGTCCTCGAAGGACTCCAGCACCAGGAACGGGCCGAAGATCTCTTCCTGCACGAAGTCTGCGCCGCTGTCGCGGTGATAGACCAGCGATGGCTTGAAGAAGGCGCCATCGGCCAGCGCGCCATCGGGCACGCCGCCGCGCAGCAGCACTTCGTCGGCACTGTCACACGCCTTGGCGACCTGCGCGGCCACCGTGTCGCGCGCGCGGCGATCGATCAACGGGCCCACCTGCGTGGCCGGATCGATGCCCGGGCCCAGGCGCAAGGCGCCGAGCGCACCGGCCAGTGCCTGCTTCATCTCGCTCAGCTTGCTGGCATGCACCAGCACGCGACGCGCGGCGGTGCATTGCTGGCCGGAAATAATCGTGGCGGCCGCGGCAAGCTTCGGCGCGACCGCGTTCAAGTCCGCATCGGGGAACACCAGACAGGCCGAATTGCCGCCCAGTTCCAGCGAGAGCTTCTTCATGCTGTCGGCGGCGTTGCGCATGATGGTCTTGCCCACCGCGGTCGAGCCGGTGAAGCAGATCACGTCCACCTCGTGCGAGGTCGCCAGCAGCGAGGCACCTGCGCTGCCGGCTTCGCTGAAGACATTGACCACGCCTGGCGGCAGCTGCGGGTGCTGCAGTAACGGGGCGAGGATGGCGGCGTTGAACAGCGTGGTCTGCGCGGCCGGCTTGACCACCACCGTGCAACCAGCGGCCAGTGCCGGGCCGAGTGCGCGGACCAGCAGCACCGCCGGTGCATTCCACGGCACGATGATGCCGACCACGCCGGCGGGCTCGCGCAGCACGGTGGACAGCACGCCGGGCTCGGGCTCCAACACATGGCCGGGAATGTGGCGGGCCAGGCCGCCGTAGTACTCCACTTCGGAAATCGCGCCGGCCACTTCGCCGCGCGACTGTGCGATGACCTTGCCGTTCTCATGCGTCAGCAGGCTGGCCAGTTCACTGGCCTCGGCCTGCAGCGCCGCGGCCCAGTCCAGCAGCACGCGCTGGCGCAGGCGCGGCGAGGCCGCCCAGGCGCTGCGATCGAACGCGCGTCGCGCCGCGTCGATGGCCGCCTGTGCTTCGGCCGCCCCGCCATCGGCGAACTGTCCAAGGACGGCGCCATTGGCAGGATCCTCGCTGGGCAGGAAAGCGGCGCCGACGGCGGCGCCATCGATCCAGTGCGTAGCGGCAAGCGTGGTCACGTGGCGTCGGTCCTGGTGTGCGTGACGCACGACGATCCGGACGCTGCCGGCCAAGGCCGACTGCATGGGCACAGCGCGCCCGTCGACCGGACGTCGTGCCGCGCCTCCCGACCGCCGCGCCTCGGAAGAGGATTGGCGGCGGCGCGCCCGCGGTGGGCGCGCCACTCCCAGGGCCGACGCTAGCGCGGCCTTTCCATCAAATCCAATAATCAGTCCTTATTTTTCTTATCAGATCGTATGATGACCAGGTCCAGCGCGGCGCGTGCACGGTGCAGCGCCTGGCGCAGGCGCTCGACCAGCAGCGTCGCTGCCGGCCCGAGGGGATGCCGTGCTTGGTGGATGACCACCAGCTGCCGGGCGATGCGCGAGCGCCCGATGGAGTAGGCCTTGAGGCTGCCATCCAGCAGCTGGCGGTGGACGGCGATGCTGGGCAACACGGTGAACCAGTCGCCGCGGGCGACCAGGTCGGCGATGGAATCGGTCGAGTCCATCTCCAGTGCCGGTTCCAGGTCGGTGTCCGCGCCCGCCATATGCCGGTCCAGCTCGGTGCGCAGGCCGTGGCGCGTGGAGGGCAGGACCAGCTTGAGCTTGGCTACGTCGGCCAGTGAGCGGATCGGCGGCGGGGTGTTGTCGCGCGCGCCCACCAACACCATTTCTTCTTCCAGCAGCGGGATGGTCTCCAGCCCCAGGCGTCGTGCGGGCCGGTTGATCACTGCCAGATCCAGGCGCCCGGTGTTGACCCATTCGATGAAGGTTTGCGAATAGCCGTCGGCAATGGAGATCTCCACGTCTGGATAGTCGCGGCAGAACGCCATCAGCACGCCGGGCACCACGCTCCGCGTGACCGAGGACAGCATGCCGATGGAGACCTCGCCGGAGATCGTGCCCGACAGGTTGGCCATGTGGGTCATCGCCGCGGCGAGATCGCGCTGGATCGGGGTCACCAGTCGATGCAGGGTGCGACCGGCCGAGGTGGGCACCATGCGCTTGGGTGTGCGCTCGAACAATTTCTGTTCCAGCTCGCGTTCCAGCTTGGCGATCTGCATGGACAGCGCCGGCTGCACCACGTTCATGCGCGCCGCGGCGCGGGTGACGCTGCCTTCCTCGTAGAGCGCGAGGAAATAGTTGATCTGCCGAAGGTCCATCGTGCTCCCGTGCGAACGACCGTGTCAGAAAATTTGATCGATCATATCTAAATTCATTATTTGGATTTATCGGTCGGCTGCGGGACGCTCCCGTCGCAGCGTTCGATGTCTTCGCATGGGCTTGAGGCCATGGCGGTCAGGAAAACGCTGATGCCGATGTCCTGCCGTGCGACCGGAGCTGTTGGAAGCACGCATGTAGGCCGGTACCCAATGCATGCGTTCATCCGTTTCCGAGGAGGGGAAATCATGAGCGATCACACCGCGCCGGCCGCAGGGTCGGTGGGTAGCCCTGCGCCCATTGCACCGCGCAAGGTGCTGTTGGCCGCGTTTGCATCCACCTTTGGATGGGCACTGGATCTGTTCGATCTGTTCCTGCTGCTTTACGTGGCCCCCATCGTCGGCAAGCTGTTCTTTCCTGCCACGACCCCTACGCTGTCGCTGGCCGCGGTCTATGCGTCCTTTGCGGTGGCCCTGCTGGTGCGTCCGCTGGGGTCGGCCATCTTCGGCGCCTATGCCGATCGCAAGGGTCGCAAGCTGGCGCTGATGGTGGCGATGGTCGGCGTCGGCCTGGCCACGGCCGGCTTCGGCCTGCTGCCGACCATCCACCAGGTGGGCATCCTGGCACCGATCCTGTTCCTGCTGTTGCGCGTGGTGCAGGGGCTGTTCGTCGGCGGCATCGTCGCCTCCACCCACACCATCGGCACCGAGTCGATCCCGCCGCAGTATCGCGGCTTGGTGTCGGGGCTGGTCGGTGGCGCCGGGGCAGGCATTGGCGCGTTGATGGCCTCGTTCGCCTACTTCGTGCTGTCGGGCATCTTCCCCGATGCCGAGTTCGACAAGTGGGGTTGGCGCTTCATGTTCTTCACTGGGCTGATCAGCACCGTGTTTGGGTTGATCATGTTCAAGTTCCTGGAAGAGTCGCCGGTGTGGAAGCAACTGCAGGCCGCCAAGGCCAGTGGCAAGGTCGCCTCCGCACCAAGGATATCGCCGGTGCGCCGTCTGTTCGGGCCGGAATACCGCAAGGTGATGTTCGTCAATCTGCTGATCACCTTCGGCGGTGGCGCGACCTACTACCTCACCTCCGGCTATCTGCCGACGCTGCTCAACCTGGTGGCCAAGGTGCCGCATGGGGAGAGCTCGCGCATCCTGATGTGGGGCTCGGTGGCGGTGATCGTCAGCTCGCTGCTGTTTGGCTGGCTCAGCGACAAACTGGGCCGCAAGCCCAGCTTCATCGCTGCGGGCCTGGCTGCGCTCATCGGACTGCCGCTGCTGTTCAATGCGATGACTGGCGCGGCCGGCAACGTCGACGCGGTGCTGTGGTACGCCATCGCCATCTCGCTGATCGGCGGTGCGGCCATCGCACCGATCATGATCTTCCTCAACGAGCGTTTCGCCACTGACATCCGCGCCAGCGGCACCGGCCTGTCCTGGAACATCGGCTTTGCCCTTGGCGGCACCATGCCGACCTTCGTGTCGCTGGCCGCCGCCACGCCTGAGCAGATCCCGATGGTGCTGGCCATCTTCGGCGGCACGCTGGGCCTGGTGTATCTGATTGGCGCCGTCGTCATTCCCGAGACCCGCGGCCGCACGCTGTAAGCGCAGGCGGTGGCCGGACCTGGCCATCGTCCGGGTCCGTGTGCAACGCACGCCGTCCATGGCGGCGGTCCCTGCTGCATGACGTGTCGTGGATCGGCGCGAACAACCCCACTGGAGAACCCCCATGGCTGATTCCAAATCCCCCCCCGCCACCGGCACCGGTGCCCTGTCGCTGCGCGACTGGCTGGACCGGTTGTCCTCGCGTGGAGAAATCGCCATCGCGCGCGATGGTCTCAAGCTCAAGCACGAGATCGCCGCCGTCGCGAAGAAACTGGACGGCAAACGGGCCACGTTCTTCCCCAGGCCCGATGGCGTGCACGAGATCCCGGTGATCTCCGGCATCGTCTCGGACCGTGGCTGGATGGCCGAGGCGCTAGGCGTGGAGCAGGACCAGCTGCTGGCGCATTTCCAGCACGCGGCACTGCACCCGATCCCGTTCAAGGAAGTCACTGACGCACCGGCGCAGGACATCGTGCACACCGACGTAGACCTGCTCAAGCAGCTGCCGATCCCCACGCACAACGAGCACGACAGCGGCGCCTACATCACCGCTGGGCTGCTGATTTCGCGAAGCCCGGAAACCGGCATCCAGAACGTGGCGATCCACCGCTGCCAGATCAGCAGCAAGAACCGCATCGGCGTGCTGTTGCTGCCGCGCCATACCGACCACTACTACCGCATGGCCGAGAAGGCAGGCAAGCCGCTGCAGATGGCGATCGCCATCGGCGTGGATCCGGCCACCCTGCTGTCCTCGCAGGCCATCGTGCCGGTGGACCACGACGAGCTGGAGATCGCCGGCGCCCTGCATGGCAAGCCGCTGGAGGTGGTCAAGTGCACCAGCAACGAGGTGCGCGTGCCGGCCGATGCCGAGATCGTCATCGAAGGCCGCCTGCTGGCCGATGAGCGCGAAGAAGAAGGCCCATTCGGCGAGTTCCCGCAGTACTACGGCGAGCGCGCGCGCCGCCATGTGATCGAGGTCGATGCCATCACCCATCGCCGCGGCGCGATGTTCCACACGATCGTGGGTGGCGGCCTGGAACACCTGCTGCTGGGCGCGATTCCGCGCGAGGCCACCATCCTCAACGAGCTGCAGCGCGGCTTCCCCGGCGTGAAGGACGTGCATCTCGCCCTTGGCGGTGTCGGCCGTTACCACCTGTACGTCAAGCTGGACAAGCGCCAGAACGGCGAGGGCAAGAACGTCATCCTCGGTGCCTTCGCCGCGCACTACGACATCAAGCACGTGGTGGTGGTCGATACCGACGTGGACATCCACGACCCGCAGGAAGTGGAGTGGGCCGTGTCCACGCGCTTCCAAGCGGACCGCGATCTGGTGGTCATCGCGCACAGCCAGGGTTCCAAGCTCGACCCCTCCACCGAGGACGGCGTCGGCGCGAAGATGGGCTTGGACGCCACCATCCCCGTCGATGCGCCGGAGATGAAGTACAAGCGCATCCGCATTCCCGGCGAGGAACGCCTCGACCTGGATGCCTTGCTGACCACGACGCGCGACTGGCGCGCGGCAGGACAGCGCGCCGCATGAAGGTCCTTGGGAGGGGACACGACCTGCATCTGAAGACAATTGCCTCGGCCATGACGCTCGCCCTGGTGGTGACGCCGGGCGTGCGTGCACAGGCCGCACGCAAGGATGAAAGCTATCCGATGGCGGGGCAGGGGCTGGGCGGCAAGACCGGGCCTGAGACCTGGATGTCGCGCTGGGCCGAAGACTGGTCGTTCCTGCGTGACAAGCGCAAGCGCAAGAACGCCCTGGACGCGCTCAAGTACGTGCCGCTCAACGACAGCGGCGACACCTACCTGAGTTTCAGCATGGAACAGCGCCTGCGCGGCGATTACTACAGCGCCATCGGCCTGCGGGAGGGCGCGCCTTCGCAGGCGCCGGAAATGTATCGCTTGTTCATGGGCGCCGACCTGCATGTGGGCGAGCATTTCCGTGCGTTCACCGAGCTGGCGCATGCCAGCATCAACGGCCACGGCGTCACCACGCGCGCGGCGTTGCAGGAAGACGATGCACGCGTGCAGCAGGCGTTCTTCGACGTGACCGGCAAGTGGAACAGTGCCGATGTCGGCGTACGTATCGGCCGCCAGGATTTCACCGATGGTCCGCAGTGGCTGATGACCACGCGCGAGAACGCCAACATGCACTTCACCCTGGACGGCGCGCGCGCCTGGGCGATGACCGCCGACAAGCGCGTCGACGTCTACGAGCTGCGTTATGTGGCCGAAAGCACCGGCGCCTTCGACGACGGTACCGACAGCGGCAGGCGGCTGCGCGGGGTGACCCTGGGCATGCGTCTGCCCGTTCAGGGCGAGCTGTTCCTGGAGCCGTTCTGGATCAATGCGCGCGACGATGCCAAGCGCTGGGGCGCGCAAGTGGCCAAGGAGAACCGCGACCTGTGGGGCCTGCATGTCTACGGCACACGCGGCGCACTGACGCTGGATACCGCGGCGATGGTGGAAACCGGCGACTTCGGCCATCGCGACATCCGCGCCTTCGGTGCCTACTCTTCATTCCGCTGGGCATTGTCCAAGGAGGGCATCAAGCCGCAGGTCGGCTTCCATGCCGACATCACCAGCGGTGGCGGCGGCTACGACAGCGGCACGCTGCGCAACGGCACCCTGCTCTACGGCGCGCTGCCGTACTTCAGCTGGGCCACCTGGTTCGGCGGTGCCAACTACATCGACCTGGCGCCGACCTTTCAGTTCGCGCCCACGGCCACCACCACCGTCGCCGTGGAGTACCAGCGCATGTGGCGCCAGCGCGAGGACGATGCGGTCTACACCGGGCCGGGCGCAGCCTATGCCGGCACCCAGCACATGGACGGCCGCCATATCGGCGACCTGCTGCGTCTCAACGCCACTTGGCGGCCGCACCGCCATGTGTCGCTGACCGCACGCGCCGAGCGCTTCGTCGCCGGCGACGCCATGGAGGATGCCGGCTACGGCGATGCAACGTTCGTCGGCGGATGGGTGACCTTCCGCTTCTGACGCGCGCTTGGTCAGGCACCGACACAGGCGGCCTGGCCCTGGGCGCGCATGAAAGGCCAATGATCGGCCGTATGCGATCATGCGCGGCCGTCCCCTGAGTCCCCCCCATGGCATGGCTTTCCGACCCGTCGATCTGGATGGGTTTGGCCACCCTGGTGATCCTCGAGATCATCCTGGGCATCGACAACCTGGTGTTCATCGCCATCCTGGCCGACAAGCTGCCGCCGGGGGAGCGCGACAAGGCCCGCCTGGTGGGCCTGAGCCTGGCGCTGGTCATGCGCCTGCTGCTGCTGGCCACCTTGTCGTGGATCATGAAGCTCACCGAGCCGCTGGTTGAAGCCTTCGGCCAGTCGTTTTCCGGGCGCGACCTGATCCTGCTGGCAGGTGGTGCCTTCCTGCTGTTCAAGGCCACCGTGGAGCTGCACGAACGCCTGGAGGGTGCCGAGGAGCATGACGACGGCAACAAGCCGCGGGTGAGCTTCGCCATGACGGTCGTGCAGATCGTGGTGCTCGATGCGGTGTTCTCGTTGGATTCGGTGATTACCGCGGTGGGCATGGTCGAGCATCTGGGCGTGATGTTCGCCGCGGTGATCATTGCCATGGCGGTGATGATGCTGGCCAGCAAGCCGTTGACCAGCTTCGTCAACAGACACCCGACGGTGGTGATCCTGTGCCTGGGCTTCCTGCTGATGATCGGCTTCAGCCTGCTGGCCGAAGGCTTGGGCTTCAAGATTCCCAAGGCTTATCTGTACGCGGCGATCGCTTTCTCGATCCTGATCGAAGCGTTTAACCAGTGGTCCCGCTTCAACCGCGAGCGCCATGCGCGCCAGGTCCCGTTCCGACAGCGCACCGCCGATGCCGTGC
>JBEVNH010000039.1:0-12517 GCA_040508175.1 Pseudoxanthomonas sp.
TATGGCCTGCGGCATACCGAGCTGGTGCAGCTGCTGGCCAGGCTGGACAAGCTGCGGCTGGTCGAACTGCTTCCCGGCAACCATGTGCGGCTGAAGGTGCCGCGCGACTTTTCCTGGCGCGACGATGGGCCGGTGCGTGCACGCTATCTGCAGATGGCCAGCCATGAATTCCTGCAGGACGATTTTGCCGCGACCGAGGCCCACTTCGCGCTGGAGATCCGCGAACTGGGCGAGGCATCCGCGCTCATCCTGCGCCGCAAGCTGGAAAAACTGGTGGCCGAGTTCAAAGAAGCTGCCGAACTCGACGGCAGCCTGCCGTCCGAGCAGCGCCGCAGCGTCGGCATGCTGGTGGCACTGCGCCCGTGGGTGTTTTCCGTGGTCGATAGCCTGCGAGCCGAAGCCGCACCATCGCACGCGCAGCGGCGGACCCGCCGCGCGCGCTAGGGCGCGCTTAGGCCGCCGCGTCCTGGTGCAGCACCAGGCGGCCGCGCAGGGAATTGCTCAACGCCTCGGTGATCACCACATCGACGAACTGGCCGATCAGGCGCGGATGACCGGGGAAGTTCACCGAGCGCATGTTCTCGCTCTTGCCGGTCAGCTCGTTGGGATCCTTGCGCGAAGGACCCTCGACCAGCACCGTCTGCGTGGTGCCGACCATCTTCTGCGAGATCTCCGCGGCAAAGCCGTTGATCCGGGCCTGCAGGCGCGACAGGCGTGCGTGCTTGTCTGCGTCGCTGGTGGTGTCTTCCAGGTCGGCCGCTGGCGTGCCGGGACGGCGCGAATAGATGAAGGAGAAGCTTTGGTCGAAGCCTACGTCCTCGATCAGTTTCATGGTTTTTTCGAAATCCGCGTCGGTCTCGCCGGGAAAGCCGACGATGAAGTCCGAGCTGATCGAGATCTCCGGCCGCACCGCGCGCAGCTTGCGGATCTTCGATTTGAATTCCAGCGAGGTGTAGCCGCGTTTCATCGCGCTGAGGATGCGGTCGCTGCCAGCCTGCACCGGCAGGTGCAGGTAGTTGGCCAGCTGCGGCACGTCGCGATACGCATCGACCAGTGAGTCGGAAAACTCCAGTGGGTGCGAGGTGGTAAAACGGATGCGGCCGATCCCCTCGATCTGCGCGATCGTGCGGATCAGCATGCCCAGGTCGGCGACTTCCCCGTCTTCTCCATAGGGGCCGCGATAGGCATTGACGTTCTGGCCGAGCAGGTTGATCTCGCGCACGCCCTGCGCGGCCAGCTGCGCCACTTCCACCAGCACGTCCTCGAACGGGCGGCTGACTTCGGTGCCGCGGGTATAGGGCACCACGCAGAAGCTGCAGTACTTGCTGCAGCCTTCCATGATCGAGACGAAAGCGGACGGGCCTTCGGCGCGCGGCTCGGGCAGCGCATCGAACTTCTCGATCTCCGGGAAGCTGATGTCCACCTGGGGCTTGTTCTGTTCGCGACGAGCACGGATCAGCTCCGGCAGGCGGTGCAGGGTCTGCGGGCCAAACACCAGGTCCACGTACGGGGCGCGCTTGACGATGGCTTCGCCTTCCTGTGAGGCCACGCAGCCGCCGACACCGATCAGGACATCACGTCCGCCGTTCTTGAATTCCTTCCAGCGACCCAGTTGGCTGAACACCTTCTCCTGCGCCTTTTCGCGAATGGAGCAGGTGTTGACCAGGATGACGTCAGCCTCTTCGGGCTTGTCGGTGAGCTCCAGGCCTTCGGCCTGCGCCAGCACGTCGGCCATCTTGGCCGAGTCGTACTCGTTCATCTGGCAACCGTGGGTCTTGATATACAGCTTGCCGCGGACAGCCGCCGGCTTCTTGGCGACGAAGGGCAGGGGCACGAGGGCGGTATCGCCCAAGGCGGGCGTGGTGACGTCTGGCGTCCCGGTCATGGCGATTATTCCAGTCGGGTGGCGGGAAAGCCGGCTAGTCTAGCGGCTTCCCGCCCTAGGCGCGGACTGGCCTGCCGCCGGTGTGGGCTCAGCCTGGCGTATTGCCGGACAGGCCCGCATCGATCTGCCTGGCCCGCGTCACGGCCGGACGCGCCATCACCCGGGCCAGATAGGCCTCGATCACCGGCGTGGCCTGCACCAGGCCAAAGCCGACCAGCCAGCCCAGCGCACTGCCCCACAGCACGTCGGCGACGGTGAAGCGCGCGCCCAGCAGGTACTCGCCGGCCGACAGCTGCCCCTCGATGACCTGCATCACCGTATCGGCGTCGACGAAAGGCGACATGCCGCGCGGCGCGGGCTCGCGCTTGAGCGCCTTGTCGATCAGCGCCGGCTCGAAGCACGAGCCATGGAATGCCAGCCAGCGTAGGTAAGGGCCACGCAGCGGGTCACCCATCTGCGGCGCCAGGCCGGTCTCGGCATACAGGTCGCCCAGGTAGATGAAGATCGCGACCTGCTCGGTTACCAGGGCGCCATCGTGCAGGATCGCCGGCACCTTGCCCATCGGGTTGATCGCCAGGTACTCCGGCTTGAGGTTGTCGCCTGCGCGCAGATCCAGCAGCTTCAGTTCGTAGTCCGCCCCCAGCTCCTCCAGCAGCGTGAGCACGCCAGACGAGCGCGAGGGAATGGCGTGGAACAGGGTGATGTGGCGGTTGGACATGACGTGTCTCCCTTGGCAAGTGAGGCCATCCTAGCCACCATTGCGGACGCAAACTGTCCGCGAGAGCCGCCATGCGCCAGACCGCCGCCCGACTGCTGCAGCTGATCGCCCTGTTACAGGCCCGCCGATTCTGGTCCGGCGCCGAATTGGCCGAGCGCATGGCGGTAGATCGCCGCAGTATCCGCCGGGATGTCGAGCGCCTGCGGCAGCTGGGCTATCCAATCCAGGCCTCGTCCGGCGTTGGAGGTGGCTACCGCATGGGTGCTGGCGCCCCCGCGCTGCCGTTGATGTTCGAGGAAGAAGAGGCCGTCACCATGGCCTTGGCACTGCGGGCCGCGGCGGCCAGTGTCGGCGGTATCGAGGAGACCGCGCATCGCCTGCTCACCAAGCTCGACCCGCTGGTCCCGACGCGGCTGCGGCAGCACACCGGGCAGGTGCATGCCGCCACCGCCACCCTGGCTGATCTGCCGGCCACCGACGCCCGCCTGCTGGGGCAACTGGCTCGGGCCTGTCGCGACGTCACCCGCCTGGAATTTGCCTATCGCACCTCCGCGGGCGAGGCGAGCCACCGCCAGGCCGATGTCCATCATCTGGTCAATTACGGCCGCCGCTGGTACCTGGTGGCCTGGGATCTGGTGCGCGAGAACTGGCGGACGTACCGCGTGGACCGGATCGAGTCCGTGCAGCCGGAGCGCACGCCAGGGATTCGCCGTCGTACCCCGGAGCCGCCCGAAGCGATGGTGCGGCGGGCGGTGAGCCAATCCCCGTTTGCTCATCAGCTGGTGATTCGGCTGCAAGGCGCGCTGGAGCAGGTGGGTGCCGGCATTCCGCCTTGGTGTGGCGTCCTCGAGGCCGAAGGCCCGACGCACTGCCTGCTGACCCTGGGCGCCGATTCGCCGGCGATGCTGGCCAGCCTGATGCTGACCCTGGAGATGGACTTTGAACTGGTCCGGGCCTCCAGTCCCGCACTGCGGCCGCAGATCCAGGCCACCTTGGAGACGCTGCAGGCGCGGCTGGGCCGGGACCTGCAGCACGGAACGCACGCATCCTGCTGATTTGGCCAGCTTTTTGCTTGGCAATCAGGATGGAAGCTGGGAGACTCGCGCCGATGAAGGGGGCGCTGCGACTGGGGATATTCGCTGCTGCACTGGTCGCTCTGCCGGCCAGTGCCGGGGCGTTGTACAAATGCGTCGGCGCCGATGGCATTTCCAGTTACGTGAGCAAGCGCGTCTCCGGCGCCCGCTGTGAGATTGTCAGCCACTACACACCCGCCGCGCGCCGCGCAGTGCCCGTGGTCACCGCCCCCCGCCCGGCCTTGACGCCTGCCACTGAGCCGGTCGCCAAGGGCGCTGTGTCAGAGACGCCGCAGGCCGTGCCTGCCGTCACGTCGGTCGCTGCGAACAACCTCCCCGCCGCTGTGCCCAAGCCGGTCACGCCTGCCCCGCAGCGCGTGGTCAGCGGGCAGGTCTATTCCTACATCAAGGATGGCGTGCGCCACTACACAAGCGCGCGTCCGGCGGGGGTGGCCATGGCCAATGTCCGCACCATCAAGTACAGCTTCATCGAGCGCTGCTATGCCTGCGGCAACCCGGGCATGAACTTCGGACAGGTGCGCCTGAACACCGCCAGCTACCAGGCCGAGATTGCCGCCGCCGCGCGCGAATATGGGGTCGATGAGGCCATTGTGCGCGCCATCATCCATGCCGAGTCGGCCTACAACCCACTGGCGTTGTCGCGCGCTGGCGCCCAAGGCTTGATGCAGTTGATGCCGGCCACCGCGCGCCGGTTCGGGGTGACCGATTCGTACGACGCCAGCCAGAACATCCGCGGCGGCGTGCAGTACCTGGCGTGGCTGCTCAAGCGCTTCAACGGCAATCTCACCCTGGCGGCCGCGGGCTACAACGCAGGGGAAGGTGCAGTGGACAGGCACGGCGGCGTACCCCCTTACAGCGAGACCCAGCGGTACGTGCAGCGCGTCGGCCAATTGGCCGATCGCTACCGCACCGCTGTTGCAGCGCAGTAAGCCTAAATCGCGCTCTGATGCGAAAGTCCAGTTTGTCGGCGTCGTAAAGCTTCCCTTACACTCCGGCAACTTCGCGGCATTCGTCCCCACACGTTTGCCCGGCAGCCTGTCAGCTACCCAAGTCACACCGCGGAGGGGCCGGATGGCCATAGATGGGTTCAACGGGCCTGTGGATACAGGTCGACGTAGATTTCTCACGGCCACCACGGCCGTGGTCGGTGCCGTGGGCGCCGGGATCACTGCTGTGCCGTTCATCATGTCGTGGAACCCAAGTACGCGCGCCAAGCTGGCGGGTGCACCGGTCACTGCGGACATCAGTGGCCTGCAGGAAGGTCAGCGCATGATCCTGGAGTGGCGCGGTCAGCCGATCTGGATCGTCAAGCGCTCCAAGGCCATCCTAGAGGCGCTGCCGGGTCTGGATGGCCGCCTGCGCGATCCCAAGTCAGAAAGCATCGACCAGCAGCCCAAGTACGTGCTCGAGAAAGCGCCTGAGCTGCGCTCGATCAAGCCGGACATCTCGGTGCTGGTGGGGCTGTGCACCCATCTGGGCTGCTCGCCCGAGATGGTTGCCGAGATCCGCCCCGAGCCCTACGACCCAGAATGGAAGGGCGGTTACTTCTGCCCATGCCACAAGTCGCGCTTCGACATGGCCGGCCGTGTGTTCCAGGGCGTGCCGGCACCGTTGAACCTGCTGGTGCCTCCGCACCATTACCAGGACGACAACACCATCGTGATCGGCGTCGATCCGGAAGGGGCTGCCTGATGGCGAACATCCTCGTGCGGACCGCGGGCAATGTGGCCGATTGGGTCAATGCACGCGCACCTGGGCTGATGCCCATGTACCGCAAGCACATGACCGAGTACTACGCGCCGAAGAATTTCAACTTCTGGTACTACTTCGGCTCGCTGGCGCTGCTGATCCTGGTCAACCAGATCGTCACCGGCATCTTCCTGACGATGCACTACAAGACCAGCGCGGCGGAGGCCTTCGCCTCGGTCGAGTACATCATGCGCGACGTCGAGTGGGGTTGGTTGATCCGGTACATGCACTCCACCGGCGCGTCGTTGTTCTTCATCGTGGTCTACCTGCACATGTTCCGCGGGCTGCTGTACGGCAGCTACCAGCGACCACGCGAGCTGGTATGGATCCTGGGGATGCTGATCTACCTGGTGCTGATGGCCGAAGCCTTCATGGGCTATGTGCTGCCCTGGGGCCAGATGTCGTTCTGGGGTGCGAAGGTGATCATTTCGCTGTTCGGCGCCATTCCCGTCATCGGGAATGGTCTGACCGAATGGATCATGGGTGACTACCTGCCCGGCGACGCCACGCTCAATCGCTTCTTCGCCCTGCACGTGATCGCGTTGCCGCTGGTGCTGTTGCTGCTGGTGGTGCTGCATCTGGGTGCGCTGCATGAGGTGGGCTCCAACAATCCCGACGGCATCGACACCAAGCACGGCCCCAAGGGCAACGCCTGGAGCAAGGCCGCGCCGGTGGACACCATTCCGTTCCATCCGTACTACACGGTGAAGGATCTGGTCGGCGTCGGCTTCCTGCTGATCATCGCGGCCTTCATCATCTTCTTCGCCCCGGGCTTTGGCGGGTGGTTCCTCGAGCACGACAACTTCACCGAGGCCAACCGCCTGGTGACGCCCGAGCACATCAAGCCGGTGTGGTACTACACGCCTTACTACGCGATGTTGCGCGTCGTGCCAGACAAGCTGGGCGGGGTGATGGTGATGTTCGGCGCGATCATCATCCTGTTCTTCGTACCCTGGCTGGACCGGGCCAAGGTCAAGTCCTATCGCTACCGTGGCTGGTTATCCAAGGGCCTGCTGTTCGGTCTTGCCATCACCTTCGTCTGGCTGGGCAAGATCGGTGCCGGCCCCGGCACGGAAGTGGCCGAGACCTACATCGGTCGCGCGCTGACCGTTTATTACTTCCTGTTCTTCCTGACCATGCCGCTGTGGACAGCCATGGACAAGACGCATGTCGTCCCGGATCGGGTGGCCACCCATGACTAAGCGCTGGATGATGCCGATGGAATGGGGCAAGAAGGTGTTGGTGTTGTTGGCGTTTGGTCTGGGGGGCAGCGTGCAGGCCGCAGAGGGCGGGGCGGCGCTGCAGCAGGCTGGGAACGACCTCAGTGATCGCGCTTCGCTGCAGCGCGGTGCCCAGTTGTTCATGAACAACTGTTCCGGCTGCCACTCGCTCAAGTACCTGCGCTATTCGCGCATGGCCAGCGATCTTGGGCTGAGCGAAGAAGAGGTCATGACCAACCTCAATTTCACGGGTGCCGCGATTGGTGAGCAGATCCATTCGGCCATGCCGCCTGCGGCTGGCGAGCAATGGTTCGGCAAGGCGCCGCCGGATCTGAGCCTGATCGCACGCGTGCGCGGCACGGACTGGGTCTACACCTACCTCAAGTCCTTCTATCTGGATGAAACGCGGCCGCTGGGCTGGAACAATCGCCTGTTCCCCAACGCCTCCATGCCCAATCCGCTGTGGGAGCTGCAGGGCCAGCAGCACGCCAGGCTGGGCAAAAAGAACGCGCTGGGCGACACGCCGGTCGAGGGCCTGGTGGTCGACGTCCCGGGCCGTCAGACGGCGCTGGAATTCGACCAGACCGTGCGCGACATCACCAACTTCCTGGAGTACGCCGGCGAACCGGCCGCGTTGAAACGCCAGAGCATGGGCGTGTGGGTGGTGTTGTTCCTGGTGCTCTTGACCTTCTTGGCATATTTGCTCAAAAAGGAATACTGGAAGGACGTTCACTGAACCGGTGCCCCCGTGCCGGTTCTGCCCCGGGAGGAGCTCCGGGGTCGCCGACACCGATGTCTGCGGCCGTGGAACACTGGCCCGGGAACCGTGACGACCGTCGGCAACGGGCCGGCGGCGTCGGTACGACCGGCGGATTCCGGTCGCCCGGAGAGCCTGAATGGCTGTGAGCCCACGCATGCGCAATACCTTGACTGTGTTTTCCTCCACCGATGACGTCCTGTGCCACCGCGTGCGGCTGGTGCTTGCGGCTAAGGGCGTGACCTATGACCTGGTGCCGGTGGATCCGCAGAACCCGCCGGAAGACCTGATCGATCTCAATCCCTACCATTCCGTGCCAACGCTGGTGGAGCGCGACCTGGTGTTGTATGCCGCCTCGGTGGTCAGTGAGGATCTGGACGAGCGCTATCCGCATCCTCCGCTGATGCCGGTCGATCCGCTGTCACGTGCGCGCTTGCGCCTGGCGATGTTGCGGATCGAGCACGACTGGGTGCCGCAGGTGCAGGCCATTCAGCTGGGCAACAAAGCGCAGGCTGACGCCGGTCGCAAGCGCTTGAAGGAGCTGCTGACGGCCTCGGTGCCGTTGTTCAAGGCCAGCAAGTTCTTCCTCAATCCGGAAATGAGCCTGGCCGACTGCGCCATGGCACCGATCATCTGGCGCCTGGACGCGTTGGAGATCCCGTTGCCGAAGGAAGGCGGCAAGATCATCGAGGATTACGGCAATCGCATTTTTCGCAACCCGGGATTTGCTCGCAGCCTGACCGACCAGGAGAAGAAGCTGCGTGAGTTGCCAGTCTGATGCCATCGGCGCCGAACGAAGCGGCAACGTGTTCCCGCCATGCCTGCGTCCATGGGAGGGCAGTGTCGTAGACTTGTGACATGAGCGACGATTTCCCCCCGATGACAAGCCACCGCCCGTACCTGTTGCGGGCGTTGGCCGAATGGATTGCCGACAACGACATGACGCCGCACCTGCTGGTGGATGCCACGCAGGCCGGCGTGCAGGTGCCTGTCAGTGCGGTGAAGGACGGCCGCGTGGTGCTCAATATCGCCCAGCGTGCCGTGGCCAATCTGCTGATCAGCAACGATGCGGTGAGCTTCAGTGCGCGCTTTGGCGGCGTGAGCTATCCGGTGATGGTGCCGGTCGGTGCGGTGTTGGCGATCTATTCGCGTGAGACCGGGCAGGGCATGGCGCTGCCTGAGGACGTGGGCGCCACCGGCGGCACGGAGGCAGCGGCAGCGGATACCGAGCTGGACGACGAGACGTCCGATCCGCCCATCGCCCCGGAGGATCCGCCGCCAGCGGGCAAGCGTCCGCACCTGCGCATCGTCAAGTAAGCTCGGCGCCGCGGCTGCCGTTTCGGCTGCGCGGCGCTGGTCAGCAGGCCATCAGGTCAGTCGCGAGCGAACGGGCTGATCTGGGCGGTCGAGCCGACCGGGCCGATGAAGCTCACCAGCGATTCGCCGCGCAGGACCATGCGGCCGGTATGGCGTTCAACGCCATCGTAGGAATAGTCGAAGCGGAAGCTGCGCTCGACCCCAAGCCGACCATCCTCGCCGCGTCGCAGGCGCAGTCCATTGGCATGGACGCTCTCATCCAGCAGGATCACCCCGGCATTGCGGCAGGCGTTGCGACCCACCGTCGTCGCCCGCTCGGACGCCGCTCGGGAGGCATTCCACCAGGCGAAAGCGGCGCCGCCGGCAATCATGATCAAGATGAGTTCTGGCATGGATGCAGGATGGAGGCGCGTGCGGACAGGCGCAAGGTGCCGCGCACGCGCATCAGCGCGCAGGCGGCGGACCCAGCTTGAGCGACAGGTCGATGGCATGGATGTGTTTGGTCAGTGCGCCGATGGAGATGTAGTCCACGCCGTCGGCGGCGATGCCGCGCAAGGTGTCCATGTCGACGCTGCCTGAGACCTCCAGCGGGATGCGCCCGCCCGCCATGCGCACGGCCTCGCGGCGCATGTCGGCATTGAAATCGTCGATGAGGATGCGGTCGCAGCCGGCGGTCAGTGCGTCCCGCAGCTCATCGAGGGTTTCCACTTCCACCACCAACGGAAGGTCCGGCTGCGCGGTGCGTGCCATGGCAATGGCCGTGGTGATCGACCCGGCGGCGCGAACGTGGTTCTCCTTGAGCATCACCGTGTCGAACAGACCGATGCGGTGATTCATGCCGCCCCCGCAGCGCACGGCGTATTTCTGCGCTAGGCGCAGTCCGGGCAGGGTCTTGCGGGTGTCCAGAATGCGCGCGCGCGTTCCCGCCACGGCTGCCACGTACTGCGCCGTCACCGTAGCGGTGGCGCACAGGGTCTGCATGAAGTTGAGCGAGGTCCGTTCGGCTGACACCAGTGATCGGGTCCGGCCATGCAGCAGCGCCAGGACCGTGCCGGCGGCAACGTGTTGGCCTTCCTCGACCTGCCAGTCGATGCGCACCCGTGGATCCAGCGCACGGTGCGTGGCATCGAACCACGGTCGACCGGCCACCACCGCGTCTTCCTTGCATAGCAGGTAGCCAGAGGCGCCCACGTCGTCGAGCAGGGCCGCGGTGACATCACCGGGGCCCAGGTCCTCGGCCAGCGCGGTGGCCACGTTGGCCTGGACGATTGCGTCCGCAGGGGCGGTGATCGGATCCGTCATGACGGTGATATCCGTGCTCAGTCAGCGCGCCGGGAAGTCGGCCATCTGCGTCGTGGCAATGCCTTCTTCCACCAGCAGCACCGGGATGCCGTCGTCGATGCGGTAGACGGTCTTGCGATCACGGGTGATGAGTGCCTCGCGCAGCGGGCTGGCTTGCGCGGTGTCGTCCACGCGCCTGAGCGAACCGTTGGAAATCGCATCGTTGATCGCGTCCAGTCCGCGACTTTCGAGCGCCTGCAGGGGCTGGCGAGACGCGGGGCAGCACAGGATGTCGAGCAGTTTGCGGTCCATGGGGGAGGTCGTGTTGCGTCGAAGGCGGCTAGAATACGTCTTTAAGACAGGGGACGGCCAACCGTGACCGCCAGCCAGACTTCCCCGGTCGTGGGCATCGTGATGGGATCGCGCTCCGACTGGGACACCATGCAGCATGCCGCCAGCAAGCTCGATGCGCTGGGCGTGCCTTACGAAGTAAAAGTCGTCTCGGCCCACCGCACGCCTGACGTGCTGTTTTCCTACGCCGAAGAGGCGTCTGGTCGTGGCCTGCGGGCGATCATTGCCGGCGCCGGCGGCGCGGCGCATCTGCCGGGCATGCTGGCCTCCAAGACGTCCGTGCCGGTACTGGGCGTTCCGGTGCAGTCCAAGGCGCTCAATGGCATGGATTCGCTGCTGTCCATCGTGCAGATGCCGGCGGGGATTCCGGTGGCGACCTTCGCCATCGGCAATGCGGGTGCCGCCAATGCGGCGCTGTTTGCCGCGGCGATGCTGGCCCCGGACCACGTCGAGATCGGTCAGGCTTTGAGCGATTTCCGCAGTAAGCAGACGGCCGACGTGATGGCTGCGGACGACCCGCGGCAATGATCACGGTTGGCATCCTCGGGGGCGGGCAGTTGGCCCGCATGCTGGCATTGGCCGGCGCGCCGATGGGCCTGCGCTTTCTGGTGCTGGATCCCTCGGCCGATGCCTGCGCCGGGCAGATCGCGCCGCTGATGGTGGGTGACTACAGCGACGCATCGGCGCTGGCCGAGTTCGCCTCGCAGGTCGATGTGGTCACCTTTGATTTCGAGAACGTGCCGGCCAGCAGTGCCCAATGGCTGGCGCAGCGCCTCCCGGTGTTTCCCGGGCCCGGTGCATTGGCGTTGGCGCAGGACCGGCTGCTGGAAAAGACCTTGTTCCGCGAGTTGGGCATCGAGGTGCCGCCCTTCGCCGATATCACCAGCCATGCGCAGCTGGAGCAGGCCGTGGCCGAGCTGGGCACGCCGTGCATCCTCAAGACACGTCGGCTGGGCTATGACGGCAAGGGGCAGTTCCGCATTACCGCGCCGCAGGACGTGGAAGCGGCGTGGAAGACGCTGGGGCCAAGTGTGGGCCGGACTGGATTGATCCTCGAAGGCTTCGTGCATTTCCAGCGTGAGATCTCGGTAGTGGCCGTGCGTGGCCGCGATGGCGAGTTCCAGACCTGGCCGCTGACCGAAAACTGGCACGTCGATGGCGTGCTCTCGGCAAGCTTGTCACCCGTGGCCGTGGAGGGCGTGCTGGCCGAGCAGGCACGCCTGGCGGCCCAGAAGATCGCCGAGCGGCTGGACTATGTCGGCGTGTTCGCCTTGGAGCTGTTCTGCTGCGATGGCCGTCTTCTGGCCAACGAAATGGCCCCCCGCGTGCACAACTCCGGGCACTGGACCATCGAAGGTGCCGAGACCTCGCAGTTCGAAAATCATCTGCGCGCGGTGGTTGGGCTGCCGCTGGGCAGCACGCGTGCGCGTGGTCAGGCCTGCATGCTCAACTGGCTGGGCACGCTGCCCGATGCGCGTGGCGTCCTGGCGCAGTCCGGGGGGCATTGGCATGACTACGGCAAGGAGGCGCGAGAGGGTCGCAAGGTGGGTCACGCCACGTTCCGCGCGGACACCACGATGGGCCTGGTCGATGCGCTGCATGCCGCCGGCGTGCAGCTGGATCGTGAAGCGCAGGTCGCACCGGTCATCGCGCGACTCGGTCGCTGAGTCGGTCAGGCTGCCGGGGCTGCGTTGCCGGCAGCATCAATGCATCAGCGCGACAGACCACTCGCATGTACAAAGAAAAGGCCGGGTTTCCCCAGCCTTTTCCATACGTGCAACAGGGGTGATCAGGCCAGCTTGGCGGCCACGAAGTCCCAGTTGACCAGCGCCCAGAAAGACTCGACGTACTTCGGGCGCGCATTGCGGTAATCAATGTAGTAGGCGTGTTCCCACACATCGATGGTCAGCAGCGGGGTGTCCTCGCCGGTGAGCGGGGTGGCGGCATTGGAGGTGCTGACCAGGCCGAGCGTGCCGTCCGGTCGCTGCACCAGCCAGCCCCAGCCTGCACCGAAGGTGCCGAGACCTCGCAGTTCGAAAATCATCTGCGCGCGGTGGTTGGTCTGCCGCTGGGCAGCACGCGTGCGCGTGGTCAGGCCTGCATGCTCAACTGGCTGGGCACGCTGCCCGATGCGCGTGGCGTCCT
>JBEVNH010000053.1:0-5126 GCA_040508175.1 Pseudoxanthomonas sp.
TGGGAACGGCAGGTCGCGTGCAGCCAGCATCTGTGGGAGCAGCAGCACCGCGATGGCCTCTACCGCCGGCACGGCGAACAGGAACATCATCACCGAGCCGTGCATCGTGAACAGCTGGTTGTAGGTCTCCTGCGGCACGATGCCGGCCAGCGGCGTTGCCAGCTGCACGCGCATCACCAGCGACAGGATGCCCGCGGCTACGAAGAACGCGAAGGCGGTGACGATGAACATGAAGCCGATGACGTTGTTGTTGACGTCGCTCAGCCGGCGCCAGCCCTTGGGCGAGGCCCACACCTTCTCCAGCGCCTCCAGCTCGCCGGCGGGCCGGCCACCCTGCATCGGAAAGCGTTGGTACAGGCGCGCGTCGAAGCCGGTCTCGCTGGGCTCGGCCGCGGCGTCGCGGACAGCACCGTCGACCCCCGGCACACCGGCAATGTGGGCCGTCACTTCAACGATTCCATGTAGGCCGCCAGCGCGCCGAGCTCAGCGCCGCTGAGCGAACGGTAGGCCGGCATCCGATTGTTCGGTTTGATCGACTGGCTGTCGCCGATCCAGCCGATCATCGTGCCGCGGTTGTTCGGCAGGATGCCGGCCCCGAGAGAACGCCGCGCCCCGACGAAGCTGAGGTCGGGCCCGGCTACGCCCTGCGCAGCGGTGCCTGCGATGCGGTGGCAGGCCGCGCAGCCGACCTCGCCGAAGAGCTGCCGTCCGCGCTCGACTTCAGTGTTCGCCACAGGTGCAGGCTTGATCTCCGTGGTCGACGCCGGCGGCTGTCGTGCCGCCAGCCAGCGTTGCCAGTCGGCGGCGTCGTGCGCGACCACGACAAAGCCCATCAGGGAATGCGCGCCGCCGCAGAACTCCGCGCACTGCCCACCGTAGACACCGGGCTTGTCAGCCTGCAGCTTCAGCCGGTTGGTGCGGCCCGGGATCATGTCCATCTTGCCGCCGAGCTTAGGCACCCAGAAGCTGTGGATGACATCCTCGGAAACCATGTCGATGACGACCGGCTGGCCGACGGGGATGTGCAGCTCATTGGCATCAGCCAGCCACTCGCGCCCGGCAGCGTCCAGATAGGACACGCGCCACCAGTAGATGTTGCCGGCGATGCGCATGCGCAGCTCGTCGCCCCGAATGGTCGTCAAACCCGACACCAGCGCCATGCTCCAGACCAGCAGAAGGAAGAGCACTCCTGTCGGCACGATCAACCCGAACCATTTGACGACACGCTCGCCGCCCAGCCGCGCGCGCAGTTTGTCGCTGCCGTACAGCGCCACCCACATCGCCGCGCACACGAGCACGAAGATCAGAGCCATCAGCCCCATCAGCCCCCACGCCAGCGTCGTGACCGTGTTCGAGAACGGCCCTTGCGGATCGAGCACTGGCGGGGGCCAGCTACGCAAGGCCTCAGCGAAACTGGAGCTGGAGGAGGTAGGCTGTGACATCGCGTGCTTCCTGGTCTGACATGGGCATGGCCGGCATCGCAGTGCCGGGCACCATCGCGGGTGCATTGCGAACGAACTGCATCAACACGCCGGGTTGATTGGGGAGCCGGCCGGCGATGAGGCCTTGCGCGCCGAAGTTCTCCAGCGAAGGCCCCAGAGCGCCGCGCGGCCAGGCGACATCGGGGAAGGTGTGGCATGCCACGCAGCCCTTGGTTGAGACCAAGCGCATGCCGCGGGCCACATCGGCCTCGTCGAGCCGTGGCGTTCGGTCCGGTGGGCCATCGCAAGCGGACAAGCCGCAGCCGGCCACGCAGACCACCAACCACAGGCAACCACGCTTGCCCCTGGCAACGATTGAGTCACACTTGCCTACCATGCGTTCACCCCACCGGTCCGCCAGGCAGTCCAAGCGATCTGTATTGGCGACGACGATTCTTTCCGCATTCGTTACGATCTCCGCCGGTGGATGCACCGACCGCATGGCGCCCAGCAACGACCTCTTTGGCCGCGGCGGTGAACTTATCGCGAGGAGTGGCGGCGAAGGCGGCGCCCGTTATGCCTGCGCGACCTGCCATGGCGCGCGGGGCGAAGGCAACGGTTTTGATGCACCCCGTCTTGCGGGTCTGCCCGCCGGCTACCTGCAAAAGCAGATGGAAGACTACGCTGCCGGCCTGCGTCCGCACGCGCTGATGCGCGATGTGGCACGCTTCCTCGACAGCAACGAGCGCGTGCTGGTGGCGAACCACTATGCCGCGCTGCCGCCCCGTGCGCTCGCGCCAGCCACGACGGAGGCGACGACCGAACGCACGGCCGCGCTGTACGCGAGCGCGTGCCTGCAATGTCATGGTGTCGATGCCGCCGGCACGCCGGCGGGGCCACCGCTCGCCGGCCAACCGGCCTTCTACACGGCCCAGCAATTGCGCGACTGGCAGCTCTCCAAGCGACGTGGCGATGGCCTTCATGACATGCTACGCGTGGCGCAAGCTTTGAATGCCGAGGACATTAAGACCCTGGGCCTTTACTTGGCGCAGATCCCACCACGCCCGGTACCTTCGGACCATTGAGGTCGAGCATTGACTGCAACACGCGGTCGCGTTTGACCACGTAGTGGAAAAATGCCGCACCAGCGTGGCCCGGAATGGCCAACACGGTGATCCAGACAATCCAGAAGTGCGCTGTCGCGGCGCCCTGCATGAGGCTGTGCTGCAATCGCTCGGACAGTTGGTCGAACGGAAGGTTGGGAAAAGGGACCACCCCAGCGATGAAAAGCGGCAGGTCACCCGGAAGCGTTGACCACATCACCCAGCCACTGATTGGCAGCGCAAAAAAGCCGAAGTAGAACCAGGCCTGAATCAGGCGGCTGGCGCGGCCAGCGAACGAGTCTGGTTCGATGTTCTCCGGCCCGCTGATCTGGCTCCGCCAAAGAAATCGCAGAGAACCAAGCGCCATGATGGTCAGCCCGATTTCGGCGTGGGTCTGGTAGCCCACATACTTGTCGCCTCCCGCCGGCAGCAGATTCAAAAACCAGCCGTAGCCGAGCTGGAACACCATCAACGCTGCCATGACCCAATGGAAGGTCACGCCAATCGGCGAGTACAGGCCGCGGCGGTTGTAACCCTCGGCCCATTCGATGATGGCAATGAGATTCAGGTTGACTCCAATGGTGATGGGCGGCTGGTCCGGCTGCCTTCGGATCGTATCCACCGCCAACCGATCCAGACCGCGGCGCACAGGTAGGCCAGGCAGCCAGGCGCCCACATCGTCAAGCCGGCCATCTGCTGATCCTCGAGCGGCGAGACGCCCCACGCCAACGTGGACAGGAAGTGCGGTGCGTACATCGGCCGCGCGGCGAAGGTGATCAGGGCGGCGAGCATGCCCATCTGGACCGTCGTGACCAGCAGTGCGGCCAGCGCGGGGGCGCCGCCGGTGCGGCGCAGTGCGGTCCAGAAGAGCACCGCACTGCCCGCCAGAGAGAACTGCATCAGCGCGTAGACCGGCACCGACGACAGCGCGGCACCGTAAGGACCAGGCGCATGCCAGATCCAAAACACCACTGCAGCCAGCGCCGTGCTGCTCCACAGTGGGGCCGCCACGCGATCCAGCCGCCTGCCCAGACCGAAAACCAGCAACGGCGCGACCACTAACACCAAGGCCATGTGATGGACCACGCGCGCAGTGAAGAACGCCGAGCTGAGGGCGCACAGCGGCGAGACATACAGAAGCACCAACAGCACCCACGCGCAGTGCAGGCTGCGACGCTGCCCGCGGGAGCCTCCATTGGTCATCGCCGGATGCCACAACACGACGGCAAGAATGGCGAGGCCGGCCCAGAGCACCGGGTCCAGATTCCATCGCTCCAGCCAGACGCCAGGGCCGGGCGCCTCGCCGCAATAGGGTAGCCAGCGTGGCGCCTCGGTCATGATGGCTTTGCTATGCCGCTTCGACTAGCGTACCGGCGCGACGCGCCAAACAGTGTTCGACAGATCGTCGGCCACGATCACAGCACCGCGCGGGTCGACTGTCACGCCGACCGGGCGCCCCATGGTTTTTCCGTCGTGCTGAAACCCGGTGAGGAAATCCACTGGAGGGCCACTCGGCCGGCCATCGCGGAAGGGCACAAAGATCACCTTGTAGCCCACTGGCACGGAGCGGTTCCAGCTGCCGTGCAAGCCGACGAAGGCGCCTTCAGCGAAACGGGGATCGGCGATGTTGGATGCCGCGAACGCGACGCCAAGCGGTGCCGAGTGCGACTGCAGCGCGTAGTCGGGACGTACCGTCATCTTCACCTTGACATCATCCTGCGGGCGCACGCGGGGATCCACGTTCTGCCCCCAGTAGGCATAGGGCCAGCCATAGAAGGCACGCTCGCGCACTGAGGTGAGGTAGTCGGGCACCAAGTCAGGGCCCAGCTCGTCACGCTCGTTCACGACTGCCCACAACTGATTCAACCGCGGTTCGATGGCCAGCGCCGTCGGGTTGCGCAACCCAGTGGCATACGGCCGCGTCGCACCGGTCTGTGCGTTGACTTCCCAGACCATGGCGCGGTTCTCCTCGATCTCCATGCCGCGTTCCCCGACGTTGCTGTTGGAGCCGATGCCGACGTAGAGGTGACGGCCGTCGGGACTTGCCGTCAAGGCCTTAGTCCAGTGGTGATTGACGGCCGACGGCAGCAGCGTAACAGTGACCGGCGCCGCCGATGCCCGTGTCTGGCCCGGTTGGTACTCGAAGCGCACCAGCGCATCCTGGTTGGCTACGAAGAGCTGGCTGCCGATAAGCGCCAGGCCGTAGGGCGCGTCGAGCCCTTCCGCGAACACCCACCGACCTTCGTACTGGCCGTCACCATCGGCATCGCGCAGCAAGGTCAGGCGGTCACCGCTCTTCGCCTTGGTCGTGCCCTTGGCCTTGATGAATCCGGCGATGTAATCCTTCGGCGTCAACACCGGCGCGCCACCGCCCTTGCCTTCCGCAACCAGGATGTCGCCATTGGGAAGCACGAGCGTCTGCCGGGGCACCAGCAGGTCGGTCGCGATCGAGGCGACGGTGAAGCCGTCAGGAGCCGTCGGCACCTTGCCGGACCAGGTCGCCGGCTCGGCAATCGTCATGCTGGGCAGCAGGCCGCCGCTTGGTGCGGGCAGGCGATCGATGGCACCGAATTGTGTGCCGTCAGCGGCGTCCTGGCTGCAT
>JBEVNH010000068.1:0-16888 GCA_040508175.1 Pseudoxanthomonas sp.
GTGCCAGCGAGGTGCTGGGCGTGGACATCGACCAGGACGTGATTGCCATCGCCAAGGGCAACGCCAAGCTCAACAACGTGCGCCCGAAGTTCGTGCAGGCCGACATCTTTCCGTACCTGCGCGATGCGGCCAACCGCGGCGAGCAGTACGACGTGGTGATCCTGGACCCGGCCAAGATGACGCGGGACCGCGACCAGGTGATCCCGGCGCTGAAGAAGTACCTGGACATGAACAAGCTGGCGCTGGGTGTGGTCAAACCGGGCGGCCTGTTTGCCACGTTCTCCTGCACCGGGCTGGTGGCCGAGCATGAGTTCCTGGACATGATGCGGCGGGCCTCCTACTTCTCCGGTCGCACCATTCAGATCCTCAAAGTGGCCGGGGCCGGCCCGGACCACCCCTTCATGGCGCACGTGCAGGAATCGCGTTACCTCAAGGCGGTGTTCTGCCGAGTGGTGGATTAAGGCTCAGCCGGGCAGCCAGCGTGCGGTGCCGCTGACGCGGATGCTGCTACCCGGTTCGGCCGGGATGTCGCACAGCAGGCGCGATGGGCTGCCCATGTCCTCGCCCTGCAGGATCTCGATGTGGCCGCCATGCGGCCAGTTGGCATCGCGCAGATAGCCGGATAACGCGGCCGCCGCCGCGCCGGTGGCCGGGTCCTCGTAGACCCCGCCGCTGGCGAACGGGTTGCGCGCGTGGAAGCGCTGCGGGTGTTCGGCCACCACCAGCGCGATGGTGGTCAGGCTATGGGTGCGCATGAAGTCGCGCCCGGCGTTAAGGTCGTAGCGCAGTGCCGCCAGTGCCTGGCGCTTGCCCAGCGCCAGGATCAGATGGTCCGCGCCGGCATGCGCCAGCGCCGGTGGCAGGCGTGGATCCAGCGCGCCTGCGGCATAGCCGAACAGGGCCAGCGCCTGGTCCCGCAGCGCGACGGGCGCGGCACCGCTCTTGGTTGGCGGTGACTGCAGGCTGGCGCTGACGATGTCGCCCTCGCGCCAGCCTTCCACACGGATGCACGCGCGGTTGAGCTGCAGCACGAACTCGCCGTTTCCCTGTCGCGCCGTCAGCGCCGCACCCAGGGCGATGGTGGCGTGGCCACAGAACGGCACTTCCAATTCCGGCGAGAAATAGCGCACGCGCCAGTGCGCGCCTTCCGGGGCGGCGAACGCCGTTTCCGAATATCCGACCCGTGCGGCGATGGCCTGCATGTCCGCCGCCGAAGGCAGGACATCGGTCACCACCACGCCAGCCGGATTGCCACCGGAGGCGCCGTGGCAGAAGGCCGCAAGGCGTTCGATCTGCATCGTGGGGGATGGCCTCAGGACGGGGGCACAAGCGTAATGCGCCGGGCGCGCTGCAGGGACCTGCCGCCACGCTCCGCCGCCGATGGCGGAAAAGCACGGGTCGTGCATCGTCTTCATCAGGCGCGTTCCCTCAACGCGCGGTTCTTGGAGCGCACATGACCCCATGTCATCGCGCCGGTCTTGCTTCGCTCCGGCCTGCCAGTGGTGGGGGGTGCGGCTAGATGCGGGCGCTGGATCGCCAGCGTACGGCCTGGCTGGCCGCGCACGTGCTGCCGCATGAGCCCGAGCTGCGCGGCTGGCTGGCCAGGCATCGGGTCCGGGGGCTGGAGGTGGACGACGTCATCCAGGAGACCTACGCCATCCTGTCCGGCCTGGCCGAGGTCGGCCACATCACCCAGCCGCGTGCCTATCTGTACACCACCGCGCAATCGGTGCTGCTGCAGCATGTGCGGCGGGCGCGGATCGTCTCGATCGAGACGGTGGCGGAAATCGAGCGCCTAGACATCTCATCCGATGAGTTGTCGCCCGAACGCCACGCCATTGCCGGCCAGGAGCTGCGCCGCATCGGCCAGGCCCTGGCGACGCTGCCGGACAAGTGCCGACAGGTGTTCGTGATGCGCAAGGTCGAGGGCCTGTCGCAGCGCGAGATCGCGCTGCAGCTGGGCATCAGTGAGAACACAGTGGAAAAACACGTCGTCAAGGGATTGAAGCTGTTGATGGTCATGCTGGGGCGGCCGCCGGCCGCCGGCAGTCGCACGTCCAAGGTGGTCGGTGACGACGTTCTGAACAAGCAGGCGAGATGATGAGCAACACAGGCAATACCATTGACGAGACCGCCGCGGGCTGGGTGGCCCGCGAGGATCGCGGTGGACTTGAGCAACACGAATGCCAGGCGCGCGAGGCCTGGCTGGCGCAGGACGTGCGCCACCGCGGCGCCTATGCGCGCGCCCATGCGATCCATCTGCACCTGGACCGCGCGCGGGCGTTGGGATCCGGCTTCCGGGTCGAGGATTTCGCCCCGCAGCCTGAGGTGTCGCCGGCGCGGGAGCGCGCAGCCTCGCCACGTCGCATGGCGCGTGGGCGCGGCCGCAGCTTCTGGATGGGCGCGATGGCCGCCAGCGTGGTCGCGATGGTGGTGGGCGTGCTGACGCTGCGCGAAGCGCCCGATGGCGGGCACCACGTCACCCGCCTGGGCGAGGTGCTGCGCCTGCCGCTGCAGGACGGCTCGGTGGTCACGCTCAACTCGGGCACCGAGGTGGTGGTGAACTACACCGACGAACGCCGTGAAATCCAGCTGCTGCGGGGTGAGGCGCTGTTCGACGTGACCAAGCACAGGCGGCGCCCGTTCGTGGTCAGCACCGGCGGCTCGGAAGTCACAGCGGTGGGCACCAGCTTCACCGTCATGCGCGACCGCAACAAGGGCGTGGACGTGACGGTGCGCGAGGGCATCGTGCGGGTGGACGATTTCCGTGAGCAGCCCATCCAGCTCAAGGCCAATGCGATGGCCATCGTGCGCCCGCAGGAAAAGATCGCCGTGCGCCCGGTGCAGCCCGAGCGCATCGAACGCATGCTGGCCTGGCGCGACGGCATGATCGCCTTCAACGGCGACACGCTCGCCCAGGCGGCCGAGGCCTTCGCGCGCTACAGCGACACGCGCATCGTCATCGATGACCCGCTGGTGGCGCAGCGCAAGGTCGTGGGCCTGTATTCGGCCAGCGATCCGGCCGGTTTCGCCCGTGCGGTGGCGTTGAGCATGGGGCTCCAGGTCGAGCAGACGCGCACGGGCGTGTACCTGCGGCAGGCGCCGATGAACTGAGCACATGCGGGTTCGGCATGTCTCATGGCGCGAACGCTGCAGAAAAATCTTTCAGCACGATGGCGGAAAGATGGCAGTGGTGCATTTCAACAGTGGGAGGGGTCCCACGCAGTTCGCCACCACTGACCGGCAGCGCCGGCGGAGAGCCATTCAATGCGTTTGTCCAGGAAGCAGTTGAGCACCTCGATCGGTTTCACCCTGCTGTGCATGTCTGTCGTGCCTTGTACCAGCGCACTGGCAGGCGAGCGTGCCTTCAACGTGCCTTCCAGCGAAGCCGGCACCGCGTTGCCGGCGTTCGCGCGACAGGCGGGTGTGCAGATCGTGGCGCCGGGCGAGCTATTGGCCAGCGTGCGGACACCGGCCGTGCAGGGCCGCCTGGAAACCCGCGTGGCGCTGCGGCAGATGCTGGCCGGCACCGGCCTGCAGGTGGTGGCCGACGATGGCGACACCATCACCCTGACCTCGGCACGCCCGTTGACGGCGGCATTGGCCGGCCCCGTGCCCGGTGGCGCGGTGATCGCGCAGGAGGCACCTGCAGCGGCAACCCCCCAGTCCGAGGTCAATGAACTCGATACGGTCACCGTGACCACCGGCGCGCGCGGCATCCAGCGCACGGTGAGCGAAAGTCCCACGCCGATCGACGTGATCGGCAGCGCCGAGTTGGAGAAGACCGGGCGCCCGGGCCTGCTGTCGGCGCTCAACGACCTGGTGCCTTCGTTCAACATGCCGGCCAAGTCCGGCAACGGCACCTCCTATGTCATCGCCACCGGCGGCCTGCGTGGGTTGAACCCGGACCACACGCTGGTGTTGGTCAACGGCAAGCGCCGCCACCGGACCGCCAGCATCAACATCGCCGGCATCGTCGGCCGTGGCTCGGTGCCGGTGGACATGAGCCTGATCCCGGTCTCGGCGGTGGACCACATCGAAGTGCTGCGCGATGGCGCGGCGGCGCAGTACGGCTCTGATGCCATCGCCGGCGTCATCAACATCATCCTCAAGTCCGACGCCGAAGGCGGCAAGGTCGACCTGATGTGGGGCCAGAACATCGACCGTGCCGATGGCGATACCACCAACGGCAGCGTCGGCAAGGGCTTTGCGCTGGGCGAGGACGGCTTCCTGTACCTGGCGGCCGATGCCAAGTACCAGCAGGCGTCCAATCGCGCCGTGCCGGTGGCCGACAGCTACCCGCTGTATTACCCGGTCAACGGTCAGCCCGACCCGCGCGAGGGCACGGCCGATCGCCTGATCACGCACAACTATGGCCAGCCTTGGCAGAAGGGCGCCAACGTCTCCTACAACGCCGAGCTGGGCCTGGGCGATGACCTGCGTGCGTATTCGTTCGCCACCTACAGCCGGCGCCTCAGCGACCTGGAGTGGTCCTTCCGCAATCCCAATGCAATCAACACGATTGCCGAACTCTATCCGGATGGTTACAGCCCGATCCTGCGCATCGACGAAACCGACTACGAATTCACCGCCGGCCTGAAAGGCCTGTGGGGCGCGTGGGACTGGGACCTGGCCACCAGCTACGGCAGCAACGCCTCCGAGCGCGAGGGCCTGCACACGCTCAACGCCAGCCTTGGCCCGAACAGCCCCACCGAGTTCTACCTGGGCAAGCTGATCTCCACCGACTGGACCAACAGTTTCGACATCACCCGTGGCGTGACCCTGGCCGGGCGTCCGCTGCAGGTGTCGCTGGGCCTGCAGCACCGCTACGAGGAGTACGAGATCGAAGCGGGCGAGCCGTCCTCCTACGCGGCCGGCGACTACGTGTATCCGGCCGGGCATCCGCGTGCGGGACAGGCGCCGGCACCGGGTGCGCAGGGCGCCATCACCTTCCAGCCCGATGAAGCCGGCAGCCTGGATCGCCACAGCGGCGCGGCGTATGCGGACTTCACCTGGGACGTGGCCGACAGCGTCTCGCTCGGTCTGGCCGGGCGCTACGAATCCTTCGACGATTCGGCCGGCGACACGGCGGTGGGCAAGTTCACCGCGCGCTGGGCGATCACGCCGGAGTTCGCACTGCGTGGCGCGGCCAGCACCGGCTTCCGAGCACCCACGCTGGCCCAGGCGCTGTATGCGGCGACCAACAGCAGCTGGCGCACCCTGGCCAATGGCGACCGCGAGCTGTTTCTGGCCAAGACCCTGCCGGTGGATTCGGACGCGGCGCTGGCACTTGGAGCCAAGCCGCTCACGCCGGAAGAATCGACCAACATCAGCCTCGGTTTCACCTACAACCCCACGCGCAACCTCGCCTTGAGCGTGGATGCGTACCAGATCGATCTGGACGATCGCATCAGCATGACCGGCTACATCACCGGCGCGGCGGTCACTGACATCCTCACCACTGCCGGCGTGGTCGGCGTGGACAGCGCGCAGTACTTCACCAACGCCATCGACACACGCACCAAGGGCGTGGACGTGGTGGCCACCTGGCGCATGGGCCTGGGCGACTTCGGCAGGGTCAACTGGAACTTGGGCTACAACTACAACAAGACCGACATCACCCGCATCGCCGACAACCCGGCGGCGTTGGAATCGCTGGGGTCGTCCTACGAGCTGTTCGATCGCGCTTCGCGCGGCTACCTCTCGCGCACGCCCCGCACCAAGCTGCTGCTGGGCGGCAACTGGGCGCTGGGGGATTTCTCGCTCAACGTGCGGGTCAACCGCTTTGGCGCCTTCGATGTGCTGGAGAACGTCGCCGCCAACGACGAACACGTCGATGCCAAGTGGATCACCGACCTGGAAGCGTCCTATGCGCTGACCGAGCGCCTCACATGGACGGTGGGCGGCAACAACATCTTCAACCAGTACCCGAAGAACATCGGCGTGGTGGCCAGCACCGGCAGCGGCTATTACGTCACCAGCGTGCCCTACGGGTTTACCGGTGGTTCCTACTACACCAAGCTGACCTACACCTTCTAAGGCAGGAGTTTCCCGGTGCCAGACCTGATGCAGACCCGCGCCCGCGCGGGCGTGATTCCCAAGGCCGCATGCCTGCTGCTGGCGTTGCTGGGCACCGCGCCCCTGGCGACGGCCGCGCCGAAGAAGGCCGGCGGCGGCGAGATTCTGTGGGACCGCTACGGCGTGCCACACGTGTATGCCAAGACCGAAGCCGGGGTGTTCTATGGCTTCGGCTGGGCGCAGACGCAGAGCCACGGCAACGTGCTGCTGCGGCTGTACGGCGAGGCGCGTGGCCGCGCCGCCGAATACTGGGGTGAAAAGTACGCCGAGCAGGACCGCTGGATGGCGGCCAACGACGTCTACGCGCGTTCGCAGCAGTGGTACCGGCAGCAGGATCCGAAGTTCCGTGCGGACCTGGATGCCTTCGCGCAGGGCATCAACGACTACGTCGCCGCCAATCCTGACAAGGTCGATGCGGAACTCAAAGTGGTGTTGCCGCTGACCGGCGTGGACGTGGTGGCGCATGCACACCGGCTGATGAACTACGTCTACATTGCCTCGCCGACCAAGGTACTGGGCGAGGCGCCCAAAGACACGCAGGCGCGGGATGGTTCCAACGCGTGGGCGCTGATGCCGAAGAAAACCCGCGATGGCCACGCCATGCTGCTGGCCAACCCGCACCTGCCGTGGGGCACCGGCTTCTTCACCTATTACGAGGCGCACCTCAACGGACCGGGCGTGGACCTGTACGGCGCCACGCAGGTGGGGTTGCCGATCCTGCGCTTCGGCTTCAACAAGGACCTGGGCTTCACCAACACGGTGAACACGATGCTGGGCCAGACCACCTACAAGCTCACATTGTCCGGTGATGGCTACCTGCTGGACGGCAAGGTGCAGCCGTTCAAGGTGGAAAAGAAAACGCTGAAGGTCCGCCAGCCCGACGGCAGCGTGAAGACCGAAACGCTGCAGGTGCGCCACGCCGTGCAGGGGCCGGTGTTCGACCGCTACGACGGTGCCACCGTGGCGCTGCGCGTGGCCGGCCTGGACCGCCCGGACATGCTCAAGCAGTACTGGGACATGGGCAAGGCCACTGACTTCAGCCAGTTCCAGGCCGCGCTGAAGCAGCTGCAGGTGCCGATGTTCAACATCGTCTACGCCGACAAGGCCGGCAACGTGATGTTCCTGGACAACGGCATCCTGCCCAAGCATGCGCAGGGCGACCTGAAGTACTGGGGCGGGCTGGTGCCAGGCGATACCTCCGCCACGCTGTGGACCGACGTGCATGGTTACGACGAGTTGCCCAAGGTCATCAATCCGGCCGGCGGTTTCGTGCAGAACACCAACGATCCGCCGTGGCTGACCAGCTGGCCGCGCGAGCTGGATCCCAAGGCGTTCCCGGCCTACACCGCGCCGGTGGGACCAATGTCGATGCGCGCGCAGAACTCGGTGAAGATGCTGGCCGAGCACGAGAAGATCGACTTCGACAAGCTGGTCTCGCTCAAGCGCACCGCACAGGCGCT
This sequence comes from Pseudoxanthomonas sp., assembly GCA_040508175.1. Taxonomy (GTDB): domain Bacteria; phylum Pseudomonadota; class Gammaproteobacteria; order Xanthomonadales; family Xanthomonadaceae; genus Pseudoxanthomonas_A. The sequence continues at coordinate 7,539 of JBEVNH010000068.1, forward strand.
GGCGGCCGACCGCACGCTGCCGCAGCTCTTCGCAGCCGCCGACAGCAGCACCGACCCGGACATCGTCGCCGCGCTCAAGGTGCTCAAGGCCTGGGATCGCCATTTCGAAGCCGACAGCCGCGGCGCGCTGCTGTTCGAGGAATGGGCGCATCTGTTCACCGGCGACTACAAGTTCGTCTCCAACGCCGGCTACGCCACGCCGTGGTCGCTGGACGCGCCGCTGACCACGCCCAGTGGCCTGAAGGATCCGGCGCTGGCCGTGCGCCAGCTCAAGCAGGCCGTGGCCAAGACCAGGGAACGCTACGGCGCGATCGACCGCCCCTATGGTGAGGTCTCGCGCTTCCATCTGGGTGCGGTGAACGTGCCTGGCCGCGGTGGCTTCGGCAACCTCGGCGCGTTCGATGTCATCACCTGGGACCCACTCAACGCCGATGGTGAGCGCCTGCCGCAGCACGGTGAGACCTGGGTGTCGATGGTGGAGTTCTCCACGCCGATCAAGGCCAAGGGGCTGATGAGCTACGGCAATTCCAGCCAGCCCGGTTCACCACACAACAGCGACCAGCTGGAGCTGCTGTCCAAGGGCGAGTTCCGCACCCTCTGGACCACGCGTGGCGAGGTCGAGCAGCACGTCGAATCCCGCACCATTTTCTGACCGCAAACAGGACACCCCATGCGCATTTTGCTGAGCACCGCTTTCCTCGCCGTCGCGGCGTTGACCGCCACGTCCACCGCCTTCGCCGCCGACCCGCACGATGGTGCGTGGAAGCTGGTGGAATCCAAATCCAACTGGAGCGATGGCAAGTTCCCCAAGGGCATGAGCCTGACCATCAACGTGAAATTCTCCGACAACCGCATCGAGTACCACTCGATCAACGACACGCGCCCGGAGAAGCTCTACAAGGTCGATTACGTCACCACGCTCGACGGCAAGCCCAGCCCGCTCAACGAGCAGGCGCGCTTCAACCAGATCGCCGTGTCCAAGACCGGCGCGGACAACTACCAGATCCTCAAGATGAAGGACGATGACGTCATCGTCGGCGAGTTCTGGACCTTCTCTCCCGATGGCAAGGTGCTGATCCGCCGTGGCGTGGGCAAGTCGCCGGAAGGCAAGTCCAAGGCCTACACCGAGTACTTCGAGCGCCAGTAGGCGATGCGGGATCGCGCGCGATGTTCCGCTCCCGGGCATTGCGCGCGCTTTCGTGCCGCGTCCGCGATGTCGTGCGCCAGCGGCAGTCCATCTGCATGGCATGATCGGGATGCATCCCCGGCCATCGAGGTTTCATGAAACGCCATCGTCTGTCCCTGCTGCTGTCCTGCGTACTGGTCCTGCCCGGCGCCGCCGCTGCCGTCGAGTTCACCCCGGCCGAGCTGCAGCGCGCCGCCGCCTTGCAGAAGACGCTGGTCACGCTGGATTCGCACCTGGATACGCCGGCCAACCTGGAACGCGCCGATTTCGACATCGCCACCGCGCATCCGCGCAACAAGCTCTCGCAGGTGGATTACCCACGCATGGTGCAGGGTGATCTGGATGGCGGTTACTGGGCCATCTATACCGGCCAGGGCGACCGCAGTGACAAGGCCCACAAGGATGACCGTGACGCCGGCCTGCAGCGGCTGATCGTGATCAAGCAGATGCTGGCCGCGCATCCGGACAAGTTCGGTTTCGCCACCGTGCCGGCCGATGCAGCGCGGCTGAAGGCCGCAGGCAAGCGCGTGGTCTACATCAGCATGGAGAACGCCAGCCCGCTGGTGGACGACCCGACGCTGCTGGACTTCTATTACAAGCAGGGCCTGCGCCTGATGAGCGTGGTGCATTTCCTCAACAACGAGTTTGCCGATTCGGCGACCGATCCCAAGGGGCCGGAGTGGCAGGGCCTCAGCCCGGCCGGCAAGGCGCTGGTGCAGCATGCGCAGCAGCTGGGCATCGTGATCGACCAGTCGCATGCCTCCGATGCGGTGTTCGACCAGCTCATCACCCTGTCGCCGGTGCCGATCCTGCTTTCGCACAGCGGTGCGCGTGCGGTGCACGACCATCCGCGCAACATCGATGACGCACGGCTCAAGGCGCTGGCCGAGCACGGCGGCGTGATCCAGATGAATTCCTACAGCGGCTACCTGATCGACGCCGAGGCCAGCGATGCGCGCAAGGCGGCCGAGAAGGCGCTGATGGGCAGGTACGACTGGGAAAGGATGAAGGTCGCCGATGGCGCCAAGCTCACGGCCGACCTCAAGGCGCTGGATGCACAGCATCCGGTCAAGCAGGCCACGCTGGACGACTTCTTTGAACACCTTGAGCACGTGCTGAAGCTGATCGGCCCGGAGCATGTCGGCATCGGCATGGACTGGGATGGCGGCGGTGGGGTGGTCGGCATGGAGGACGTCTCGGACCTGCCCAAGATCACCGCATGGCTGCTGCGCAAGGGTTACAGCAAGGACCAGATCGCCGGCATCTGGGGGGGCAACGTGCTGCGGGTGATGCAGCAGGCGCAGGATTGGGCGGCCAAGCAGCCGCGCTGAGTCGGAAGCACCCATGACCTTCTCGTTGATCCTGCCCATGGCCGCCCACGTTGCCTTGGCGGCGTTGCTGTATGTCGCCCTGACCGTGGTGCGGGCACCGGCGATCTGGGGCATCGGGCGCCGTGCCGATGGCAGCAACCCGTGCGCAGCCGTCGAGCCGCGCATCAGCGCGAATCTGTCCAACCAGTTCGAGTGGCCGCTGTTTTTCCACGTGGCCTGTGTGCTGCTGTTGTTGCAAGGCGCGACCGGGCCGCTGGTGATCGGCCTGGCGTGGGTGTTCATCGCCGGGCGCGTGCTGCACAGCGCGGTGCAGATCCTCACGTGCAACGTGCGCCTGCGCGGTCTGGTGTTCACCGTCAACTTCCTCGCGGTGCTGGCGCTGTGGGCCTTGTTGGCCGCGCGACCGCTGCTGATCGGCTGAACGCGCCAGTGGCGGTGCCGACGTCGCCAGGGCAGTGGCCATGACCTGATTGTCACGACCGATTCACGGGCGTCTGCGCGTGCAGGTTGAACACTCGGGGGCTCTACTGCACCGGGAGCACGCCCATGAACACGCGTCGCGCATTTCTCATCGCTGCCGCTGCCGGCACCGCCGCCCTGGCGGCCGCGCCCCTGGCGGCCAGCGCACAGACCCACATTGGTGAGGTGATGCCCACGCAGGGGCGCAATGTAGGTCAAGCCGTGCCGGTCAACCCCGCAGGCAAGGGGCGCTTTCGCCCGCACACCCGCATCGGGCAGGGCGGGGCGCCGGCGGGCAACAACTTCGCGCCCAATACCGACGAAGCGATCCACGGCATGCTGCAGGCGGCCTGGGACGGGGGCATGCGCACCTTCGACACCTCGCCCTGGTATGGCCTGGGTCTGAGCGAGCGCCGCTTCGGCCAGTTCCTGCACAGCAAACCGCGCGATGCCTACGTGCTGTCCACCAAGGTCGGCCGCCTGCTCACGGCCAGCACCGCAGCGAACAAGACCAGCTGGAAGGCACCGTCGCCGTTTGCCTACCGCTATGACTACAGCGCCGCGGGTGTGCGTCGCAGCGTGGAGGACAGCCTGCAGCGGCTGGGCATCTCGCGGCTGGACATCGTGCTGGTCCATGACCTCTCACCTGATAACGGTGACATGAAGGACACCTACGCCCAACACTTCGAGCAGGCCAGCAAGGGCGCGTTCCCGGAGCTGACCAAGATGCGCGAGGAAGGCCTGATCAAGGCCTGGGGCCTGGGCGTCAACACACCCCAGCCGGCGCTGCGTTCGCTGGAGGTGGCCGACCCGGACATCATGCTGCTGGCCTGCCAATACTCGTTGCTGGATCACGACCAGGCCTTGCGCGAGACCTTTCCCAAACTGGCCGCGCGCGATGTGTCGGTGCTGGTCGGTTCGCCGTTGCTGGCCGGATATCTGGCCGGGCGGGAGCGCTATCTCTATGGCGGGCCGGTCCCGGCGGGTGCGGCCGACAAACGTCGGCAGGCGATGGCCATCGCGGCCCGGCATGGCGTGGACCTGCGCACGGCGGCCCTGCAGTTCGCCGCCGCACCGGATGTGGTCTCGGCCATCGTGCCTGGCGCGCGCAATGCAGAACAGGCGGCAGCCAATGCCAGCTCGATGCAGGTCGCTATTCCCGCCGCGTTCTGGGAAGACCTGCGCGCGCAGAAGATCATCACCGCGCAGGCGCCGCTTCCCAACCGCGTGGCCTGACCGGCGCAGCGCCGAAGGTGACAACGCGCATCACGTCGTGCGTGATGACGTCCGTGCCCGCGTTCCCCGGGCATATCGCCTGGTTCACCGATGGCGGCCGGATGAGGCCTGCAGGTGTCAGGCCGCGTCCAGCGTGGAGGGCACCAAGTTCAACCGTTCGCGGCTGAAGTTGTGCGCCGCCAGCTGCAGGGCCGCCGGCATGGCCTGGGCGATGTGCTGGCGCAGCGTATCGCGCTGTGACAGCAGGGCCTGCGCCTGGGCCGCCACGGCCTCGGGCGCGGTGGCCAGGGTGTCGGGTGTGGACAGCATGGCCTGGCCATCCAGGCCGAGCAGCTGCATCAGCCCTTCGAACTTGTCCTGGTAAGCAAATCCCAGCGATGGCGTATGTCCCCCCAATGCCAGGATCATCGCGTGCATGCGCCCGGTCACCAGCAGATCGACCTGGGCCAGCACCGCCTTGACCGCACCTGGGCTTGGCGTGGCCAGCATGCGGGTATTGGCCTGCAGTGCAGCGGGCAATTGGGCGACTGCGTCGGCCAGCACCTTCTCGTCCGGCTCGCGGGTCCGGCTGTCATGCGACAGCAACAGAAGGGAAATGGGCTGTTCGAGCAGCATGCCCAGCAGCTTGGCCAGGCCCTCGCGCAGGCCGGGCACCTTGGCGGCGTGCAGGTAATTGGCGTTGACCGCGACCACGCGGTGCCCGTCATCGCGTCGCTGCTGGATCCAGGCGATGGCGGCCATCGCATCGACGTGCCCGGGCTGGGCGTCCAGCAGGAAGGCCACGTCGGCGGTCAGCTCGATCGGCCGCTCCAGGTGCGAAGTGAAGCGTGCGTGCGAGTTCGGGTCGCGGCCGCAGATCGCCACCTGGGCCGGCAAGGCACGCAGCGATGCACGCGTGCTGGCCTCCGGTGCGTTGTTGTAGCTCGATCCCAGGATGGTGCAGATACACCCCATCTGCGCGGCCTCGCGCAGGACTTCCAACCGGCGGTTGACCGAACCGGGGTTGTAGGCGCCGTCGATCACATCGGCGCCCAGCATGAACAAGTGCGAGTAATCGGCCAGCGCGGGCAGCAACCTGCTCAAGCGAAATCGAGAGGCGCCGTAGAAATAGCGTTCGGCGGGAAGCCGCCGGTCGATGCGGGCGTCCAGCGGCCAGTCGCTGCCGTGGAACAGGTCCACCCGCGCAAACCCCATGCCGCGCAGCTGCTGGGCCGTGGCCGACACCATGGCCGCATCTCCCACGCTGCCGGGCATGGCCGGCGGGATGATGGCCGCATTGAGGCCTGCCACGCCACGCGACCTGCGCGCCACGGCGCCTTGGCGGGCGCGGACGATCAGACGTTCTTCAAACCAGGAGAGCATCAGGGTTCCCTTTAGGGGTGGCGGGCTGTTCCAGGGCGTTACGCGCCAGCGGACTGTTTTGATGCACAGGTCACGGATCCGTTGAGCTATAAGTGTGATTATCATCACACTAATTGGTCGTCGGGAACGTCCTTCCCTTCGGTTACGGGGCTCGCTGGCCGTTTCGGCCAGTGCCAATCCGCCGCGTGCTTGCGCCCCTCTGGCGCATTGGGCACAGTGCGCGGCCCCGCACCTTGGCTTCCACATGCGACTTGGCATCGACTTTGGCACCAGCAATTCCGCCGCGGCCGCGGTGATCGACGGCGCGGTGGTGCCGGTGCAGTTCGGTGAGCAGGCGCAGTTCCGCACCTCGGTGTACTTCCCCGAAGTGATGCGCGAGGTCGAGGATTTCGTTCCCGACGATGCGCAGGAGCACCAGCTGGAGCAGTTGATCGACGCCGCGCGCCGCCAGGCGCAGGCCGCTGGCCAGGTGCGCCCGGCCCAAGCGCTGCGGCGCGAGGCGTTGCGCGCGGTGCGCCGGGAATGGATGGAAGCGCAGATGCGCCAGCCGCGCACGTCCGCCGCGTTGCTGCAGAACGCGGTGTATGGCGAAGAGGCGCTGGATGCCTACTTCGCCGAGGGCGAAGGCAATCTGGTGCAGAGCCCCAAGTCGATGCTGGGCTACAACCTGCACCCGCGTGCCAGGCAGACCATCACCGGCATCGCCACGCACATCCTCGAGCACATCCGGCTGACCGCGCAGCGCCAGTTCGACCAGCCCGTGCGCGAAGCGGTGCTGGGCCGTCCGGTGCAGTTCCGCAGTTCCATGGGCGATGCCGGCAACGACCAGGCGCTGGACATCCTGCAGGCCGCCGCGGCCGCCGCCGGGTTCGACACCGTGCGCTTTCTCGAAGAACCTTCCGCGGCTGCCATGCGTCACCACGCCGCCAGCACGCAGCGCCATGAAGTGGTGGTGGTGGACATTGGCGGTGGCACCACCGATGTGGCCCACGCCGACGTCGGCGGCACGCTGGCGCCCACGGTGCGCCGCGCCTGGGGCATCGCCCGCGGCGGCACCGATGTGGATCTGGCGCTCAGCCTGGCCGGCTACATGCCGCTGTTCGGGCGCGGCATCACCCGCGTGCCCAACCACCACTACGCCGAAGCAGCCACGGTCCACGACCTGACCCGCCAGCGCGACTTCCGCCTGCACAAGTACGACGGTGTCGATGCGCCTTACGGCCCGCGCCTGCAGGCGCTGCAGGACACCGGCAACACCGCGCGGCTCGCGCGCGGCGTGGAGCGCAGCAAGATCGTGCTCAGCGGGGCGGCGCAGCACACCGATGCACTGGACTACATCGAGACCGGACTGTCGGTGCGTCTGCAGGCAGATGGCCTGTCGCAGGCCGCGTACGGTTTCCTCGGACAGATGCAGGAACTGCTGGCGCAGGTGGCGGCCGATATCGGCCACGACCCGGATGCGGTGTTCCTCACCGGCGGCATGTCACGCGCACCGTACGTGCAGCAGGTGGTCCGCGACGCCTTCCCGCGTTCGGCGCTGGTGCATGGTGATCCGTCGTTCGGCGTGGTGCAGGGCCTGGCCCTGGCCGCCGACAGCGGCCTGGGCTGAGCAAGGCCCGCACGCTTCCGCTGTGTCGGGCGGTGTCGGGCTGTCACGTGGAGGAATGCGGGAACAGCGGCGCGCAGGCCACCATGTAGCGATTCAGGCCGCACTGCAGCGGCGGGGGGCGTCGACCCACGTGCCGTGCCTCATGGGTGCACGCCGGCTACCTGCTTGCGTCGTTCCAGCATCACTGCCATGGCCCACAGGCCCAGGCCCATGACGGCCGCGACCACGCCGATCTGGCTGGTGGAGGTCAGGCCGTAGCCGGCATCGATGGCCAGGCCGCCCAGCCAGGGGCCAAGCGCGTTGGCGGTATTGAATGCGGCATGGTTGGAGGCTGCGGCCAGCGTCTGCGCTTCACCGGCGACATCCATCAGTCGCGTCTGCAGCGCCACCGCCAACGCGCCCATGGTGCCCAGGCCGATCACGCCGAACAGCAGTCCTCCCAGCGACTGGGCCGCCAATGGGAACAGTGCCAACACCAGGATCGACCAGAGCAACACGATGCCGGTGGCCTTGAACTGCAGGCGATCCACCAGGCGTCCGCCGGCGACATTGCCGGCCACCGCGCCCACGCCGAACGCCGCTACCGCCAATGGCATCCACGCTTCGGAGACCTTGGTCACCTTGACCAGGATCGGGCCGAGATAGGTGAAGACGCAGAACATGCCGGCAAAGCCGATCGAACCGATCGCCAGGGCCAGCCACACTTGCGTGCGGTTAAAGGCGACCAGCTCCTGGAGCGGGCTGACGATCTTCTCGTGGGGATCGTGCGGCAGCGTGCGGCTGATCATCAGCACCGTGGCAACGGACAGCACGCCCACCAGCGCGAACGCCACGCGCCAGCTCAGCTGCTGGCCCAGCCACGTGGCGATGGGGTTGCCGACCAGGATGGAGACCGACAGCCCCATCAGCACCTTGGACACGGCCACGCCGCGCTGCCCGGCTGGGCTGATCGAAGCGGCCACCAGCATCGCCACGCCGAAGTACGCGCCGTGCGGCAGGCCGGCCAGGAAGCGCGCCAGCATCATCGTGTGATAGCCCGGCGCCAACGCACTGGCGACATTGGCCACCGCGTAGAACAGGGCCAGCGCCAGCAGCAGGGTCCTGCGCTTGAGGCGCGCGCCGACGAAAGCCAGCATCGGCGCACCGATCACCACGCCCACCGCGTAGGTGCTGATGAGATGGCCGACCTGCGACTCGGTGATCTGCAGGCCACGACTGATCTCCAGCAACAGGCCCATGCTGGCGAACTCGCTGACGCCGATGGAGAACCCACCCAGGGCCAGGGCGAGGATGATGATGTTGCGCTGGCCCGCGGTCAGCTCGGCCAAGGTGGTGGAATGCGGCGACATGTGGGGATCTGCTTTGGCGGCCCGTCCTCGCGAAAACGAGGACACGCACGATCAGACGAGGTCTGGCGCGCGGGCAGGTGAACAAGGAATGGGCCGCAGTATCGCAGCGATCCAAGCCAGGTGCATGACGCTGGGCGGAATACACGGTTGCGCCTGTTCCAAGAGACGCACGGCCACACTGAAATTCCGAGGGGCCGCCTGGATGGCTATGCCAGAACGTGGCGCGACGACATGCGCGAATGGACTGGGTACGGCAATTGCGAAGCCCTCCACCGGCAGTCGACGAGGGCGAACGCGTGGAATCGATCGCGTCGTTCTGCCGCCAGCGTCGTTACCGTGGACCAGACGAAGAGCCCGAAGGTCAGCGCCGATACGAACGTGGCCAAACGGATTGGCTCGCTGCGCGCTTGTTGCGCGATATCCAATCTCAAGCGGAGGGCATTGATCCTGCGAGCCTGTCGGCCAGGACGCTGAGCACACCGGCGTTGACGGGCAGATCCATCGCGTGGCCGCATTACGGACAATGCGCGCTCGGCCCGCGAGATGGCGGCAGATGCAGTGGCTTCACGGTGATGGACTTGCACACCGACCGCACTTTGCCGTGGCGATCGTGATCCTCTCCTTGGAGTCCTTCCGCCCTGACGGCGCCGTCCCTGGTGTCGAGCATCAACGTTTTCCTTCCCGCCGTCCGTCCTCCGCCGACAGCGGATAGCCGGAGAATGGCTTGACCTCGTCCATCAGGAACTGCGAGACGATCTTCTCCACGCCGTAGCCGCCACCGAGCAGGTCGCGGGCAATGTCCTTCCAGTGGTGCACGT
>JBEVNH010000085.1:0-7605 GCA_040508175.1 Pseudoxanthomonas sp.
CTTGTCTTCATGGGCGAACAGCGTCTTGAGCGTGGCGGCTTCCTCCGGCTGCAATTCGCAGGCGGCGAGACGGTCATCTTCGCGCAGGGCCTGGGCGACCAGCAGCGGTGACCCCGGGTACGCCAGCAGCGCATCGACCGGGTTGTCGGCCTGCACGGCCTGCAGATACCGCTTCAAGGCAGCGGGCAGGCCCTTGCGTCCGGCCAGCCTCAGGATGCCCGTGGTCGCCTCGGCCGTGCGCTGGCCTTCCCTGGCCCCCAACAGGTAGCGGCCGCGTCCTGCATGGGTATCGAGCACGAAGAACGGGCTGGGCTTGGCCCTGAGCGCGTCGATCAGCATCAGCAGAATGACGTGCTTGAGGACATCGGCATGGTTGCCGGCATGGAAGGCGTGGCGGTAGTTCATGCCCGGAAGGATACGGATATGCTGCGCGCCATGCCGACCATTCTGCTTGCCGAGGACGAATCGGCCATCGCCGATACCGTGTTGTACGCCCTGCGCAGCGAAGGCTTCCTGGCCGAACATGTGCCCCTGGGGCGCGATGCATTGGCGCGCGTGCGTCGTGGAGGCGTGGACGTGGTGGTGCTGGATGTGGGCCTGCCGGACATCAGTGGTTTCGATGTGTGCCGGCAGCTGCGCGGTTTCAGCGAGGTGCCGGTGATCTTCCTCACCGCGCGCAGCGATGAGGTCGACCGTGTGCTGGGGCTGGAGCTGGGGGCGGATGACTACATGGCCAAACCGTTTTCCCCACGCGAGCTGGTGGCGCGGGTGCGGGCCAGGCTGCGCCGGCCGGCGTCCACGCAGGACCTGGTCAGTCACGGTGCGTTCGCCGTGGACCGGGAAAGCCGCCGCATCCGCTATGCGGGCCACCTGCTGGATCTGACGCGCTACGAATTCGCCGTGCTCGATGCGCTGTTGGCTCGCCCCGGCGCGATCCTGAGCCGGGCCCAGCTGATGGACCGTGGCTGGGATCCGGCCGCCGACAGCACCGATCGCACCATCGATACCCACATCAAGACCTTGCGCGCCAAGCTGCGCAGCGCGGGCGCCGAGCCCGACCCGATCCGCACGCATCGCGGCATCGGCTATTCGCTGGCGCGTTGACCCATGCGTCTGGGCCTGCGGCTGTTCCTGGCGTTCTTCCTGATCGTCGGCCTGGCCGCGTTCTTCGTGATGCGCGTGTTCGTCAACGAGGTCAAGCCCGGGGTGCGCCAGGCCATGGAATCCACGCTGGTGGAGACCGCCAACATGCTGGCGGTGATGGCGGCCGATGACCTCAAGCGCGGCGTGATCGCCACCGGCGAATTTTCGCGGCGCATGGCCGAGGCGCGACGTCGCGATCTCCACGCCGATGTCTCCGGCTTCATCAAGCGCACGCTGGACTACCGCGTGACCATCACCGACGCGAAAGGGGTTGTCGTCTACGACTCGCAGGGGCGCGACGTGGGGCGCGACCACTCACGCTGGAATGATGTCTACCGCACCTTGAGCGGCGAATATGGCGCGCGTTCCAGCCCGGAGGCACCCGGCGACACCGTGCATACGGTGATGCACGTGGCCGCGCCGATCCGCGATGGCGAGCAGCTGATCGGCGTGCTGACCGTGGCCCAGCCCAACCGCGCACTGGAGCCCTTCATCGTCGCCAGCCAGCGCAACATCCTGCAGCGCGGCGGCTGGCTGATCGGACTGTCGGCGCTGATCGGCCTGGCGATGAGCTGGTGGCTGATCCGCGGCATTGGCGGGCTCAACCGGTATGCCCAGGCGGTGAGTGCGGGCCAGCCGGCGCCGCCGCCACGGCCGCGTCGCGATGAGATCGGCGACCTGGGCCAGGCGCTGGAAACCATGCGCCGCAAGCTGGAAGGCAAGGCCTATGTGGAGCAGTACGTGCAGTCGCTGACGCACGAGATGAAGAGCCCGCTCGCGGCGATCCGCGGTGCGGCCGAGCTGTTGCAGGAGCCGCTGCCGGAAGCCGAGCGCGAGCGCTTTGCCCGCAATATCCAACGCCAGGAAGTACGAATGACGGCGACCATCGACAAGCTGCTGGCGCTGGCCGAAGTGGAGCAACACGGGTGGCTGCAGCATCGCGAGCGCGTGGAGGTCGGCCTGCTGATGGCGCAGTGTGCCAACGACGCGGCGACCATCGCGCAGGCGCGGGGGATCCAGGTGTCGGTGGAAGCAGAGGAGGGCGCGCTGTACGTCGAAGGTGATGCGTTCCTGCTGCGCCAAGCCGTGGGCAATCTGTTGGACAACGCAGTGGGATTCTCGCCCGACGGCGCATGCGTGCACGCCGCTGCCTCGCTGACGGCCGAAGGCATCCGCATCCGCGTGAGCGACCAGGGGCCCGGGGTGCCCGATTACGCACAGGAACGCGTCTTCGAGCGGTTCTACTCGTTGCCACGGCCGGCGACCGGCACGCGCAGCTCCGGGCTGGGTTTGCCGTTCGTGCGCGAGGTGGCGCGGTTGCACGGCGGCAGTGTCAGTCTGATCAATGTCCCGGCTGGCGGCGCCATGGCGACGTTGCACCTGCCCGCGGGTTGAGGTGGGCCGGCTGACTTCACATTCGCTTCAAATTCGCCACAAACCCCGCTCACCGCGAACGCACAGGCTATGCCCACTTTCCTGATGGGACATGGCATCGATGAAATCCTTCCGCTTGTTACTGCGTTGCGCCACCGTTGGCGCGTTGATCCTGCTGTTGCTGATCCCGCTGACGCTGGTGCGCGGCGTCATCCAGGAGCGGCAGTCCTATCGCGACATGGCCGTGCGCCGCGTCTCGGAGAGCAAGGCAGGCGCGCAAACCTTCACCGGGCCAGTGCGCGTGGTGCCGTGGACACAGATAGAGGACACCACCGCGTTCGATGGCGACGGCAAACGCCATGTAGAACGGCGCACGGTCGCCGGTTATGAGTTGCAGGCGCCGCGCCAGTTGAAGATCGACGGCAGGCTGGTCCCCAGCGAACGCCGCATCGGGCTGTTCCGTGTGCCGGTGTATCAATGGACAGGCCGGATCGAGGCCGATTTCGCGGCATTCGATTACTCCATCAAGGCCGAGCGCACCTACGGCACGCCATATCTGGCGATCGGCGTGAGTGATGTGCGCGGCCTGGCTGGGATGCCGACGCTCCGCATCGACGGCGCCACGCAGGCACTGCAGGCAGGCACGAAGGAATTCGCTGGCGTCTCGCAAGGCATTCATGCCCCGCTGCCGGTCGGCGATACGCAGGCGGGCCATCTGCCTGCGCTGGACAACCTGACGCTGCAGATGATGTTGGACGGAACGCAGGCGCTGTCCATCGCGCCCATTGGCGATGACAACAAGATCACGCTGCATTCGGCGTGGCCGCACCCTTCCTTCGGCGGCAGCTTTCTGCCGTACGAAAGCAACATCGATGCGCAGGGCTTCAAGGCCAGCTGGGCCGTGTCCTCGCTGGCCAGCGATGCGCAGCGCAAGCTGCTGGCGCCTGGCACGGGTGTTCCGGAAACCCTGCAGGTCAGCCTGGTCGACCCGGTCGATGTCTATACGCAGGCCGACCGGGCCAGCAAGTACGGCATCCTGTTCGTACTGCTGACGTTCGTGGGCTTCGCATTGTTCGAGCTGATCAAGCGGCTGCCGATCCATCCGCTCCAATACCTGCTGGTAGGCCTGGCGCTGGCGATCTTCTTCCTGCTGCTGATCGGCCTGTCCGAGCACATCGCATTCTGGAAGGCGTATCTGGTGTCCAGTACCGCCTGTATCGGCCTGCAGCTGGTGTACCTGTCCGGCGTGCTGCGCAGCTGGTGGCGGGCTTCCGGCTTCGCCACCCTGCTCACCGCGTTGTATGGCGTGCTCTACACGCTGCTGGCCTCGGAAGACAACGCGCTGCTGATGGGCGCGCTGCTGCTGTTCGGCATTCTGGCGGTGATCATGTGGATCACGCGCAAGGTGGATTGGTACGACCTGTCGGCCTCGCTGCGGTGACGCCGATGATCCGCGCGCTTCCGCGCTGGTTGCATGCCCGTGCCCGCCGCGTGCTGCCGGCCGCTGTGCGCACCGTGTCTGCCGAAGTCCATGCCTCATGCACGTCGCTGACGGCACTGTTGTTGCCGTTGCGGCGACGCTCGGATGGGGCCGTGCTGTTCCATCTTCAACGTGATACCTGCCAGGCCCTGCGCCACGATCCGTCGGCGGTGCTGTCTCAGGCCGAAATGCCGCCCAGGGGCATCGTGCAGGAGATTTACCGACCATGGCGCAGCGTGCTGGCGCCGCCGCTGGGCCTGGTGCATTTCACCTCGCGCAAGGATGGCCGCGCATGGCTGGTCCTGGTGCCGGACGACGCCACGGCGCTGTACGTCTGGCGCGATTGAGGGCTTCGCCGCAGGCGCCACAGGATCGGGATGCACACCCGGGCCGGGATGTCCCGGCCCGGGCCTTCGGTTAGAGTTCGGGCATGCGTTCCCCCCACACCATCGGTCTGTTTCGCGGGCCGGAAATCCTACCGTGGCTCGAAGATGTCGCGGCCCTGCGTATCGCGGTCTTCCGCGAGTGGCCTTACCTGTACGAGGGCACCGACGGTTACGAGCGTGATTATCTGTCCGCTTATGCGGCGTCGCGCGACAGCCTCTTCGTGCTGGCCATGGCCGAAGGGCAGGTCGTGGGCGCGTCCACTGGCTTGCCGCTGCTGCACGATGGCCAGCATTTCCATGACCCGCTGGTGTCACATGGCATCGACCCGGAACAGGTGTTTTATTTCGGCGAATCGGTCCTGCTGCCCGAGTGGCGCGGTCGTGGCATCGGGCATGCCTTCTTCGATCATCGCGAGGCCCACGCACGAGCGCTGGGCTATCGCGTGACCGCGTTCGCATCGGTTGATCGCCTGCCCGAGGACGCCCGTTGCCCGCCCACCTATCGCTCCAACGATGTGTTCTGGGGCAAGCGTGGCTATGCGCGCCAGGAGGGCCTGACCATGCAGCTGGCGTGGCGCGAGCCGGGACTGGGCGAAGTGCAGCATTCGCTGACCTTCTGGCTGCGGGACTGGGAGGCGGCATGAAAGTCGCGGTCTGCAAATATCCGATTGGTCAGCCGCGCGACTTCGCCGCGTTTTCCGAGCGCATCGCACAGGTGTTGCAGCAGGCTGCCGATGCGGGTGCGCAGCTGGCGGTGCTGCCGGAGTATCTGTCGCTTGAACTGGCGGCGACATTTCCCGTGGCCATCAGCGCCGGGTTGCCCGAGTCGCTGCAGGCCACGCAGGTGCTGCGCGCGCAGTGGCTGGCATTGTTCGAGCAGCTCGCCCGCACGCTGAAGCTGCACGTGGTGGCAGGCAGTTTCCTGCTGCGGCAGTCCGATGGGCGCTATCGCAACCGTAGTGACTGGTTCACCCCGCAGGGCACACATGCCTGGCAGGACAAGCTGCAGTTGACCGGCTTTGAAAAGGCGACCGGCGTCATCGATGGCGGCGATGCGCTGAAGGTTTTCGATGCGTCAGGCGTTCGCGTGGGTGTCTGCATCTGCTACGACAGCGAGTTTCCCTTGCCGGTGCGCGCCCAGCAGGAAGCGGGGGCGCGCTTGCTGGTGGTGCCCAGCTGCACGGACACCGCCGCCGGCGCCACGCGCGTGCGCATCGGTTGCCTGGCGCGCGCGCTGGAGAACCGCATGTTCGTCGCGCAGTCGGTCACCGCCGGGTTGGCGCCCTGGAGCCCAGCCCTGGACGTCAACACTGGCGAGGCGGCGCTGTTCGCGCCGATGGATGTCGGCCTGCCCGCCGATGGCGTGCTGGCGCAGACCGCCGGCGACCAGGTGTGGGCGATGGCTGACCTGGATTTCGAAACGCTCGATGCCAGCCGCGCATGCGCACAGGTGGCCAATGATCTCGACTGGCGCGGCCAGCAGCAGCCGGCCCTGCGCCTGGCAACGGTCACACGGCTGGACTGAGGCCGTCATCGCGCCGCCCATGACCGATGGCACAGCGGCGAGCGTCCGCCGCGCCACTAGACTCGATGGTTTCGTTGCAACGGGTAATCCATCGATGAAGGCAATGCGGATGTGTGTGCTGGCTGGCAGCCTGCTGGCCAGTGGCCTGGTCCAGGCGCAGACCGAAAAGGTCGACATGGAAATGGTCGGCAAGATCCGGCAGGAGGCCTTCCACCATTCGCAGGTCTCGCAGACCCTGCAGCACCTGACCGAGCAGATCGGCCCGCGCCTGACCAACTCGCCCAACATGGCCAAGGCCAACGCCTGGACCAAGCAGCAGTTCAAGGACTGGGGCCTGGCCAACGTGCACGACGAGGCCTTCGATGATTTCGGCCGCGGCTGGGCGTTCCGCACCGCCAGCCTGGAACTGCTGTCCCCACGCGCACAGCCGCTGCACGCCGTGCCCAAGGCGTGGACGCCGGGCACCAAGGGGGCCGTGGAGGGCGAGGCCATCATCGTCAACGCCAAGACCCCGAAGGACCTGGAGAAGTACAAGGGCCAGCTGCGCGGCAAGATCGCGCTGCTGAGCGAGTCCCGCGAGTACAAGCCGGGCACCGAGCCGGACACCAAGCGCTATGACGAAGCGGGCTTGACCGAGCTGCTGTCCTTCAGCGTGCCCAAGGACGTCAAGCCGGAAGACAAGGAAAAGCGCCTGAAGGAGTACCGCGAGCGCCTGGAGATGACCGCGGCGCTGAACAAGTTCCTGGTGGAAGAAGGCGCCGTGGCGGCGCTGAGCATCAGCGGCTGGGACAACGGCATCCTGCGCGTGGGCGGCGGCGGTTCGCGCCGCGCCGGTGAGTCGGTGGGCGTGCCGGAGCTGGCCGTGGCGGCGGAGCATTACAACCCGCTGGTACGTGCCGTGCTGCGCAAGGAGACCGTCCGCCTGCGCTTGAACTCGGACGCCAACTTCACCAGCGAGACCAACGACCCCGGCTACAACACCCTCGCCGAGCTGCCTGGCAGCAGCAAGGCCGACGAAGTGGTGATGCTGGGCGCGCACATGGATTCCTGGCATGCCGGCACCGGCGCCTCGGACAACGGTGCGGGCGTAGCGGTGATGATGGAGGCCATCCGCATCCTCAAGGCGGTGGGTGCCAAGCCCAAGCGCACCATCCGCGTCGCATTGTGGAGTGGCGAGGAACAGGGCCTGATCGGTTCGGGCGAGTACGTGAAGCAGCACTTCGCCGCGTATCCGGAGCCGACCGATCCGGAGCAGAAGAAGCTGCCGGCGTATTTCCGCGAGCCCACCGGCGAGCTGCAGCGCAAGAAGGAATACGGCAAGTTCGCCGCCTACTTCAACCTGGACAACGGCTCGGGCCGCATCCGCGGCATCTACGCGCAGGAAAACAGCGCCGCCATGCCGATCTTCGAAAGCTGGCTGGCGCCGTTCAACGACCTGGGCGCCACCATCGTCACCAGCCGCAACACCGGCAGCACCGATCACATCTCCTTCGATCGCGTCGGCCTGCCGGGTTTCCAGTTCGTGCAGGACCGCCTGGACTACAGCACCAATGTCCATCACAGCGACCTGGACACCTACGACCACGCCATGCCGGAAGACCTCAAGCAGGCCGCGGCCATCATCGCCTCGTTCGTCTACAACGCCGCGACACGCGAAGAGAAGCTGCCACGCAAGCCGCTGTTGAAGGAATAAGCGC
>JBEVNH010000090.1:0-9948 GCA_040508175.1 Pseudoxanthomonas sp.
GGAAATTTCCGCGCGCGTGCTGGAGAAGATGAAGAAGACGGCCGAGGATTTCCTGGGCGAGAAGGTCACCGAGGCGGTCATCACCGTGCCGGCCTACTTCAACGACAGCCAGCGTCAGGCCACCAAGGACGCCGGCCGCATCGCCGGTCTGGACGTCAAGCGCATCATCAACGAGCCGACCGCCGCGGCCCTGGCCTATGGCCTGGACAAGGCGGGCGCCGGTGACCGCAAGATCGCCGTATATGACCTGGGCGGCGGCACGTTCGACGTGTCGATCATCGAGATTGCCGAAGTCGACGGCGAAAAGCAGTTCGAAGTGCTGGCCACCAACGGCGACACCTTCCTGGGCGGCGAAGACTTCGACAAGCGCGTCATCGATTATCTGGTGGACGAGTTCAACAAGGATCAGGGCATCGACCTGCGCAAGGATCCGTTGGCGCTTCAGCGCCTGAAGGACGCCGCCGAGCGCGCCAAGATCGAGCTGTCCACCAGCCAGCAGACCGAAGTGAACCTACCGTACGTCACCGCTGACGCATCGGGCCCGAAGCACCTCAACATCAAGTTGACCCGGGCCAAGCTGGAAGCCCTGGTGGAGGATCTGGTCAAGAAGTCGATCGAGCCGTGCCGCATCGCCTTGAACGACGCCGGCGTGCGCGCCAGCGACATCACCGAGGTCATCCTGGTCGGCGGTCAGACCCGCATGCCCAAGGTGCAGGCGGCGGTGACCGAGTTCTTCGGCAAGGAACCGCGCAAGGACGTCAACCCTGACGAGGCCGTGGCCTTGGGTGCTGCGATCCAGGGCGGCGTGCTGGGCGGCGACGTCAAGGACGTGCTGCTGCTGGATGTGACCCCGCTGTCGCTGGGCATCGAAACCATGGGTGGCGTGTTCACCAAGATCATCGAGAAGAACACCACCATCCCGACCAAGGCCTCGCAGGTGTTCTCCACCGCCGAGGACAACCAGTCGGCCGTAACCGTGCACGTGCTGCAGGGCGAGCGCGAGCAGGCTCGCTTCAACAAGTCGCTGGCCAAGTTCGATCTGTCCGGCATCGAGCCGTCGCCGCGCGGTCTGCCACAGGTGGAAGTGTCCTTCGACATCGACGCCAACGGCATCCTTCACGTCTCGGCCAAGGACAAGAAGACCAACAAGGAACAGAAGGTCGAGATCAAGGCCGGCTCCGGCTTGTCGGACGACGAGATCGCCCGGATGGTCGCCGACGCGGAAGCCAACCGTGAGGAAGACAAGAAGTTCCACGAACTGGTGCAGGCGCGTAACCAGGCTGACGGCCTGATCCACGCCACGCGCACGGCCATCACCGAGCATGGCAGCAAGGTCGGGGGAGATGTGATCGGCAAGGTCGAGTCGGCTCTGGCGGAGCTGGAAACGGCGATGAAGGGCGATGACAAGGGCCAGATCGAGGCCAAGTCCAAGGCGCTGGAAGAGGCAGGCCAGGCGCTGTACGCCGCGGCGGCTGCAGGTGGTGATCAGGGCGGCGTCGGCGATGCCGGTGCGCAGCAGGCCCGCGGTGCGGCCGACGACGTTGTCGATGCCGAGTTCACCGAGGTCAAAGACGACGAGAAGAAGTAAGGCAACGGGCGGTCCATGCTGGCCGCCGTGCCATCAAGCGCTTCGCGCGGCGACGGCCTGGTCCGTCGCCGTCGTGCTTGAGAGGGGGGGGGATCCCCAGTGTGTTGAACCCGTTTTTGTTGAACCCGTCAGGCGAACCTGCATTCCATGAGCAAGCGCGATTATTACGAAGTCCTGGGCGTGGCCCGTACCGCCAGCGACGAAGAGCTGAAGAAGGCCTATCGACGCTGTGCGATGAAGCATCACCCGGACCGCAACCCGGGTGACGCCGCCGCCGAGGCCGCGTTCAAGGAGTGCAAGGAGGCCTACGAGGTCCTGTCCGATGGCGGCAAGCGCCGTATCTACGACCAGCACGGCCATGCCGCGTTCGAGCACGGCATGGGCGGCGGCGGTCCGGGTGGCCCCGGCGGCCCGGACATGGGTGACATCTTCGGCGACATCTTCGGCAACATCTTCGGCGGTGGCGGTGCCCGCGCTGCACGACGTGGCGCGGATATCGGCTACGTGATGGAGCTGGACCTGGAAGAAGCCGTCGCCGGTGCCGACAAGCGCATCGAGATCCCGACCCTGGCCGAGTGCGATCCCTGCAACGGCACGGGTTCGGAGGACGGCAAGGTCGAGACTTGTTCCACCTGTGCGGGCCGTGGCCAGGTCCGCATGCAGCGCGGCATCTTCACCATGCAGCAGAACTGCCCGCATTGTGGTGGTCGCGGGCAGACGATCGCCAATCCCTGCAAGACCTGCCGTGGGGCAGGTCGCGTGGAGGAGGAGAAGGTGCTGTCGGTCAAGATCCCGGCCGGCGTGGACAGCGGCGACCGCATCCGACTTTCGGGCGAAGGCGAAGCGGGCCCGGCTGGAACGCCGCCGGGCGACCTGTACGTGGAAGTGCGCGTGCGCGAGCACGACATCTTTCAGCGCGACGGTGACGACCTGCATTGTGAAGTGCCGATCCGCATCTCGCAGGCCGCCCTGGGAGACACGATCCGCGTGCCGACCTTGAACGGCGAGGCCGAGATCCGCGTCCCGGCAGAGACCCAGACCGGCAAGCTGTTCCGCCTGCGCGGCAAGGGCGTCAAGTCGGTGCGCAGTCGCACCGAGGGCGATCTGTTCTGCAAGGTGCTGGTGGAGACCCCGGTCAACCTGACGCCGGAACAGCGCGAGCTGCTGGAGAAATTCGAGACCACCTTCATCGGCGAGGACACGCGCAAGCATTCGCCCAAGTCGGCGACCTTCCTCGATGGCGTCAAGGGCTTCTGGGATCGCATGACCTCCTGAGCCGTCATGTCGGTCTCGATCATGTAAGGGCGATCGGCGAAACCGGTCGCCTTTTTTTGTGTTCCTGGCTTGGCGGACGCGGGGGAGACGGGCATCATTCGGGCGGATGTTCTGAGCATGGCCGGCCGCGGGGCGCCGGCGCCAGGGATGACACAGGGGATGAGGCATGCGGGAACTGGTATTGCTGGCCGTGCTGCTAGGCGCTGCCGGGCTGGCGGGGTGGTTGTGGTTTGGTCGCGACACACTGACCGAAGAAGACGTGCGGGCTTTCTACGCGCAGACCGATGAGGCCGGCAGGGAGCTGGATTCGGCCAGGGTCTGCGGGATGATGACCGAGGACTACGTCAGCGAAGGCACCATCTGGGTTGAAGGCCATGCCAAGGAGGAGTCGCGCAAACGCGAGGACATCTGTCGCGATCTCGGTGAGCTGTTCCGGCGCATGCAGCAACTGCGCGATATGAGCGGGGGACGCTTCAAACCTGATTCCAGCTCGACCATTGTCAGCATCGATGTCGCGCACGACGGCAAGCAAGCCGTCGTCAAGACGCGCAGCCTGCTGCGACTCGGCGGGCTCAGCACCTCTTCGCGTTCCACCGATACGCTGGTGCGCGTGCGCGGCAAGGTGTTGATCAAGCACAGCAAGGGCATCAACTGGGTGGGCGTGGCCAGCTGAGGCCCCCGGCAGCTGAGGTGCGGGCGCCTACAATGTCGCCAGGACCAAACGGATGTGATGTGCATGCAGAACCGTTCGCCCGTGGTGGGCATCGTAGGGAGCCAGGGCGCCTATGGGCGCTGGCTGGGCCGTTTCCTGAGCGAGCGCATGGGCCTGCAGGTCATCGGGCGCGATCCAGCCGATCCGCAATCGCCCAGCGAGCGCGAATTGATCGCTGCCAGCGACGTGCTGGTCTTCAGTGCGCCCATTCGACTGACGGAGGCCTTGATCCGTCAGTACGTCGCGCTGGCCGATGGGGCCGAACACGGCAAGTTGTGGATGGATCTGACCTCGATCAAATCCGGCCCGGTGCAGGCGCTGCTGGACTCCAAGGCAGAGGTGGTTGGCCTGCATCCGATGACCGCGCCGCCAAAGTCGCCCACGCTCAAGGGCCGCGTTACCGTCGTCTGCGAAGCGCGGCTGCACGCCTGGGGTGACTGGGTCGATGCGTTGCTTGGCGCCCTGGAGGCCGAGTGCGTACGCACCACCCCCGATCACCACGACCAGGTCATGGCCCTGGTGCAGGCCCTGGTGCATGCCACGCACCTGGCGCAGGCCGGCGTGTTGCGCACGTATGCCGATCGTATCGGCGGGCTGCGGGAGTTGATGCCGTACCGCTCGGCCTCGTTCGAGATGGATGGGGCGATCCTCTCGCGCATCCTGTCGATGAATCCCGCCATCTACGAAGACATCCAGTTTGGCAATCCGCATGTGCCCGCGGTGCTGGATGCGATGGTCGAGACGTTGTCCGCGCTGCGCGATACGGTCAAGCAGGGCGATGATGATGCGCGCGCGCGTTTCCGTCAGTCGGCCCTGTTGAACAATCGCGACGCCATCGGGCCGGACGTGCTGGCCGACGGCAACTACAAGTTCGAGCGGATCGGCTATCTGCTGGCCGACCTGGCCGAAACCCGCACGCTCAGTGTGCACTTGCCGTTGGATCGGGCCGGCTCGCTGCGCGCCCTGCTGCACGTGTTCGAGCAGCAGGGGGTCAGCATCGCCTCGTTGCACTCCCTGCGCACACCCACCGGTGAGGTCCATTTCCGCTTCGGGTTCGACAGCGGCACCGATCTGCTGGCACTGGCGGCGGCCGCCGATGCCGTGGACGCCTCCGGAGTTGGTCGGGTGCTGCGCGAGTCATCCACACCGGGTGTGGATGGAACGCGGGATAGGTCTGTGGAGAACCCTCGGTGAGGCCTGCTGCACAAGGGTTTCTGCCGCGTGCTTATTTTTTGTCCAGGGTGTTTGGGGCCTTGACGACGTGACGCGGCTCCGGATTCGAAAAGGTGATGGCGCGTTGGCCGTGCGCGATGCACAGCCCTTGTGGATGAAGGATGGGACACCCCTGTGGACAACCTTCGCATCCGCAGTTGTCGCAGGCATCTTCATGTGTATGGTGAAAATTTCACCATGATGCGATCGCGTCAGTCGGCGGCTTGCCAGTGACGTGGTTGGGGCAGGGCGTGCGCCGCGCGAGCCGCCACGCGAGCGAGCTTGCCAACGGGGCGAAAAGGCCGGTGCCGGCTTCCGGTGGATCAGATGGTCCCTGCTGCCGTTGATTGGCGCGGCAATGTCGATCCAGGGAGCGCTCACACGTCGCTGATACAGCGGCGGGGAGGATGGCGCTCCCCACCGTCACCCACTTTCAAGAACCAAGGAGATCAGCATGTCTTACGTCGACGGGTTCGTCCTGGCGGTGCCGACCGCCAACAAGCAGAAATTCATCGATCACGCCCGGCAGGGCGATGCGGTGTTCATGGACTACGGCGCAACGCGCGTCTTCGAGTGCTGGGGCGACGACGTGCCGGATGGCAAGCAGACCGATTTCCGACGCGCGGTCCAGGCCAAGGACGATGAGATCGTGGTGTTCTCGTGGATCGAATGGCCGGACAAGGCCACGCGCGATGCCGGCATGAAGAAGATGATGGAAGACCCGCGCATGGACCCGGAGGTCAATCCGATGCCGTTCGACGGCAAGCGCATGATCTTTGGCGGCTTCGCACCGCTGGTGGTGCTGGAGAAGTAAGGAGCCGGACCTCCGGCTTCCGGAAAGCGACAGCCCGGCAAGAAGCCGGGCTGTCGGGTCGAACATTCAAGTTGGCGGTCAGTGCTCGGCCGCTGCGCTGATGCCGATGCCGGTCTGCGAACGGACGAATTGCGGGCCGAAGCGCCCACGCTCGGTCGCACCGCGTGCGGAGGTGTCGGTGATCGAGAAGAACCAGATGCCGATGAAGGCAGCGATCATCGAGAACAGCGCCGGGTACTCGTACGGGTAGATCGGCTTCTCGTGCCCCAGGATCTGCACCCAGATGGTCGGGCCCAGGATCATCAGCACCACCGCAGTCCCCAGGCCCAGCCAGCCGCCCAGCATCGCACCGCGGGTGGTGAGCTTGCTCCAGAACATCGATAGGAACAGCACCGGGAAATTGCAGCTAGCCGCGATGGAGAAGGCCAGGCCGACCATGAAGGCGATGTTCTGCTTCTCGAACACGATACCCAGTCCGATGGCCACCACGCCCAGGATCACCGTGGTGATCTTGGACACGCGGATCTCGTCCTTTTCGTTGGCCTTGCCGTTCTTGATCACGCTGGCATACAGGTCGTGTGACACCGCCGAGGCGCCGGCCAACGTGAGGCCGGCCACCACCGCCAGGATGGTGGCGAACGCCACCGCCGAGATGAAGCCCAGGAAGATGCTGCCACCTACGGCATCGGCCAGATGGATCGCGGCCATGTTGTTGCCGCCCAGCAGCAGGCCATCGGCATCCTTGAACGCCGGGTTGGTGCTGACCAGCAGGATTGCACCGAAGCCGATGATGAAGGTCAGGATGTAGAAGTAGCCGATGAATCCGGTGGCGTAGAACACCGACTTGCGTGCCTCCTTGGCATCGCTGACGGTAAAGAAACGCATCAGGATGTGCGGCAGGCCGGCAGTGCCGAACATCAGCGCCAGGCCCAGCGAGATCGCCGAGATCGGATCGGACACCAGGGCGCCCGGCGCCATGATGGCGGTGCCCTTGGCGTGCGCCTTGGCCGACTCGGTGAACAGCGTCTCGAAGGAGAAGCCGGCGTGCTTCATCACCATGAAGGCCATGAAGCTGGCGCCGCCGAGCAGCAGCACCGCCTTGATGATCTGCACCCAGGTGGTGGCCAGCATGCCGCCGAACAGCACGTACAGCACCATCAGGATGCCGACCAGCACCACGGCGACGTGGTAATTCAGGCCGAACAGCAGCTGGATCAGCTTGCCGGCACCGACCATCTGCGCGATCAGGTACAGCGCCACCACCACCAGTGCGCCGCTGGCGGACAGCAGGCGGATCTGCTTCTGGCCCAGGCGATAAGAGGCGACATCGGCGAAGGTGTACTTGCCCAGGTTGCGCAGGCGCTCGGCGATCAGGAACAGGATGACCGGCCAGCCCACGAGAAAACCGATCGAGTAGATCAGGCCGTCGTAGCCGGAGGTGAACACCAGCGCGGAAATCCCCAGGAACGAGGCGGCCGACATGAAGTCGCCGGCGATCGCCAGGCCGTTCTGGAAACCGGTGATCCTGCCGCCGGCCGCATAGTAGTCCGAGGCGGACTTGCTGCGGCGCGCAGCCCAGTAGGTGATGCCGAGGGTAAACAGCACGAAGGCCACGAACATGACAATGGCGGCCACGTTCAGCGGCTGCTTCTGGACCTCGCCGGTGATCGCATCGGCGGCAAAGGCGACGGCGGGCGAAAGACCGGCCAGCAAAACAAGCAACAGACGTAACTTCATGCTTCCAGCTCCTTCAGCAGCTCGGCGGTCAGGCGATCGAACTCGCCGTTGGCGCGCCACACGTAGACGCCGGTCAGCAGGAACGCGGACACGATGATGCCCACCCCCACCGGGATGCCCCAGGTGATGATGGAGTGGCTATTGATCGGAGTGCCAAGCCACTGCGGCTCGAAGGCGATCACAAGGATGAAGGACACATAGATTGCGAGCATCAGCGCGGACAGGATCCACGCGAAACGAGAGCGGCTACGTACGAGTTGCTGGAAACGGGGGCTCTGCTGGATCTTTTTGTAAGTGAGCTCGTCCACTTGCTGAATTCCTGAATACCGACGTGGTGGCGGCAGCATGCCGCAGTGCGGCAAGCCCGGCCATGCGACCTTTGGCGCGCCTTCGGACGCGTTCTACAATGGTCGAATGACCGCCAACATCACTCTTTCCAAGCGCGCCCTCGCCCTGACCAGTTCGGCCATCCGCGAGATCCTCAAGGTCACCGAACGCCCTGAAGTGATCTCCTTCGCAGGCGGTTTGCCATCCCCGGCGACGTTCCCGGTCGAGCGCATGCGCGAGGCCGCACATCAGGTGCTGACCGACGCGCCGCACGCCGCGTTGCAGTACGGGCCGACCGAGGGCTTCCTGCCGCTGCGCGAGTGGGTGGCGGCGCATCTGGCACGCCACGGCGCCGAGGTCAGCGCAGGACGCGTGCTGATCACCACCGGTTCGCAGCAGGCACTGGACCTGCTGGGCAAGACCCTGATCGACGAAGGCAGCAAGGTGCTGGTGGAGACGCCGAGTTATCTCGGCGCGCTGCAGGCGTTCTCGCTGTTCCGTCCGGATTTCGTGTCGATGGCGTCGGACGCGCAGGGCATCCGGACCGATGCACTTGATGCGGCGACACTGGAGGGCGCGCGTTTCATGTATTGCCTGCCCAATTTCCAGAATCCGACGGGCCGTCGGCTGCCGTTGGAGCGCCGCGAGGCGCTGGTGGAAAAAGCCGCCGCCACCGGCGTGCCGGTGGTCGAGGACGATCCCTACGGCGAGCTGTGCTACAGCGGTGATGCGTTGCCGAGCCTGCTGTCCCTCAATCCGGACAATGGCATCTACATGGGCTCGTTCTCCAAGGTGCTCGCGCCGGGGCTGCGTCTTGGCTATGTGGTCGCGCCTGAGCCGCTGTTTGGCAAGCTGGTGCAGGCCAAGCAGGCCTCGGACCTGCATACGCCTTCTTTCAGCCAGCGCATGGTGCATGCGGTGATCCAGGATGGCTTCCTGGATCGCCACATTCCGGTGATCCGCGATCTTTACGCGCGCCAATGCGCGCTGATGATCGCTGCCCTGGAGAAATACTTTCCCGCCGAGGCGGTTTGGAACCGTCCTGAAGGCGGCATGTTCATCTGGGTCACGCTGCCGGAAGGGGTTGATACGTCAGCACTGTTGCTCAAGGCGATCCCGCAGAACGTGGCGTTCGTGCCGGGGGCACCGTTCTTCGCCGACGATCCGAAAAGGAACACGTTGCGCCTGTCGTTCGTCACCGTGCCAGAAGAGAAGATCGACGTCGGCATGGCGGTGCTGGGCCACCTGGTCAAGGCGGAGATCGCCGCGCTGCAGGTGCAGGCATGAGCGCCGCCGAAGCCGCCCCGGTGCGCGTGCTGATCCATGGAGCGTCCGGACGCATGGGTCAGGCCCTGCTGCGCCTGGCAGCCGAGCACGTGGGTCTACGCATCGTGGGGGCCGTGACCGGGCGCAGCCCGTCGCAACGCGTGCTGGACAACGTGCCTTACTTCGCGGCCAGAGAGTTGGCCTCCGTGCCGGCGTTCGATGTCGTCATCGACTTTAGTCTGCCGGACGGTTTTTCGCCCTTGCTGGAGGTGTGCGTGGCGCGCGGCAAGGCCCTGGTTTCGGGCACCACCGGGCTAGAGGAGGGTCAGCGCGAAGCCATGCGCGCGGCGGCGCAGCGCATTCCCGTGCTGTGGGCCTCCAATTTCAGCCTGGGCGTGGCGGTGCTAGAGGATCTGGTCGAGCGCGCTGCCGTGCTGCTGTCGCAGTGGGATTGCGACATCATCGAGTCGCATCACATCCACAAGAAAGACGCGCCGTCCGGTACCGCGCTGACACTGGGACAGGCGGCCGAGCAGGGCGGGGCGCATCCGCATTACGCCAGTCTGCGGGCCGGCGATATCGTGGGCGAGCACCTGGTGCAGTTCACAGGAATGGGCGAGCGTGTGGAGCTGACCCATCGGGCGACCAATCGCGACATCTTCGCCCGTGGGGCGCTGCACGCCGCGCGGCGCCTGGCTTCCAGGTCGCCAGGTCTCTATCGGGTCAAGGATCTGCTGGGCTGAGCTTGTCGGGAATCGGGTTCACATGCGCGGCGTTACGGCATCTTCTGGCTGAATCCGGTCGTCACAAGACTGGCAGGGGGGCGCCCCTGCCGCTACAATTCTCGCTTGCCCGAACCTGAGCGTCGGACCGGTCCAGAACCGCGTCCGCGCTTTGCTGCAACCTGGATTTGACCAGTACGCAGCGGTCGGAGTCCCTTCGACTTCCCAAGAGTGAGACGTCCGTGACCCAAGCAGCCATCCTCGTCCTCGAAGAAGGACACGTATTCGAGGGCGA
>JBEVNH010000121.1:0-15753 GCA_040508175.1 Pseudoxanthomonas sp.
GCCCTCGGGCGCCGTCTTCGTTGGATATCGGAAAATGCCGCGCGTGGCAGGCTCAGCGCGATGCGGTAGCGGTCCCCTTGGACATCGCCGTATCCGGGTCGCGCAGGAAATAACCCAGGCCAGCTGGCGCCGAGCCCTCCATGATCAGCCCGTAGCTGACCTTTTCGAAGGTGCGGAAAATCATCACGTGGGCGGCGTACTCGTCCGGCATCGCGTTGCGTCCAGCGCCCGCGGAACGGCTTTCCTTGATGCGCGAGGTGCTGCCACGGTGCAGCGGATCGATCACGTGATCGCCTGTACGCCAAATTGAAAGCACCGAGCCGTTGTCCAGGCCCTCTCGGCTGCCACCAGAGATGGCGACCACGTCGCGCGGGCCGCCGTAACCCAAGGCGCCGGCCACGGCGAGAATCCGCAGCTTGCCGTCCTCGGGCAGGCTGGTCGGGGCGTGCGGAACGAACTGCAGGTCATAGACCTGGGCTTCGACCGCCACGAGGCGGTCGCCGGCGCGGACCTCGTGGCCGTTGTCTTCCAGCAACAGGGTCGTGGACTGCTCGCCGGTACCGACAGTCACCACGTTGCCAAAGCTCACGCGCTCCAGCTCATAGCCGAGGAACTCGCTGCGCTCGTTGGGAACCTGGTTGGTCTTCCAATGGCTGCCCTCGCCCGGAATGGGGCGACCCTTGATGTCCAGGTCGGTATGAGGCCTGGGCTCAGCATAAATGGCAGTCGGCCTTACCACGGCGTAGCGCTGGCCCGGCTGGGCGCTCTCCAGGCCGATGGCGTAGACGTTCTGCTGGCCGGAGCCACGCAGGCGGCCGTTCTGGATGCCTGCCACGTAAGGCAGCTCTTCGAAGCTGTCGACGACGCGTAGGTCCTTCAGGAACGGTTCGATTTCCGAAAGCGGCAGGGCGTTGATCGGTGCAGCGTTGCGCGGGCCCGGCTTCACGGCCACGCCGTTGACGCGGTCCAGGTAGGCCAGGCTGATCACGTCACCCGGGTAGATCAGGTGCGGATTGGCGATCTGCGGATTGGCCTGCCAGATTTCCGGCCACAGCCATGGATTGCTCAAGAACTTGGCCGAGATGTCCCACAACGTGTCGCCTCTGCGAACGACATAGGTGTCCGGATGCTCGCGCGCCAGTTCCGCGGCGGCAGCATAGGTGGCAAGCGTCAACAACGCAGCGGCAGTCACCGTGCGGAAGTGTCTGAACATAACGTATGTACCTGATTCCCCAACCGGTGGAGGCGAACTATACGCCAGATAAAGGGGCGTGATGCAAGCAGTCGCGGTAGAATTCGTGCGCTCCTGCCGGATTTGTCCGGTGTCCTTCGCTCTGGTTGCCGTCATGTCTCTACTTGCCATTCTCGAATTCCCCGATCCGCGCCTGCGGACCAAGGCTGTCGAACTGGACGCCGCCGAGGTGCTGCAGCCGAATTTCCAAACCCTGGTCGACGACATGTTCCAGACCATGTACGAGGCGCCGGGGATCGGCCTGGCGGCCAGCCAAGTGGACGTGCACAAGCGTTTCATGGTGATCGACGTCAGCGAGGAGAAGAACGCGCCGATGGTGTTCATCAATCCGCAGATCGTGCAGAAGGACGGCGAGCGGGTGTATCAGGAAGGCTGTCTGTCCGTGCCGGGCATCTACGCCGATGTCACCCGCGCCAATCAGATCACCGTGCGTTTCCTGGACCGCAGGGCCCAGCCCCAGGAGCTCAGTGCTGATGGCCTGCTGGCGATCTGCGTCCAGCACGAGATGGATCATCTGGACGGCAAGCTGTTCGTGGATTACCTGTCCCCGCTCAAGCGCGAAATGGTGCGCAAGAAGCTGGCCAAGGCGCGCAAGCACGCCAGCGACGCGGCCTGATCCATGACGTTGAAGATTGTGTTTGCCGGCACGCCGGACTTTGCGGTGCCGTGCCTGCGCGTGGCTGCCGAACGTGGTGACGTGGTCGCGGTCTATACCCAGCCGGACCGCCCTGCCGGGCGCGGCCGTGGGTTGACGCCGCCGCCGGTCAAGCTGGAAGCCATCGCCCGCGGGATCCCGGTACTGCAGCCGGAGCATCTTAAAAATGCCGAATCGCAGGAGGCGCTGCGTGCGCTGGCGCCGGACGTGATGATCGTGGTCGCCTACGGCCTGATCCTACCGAAGGCCGTGCTGGAGAGTCCCCGCTACGGCTGCTGGAATGTCCACGCCTCGCTGCTGCCGCGCTGGCGCGGCGCCGCCCCGATCCAGCGGGCGATCGAGGCAGGCGATGCCGAGACCGGGGTGTGCCTGATGCAGATGGAGGCAGGCCTGGATACCGGTCCGGTGCTGTTGTCGCAGTCCACGCCGATTGCCGAGGACGACACCGGTGGTCGCCTGCACGATCGCCTGTCCGCGCTGGGCGCGCAGGTGCTGTCCGATGGCCTGGGACTGCTGCGTGCGGGGATTCGTCCCGTGGCCCAGCCACAGCCGACAGAGGGCATGACCTACGCACGCAAGCTTGAAAAAGCCGAGGCGCGGCTGGACTGGCTGCAACCGGCCGAATGGCTGGCGCGCAAGGTGCGCGCTTTCGAGCCGTGGCCGGTCGCCGAGGGCATGGTGGCGGGCGAGCGTCTGCGCATCCACGGTGCCGTGGCCGTCGAGCAGACGCATGCGGCAGTGCCCGGAACGCTACTGGGCGCCTCGCGTCAGGGGCTGGATATCGCCTGTGGCCAAGGCGTGTTGCGCCTGCGCGTGGTGCAGCGCGAAGGCGGCAAAGCCATCACCGCGGCGGATTGGCTCAACGCCCGCCGTGACTTGATTCCGGCGCAATGACGGCAGGGACTGCGATGGGTGCACCGGGCGTGGCGCCGCGCGTGCAGGCCACCCGCGTGCTGACGGCCGTGCTGCACCGGGGGCGTTCGCTCAAGGCGGAGCTGGCGATCGCGTTGCCAGTACTGGATGATCCGCGCGATCGCGCCCTGACCGAGGCCATCTGTTTTGCAGCCATCCGCATGCGCGCCCGTTACGACGTGGCGCTGCGTGGCTGGATGCCCAAGCCGCCAGGTGCGCATGATGCCGAGCTGCACGCCTTGCTGCTTGGTGGCCTGGCGCAGCTGCAGTCGCTTGAACTGCCCGCGCATGCGGCGCTGTCGGCGACCGTGGATGCGGCGCGCGCGTTGGGGAAGCCGCATCAGGCTGGGCTGGTCAACGCGTTGCTGCGCCGCGCCCAGCGCGAGGGCATCGCAGAAGCCGATCCTTCGCTGGCCTGGCCGCAGTGGCTGCGCAGGCAGGTGACCCGCGATTGGCCCGATCAGGCGCAGGCCATCTTTGAGGCCAGCACGCAGCCCGCCCCATTGTGGCTGCGCCTCCATCGCGGCAAGACGTCGCCTGCTGACTATCTGCGACGGCTTCAAGCCGCCGGGATCCAGGCGCAGCCGCATCCGGCTTTGGCCGATGCGCTGTGCCTGCAGCAGTCGATTTCGGTGACGCTGCTGCCCGGGTTCGGCCAGGGGCAGGTGTC
Source organism: Pseudoxanthomonas sp. (assembly GCA_040508175.1). Taxonomy (GTDB): domain Bacteria; phylum Pseudomonadota; class Gammaproteobacteria; order Xanthomonadales; family Xanthomonadaceae; genus Pseudoxanthomonas_A. The sequence continues at coordinate 3,490 of JBEVNH010000121.1, forward strand.
GGTGCAGGACGGCTCGGCCCAGCAGGTGGCGGATGCCCTGCAACTTGCGCCAGGGAGTCGTGTGCTCGATGCCTGCGCGGCACCGGGCGGCAAGGCGGCGCATCTACTGGAGCGCGATCCGTCCTTGCAGCTGTTGGCGTTGGACATCGATCCGCGGCGCCTGTCGCGTGTGCGCGAGACGCTCACGCGTGTCGGTGCACAAGCGTCGGTGGTGGCCGGTGATGCGGGCGAACCGACAGGCTGGTGGGATGGTGTGCCGTTCGATGCGGTGTTGCTGGATGCGCCCTGTTCGGCCACCGGTATCGTGCGCCGTCAGCCGGATGTCCTGATCCATCGCCGCGAACAGGATCTGGTCCAGCTCAAGGCCACGCAGGCACGGCTGCTGGATGCAGCCTGGTCGGTGCTGCGGCCGGGGGGCGTGCTGGTCTACACGACCTGTTCGCTGTTGCAGGATGAAAACGCGCGTCAGATCGAAGCCTTTCTCGTGCGTCAGCCACAGGCGCTGATCGAGCCGTTGTCCGAGGCGTTCGGTCACGCGCGCGGAACGGGTCGGCAGCGGCTGCCGGGTGAAGACGGCATGGATGGTTTTTTCTACGCGCGGCTGCGCAAGCCCGACTGAATCGTCAGCGGGGGCGGCGACGTGGTTCCGACATCGGCTGGCTATCATTTGCCCATGGCCAATCCTCCTTTTCGTGACCTGTCGCATGGTGTGTATGGACAGGCGCGTGCGCGGCAACGTTCGCGCGACACCTGGCTGCTGGCGCTGACCGCGCTGCTGGTGTTGGGTGCGGGCTTGGGCCTGCGGGATCCATGGCCGGCCGACGAGCCACGCTTTGCGCTGGTGGCCAAGCAGATGGTCGAGAGCGGCAACTGGCTATTTCCCCATCGCGGCGTGGAGCTGTATTCGGACAAGCCGCCGCTGTTGATGTGGATGCAGGCCGCGCTACTGACGGTGACCGGCAGTCTGCGGATCAGCTTCCTGTTGCCGTCGCTGCTGGCTGCGCTGCTGACGCTGTGGTGTGTCTACGACCTCGGCAGGCGTTTGTGGACGCGCCAGGTTGGCCTGTATGCGGCATGGGCGGTGCTGTTGACCTTCCAGTTCACCTTCCAGGCCAAGAAGGCACAGATCGATCCGCTGGTGACTGGGCTGATCACGCTGGCCAACTACGGCCTGCTGCGCCATCTGTTGCGCGGACCGGACTGGCGTATGTGGACCTTGGGCTGGTTTGCTGCCGGGCTGGGGGTGATCACCAAGGGCGTTGGGGTCATCGCGTTGCTCATGGTGCTGCCCGCCGGCATTGCTGCATTGCGCGGCTGGCCCTCTGTTCGCGTGCACGCGCGCAGTGGCAGGTTCTGGCTGGGTCCAGCGGCGTTCTTCTTGGCGATCTTACTGTGGCTCGTGCCGATGGTGACCGTGGCGCTGACCCAGGCCGAGCCGGAGTACCGTGCCTACCTCAAGGACATCCTGCTGCGGCAGACTGCCAAGCGTTACTCGGCGTCATGGGATCACCAGCAGCCGATCTGGTACCACTTCAAGGTGATGGCGACGATGTGGCTGCCGCCGATGCTGGGCCTGCCCTGGGCAATCCCCGCCTGGCGGCGGCGCCTGCGTCGACGTGATGCACGTTATTTGTTGCTGCTGGCATGGTGGGGACTGGTGGTGCTGTTCTTCAGCATTCCCCATGGCAAGCGCGATGTATACATCCTGCCGGCGCTGCCGATGGCCTGCCTGGCGTTGGCGCCGCTGTTGCCCGGGATCCTGCGTCAGCGCAGCGCCAAGTGGCTGGCGCTGGGCTTGGGATGCGTGCTGGCACTGGCTCCGCTTGGGGTGGGGCTTTCGATGCTGCTGGGCGACCCGCGCTTCGAAAGCCGGTTCCTCGCCGACCGCGGCTTGGCCGACGCCGCACCGTTCGCTTGGCTGATGGTGGCGGTCGGGATGTTTGCTGCCGGCTGCGTGCTGTGGTTCGGGCGGCGTCGCGCGGTGCTGGCGGTGCTGTGGTCGCTGGGCGGCGTCTGGGTACTGTACGGACTGGTGGGCTATGGCCTGCTCAACGATGCCAGCTCGGCGCGCGGGGTGATGCGCGCGGTCAATCAACGTCTGGGTCCTGACGTGGCGCTGGGATTGGTGGCGTGGAAAGAACAGAATCTGCTGATGACGCAGTCGCCTACCACCACCTTCGGCTTCAAGATGCCGTTCCATCAACAGCTCGCACGTGGCCTGGCATGGCAGGCACAGTCGCCGACCGAGCGCTGGCTGCTGGTGCAGGAGCTGGCGATGCCGGCCTGTATAGACCGCCATCTCGCCGAGAAGATCGGCATTTCCAACCGCCGCAGCTGGTGGCTGGTGCCCATGGCCGCCCGCGTGGGCTGTCCGGCGGCGCCTTCGGTGGGAACAGAGATGGATGATGGCGAAGACTGACGCTGCCGGCGAATTCGCGTTGTCCGACAGCGCGGCGACGTTCGCGTTCGATACGCCGCGCCTGCGTCTGGCCCGGGGGCTGTGCACGCTGGCGCTCTTTGCATTGCCTGCTTTTGTGATTGCCACGCCCTGGGGGCTGCGGCCGGCGACGTTGTTTACCCTATTGGCAGTCTGTGTCGCGCCGGATTGTGTGTGGCATCACCTGCGCCCGCTGCGCCGCCCGTTGTTGATCCTGCTGGCGGTTAGCGTGCTGGTCTCGGCTGCGGTCTCGCTCTCGGTGCTGGTGAATGACACTGGCTGGCGTGAAGCGGACAGCCGCGGACGGGCCTTGGTGATGCCGGTGGCGCTACTGCTGACGGTTGCGTTTCGCCCGCCACGCGCGGCGCTCTGGGGCGGTGCCGTCGCGGGATTGCTGGGCGCGGGAGGGATTGCCCTCTACCAGTACGTAAGTGGCGTTGCGCGCGCCGACGGCTGGACCAACGCGATCGTGTTTGGCGACCTGGCGGCCGTGCTGCTGGTGATCGTGGTGTTCTTCCGCGCGTCCGGGCGCATGCCATGGGTGGTCCTCGGGACGCTTGCAGGCGTGACCGCGATCGTGCTCAGCGGCAGTCGTGGAACCTGGCCTGCACTGGTCCTGATCGCCCTGACCGGCTTGTTGGCCGGTCGTCGCGCACGTTGGTGGGAGCTGTTGGGTGTGGGCGCGCTGGGTTTGGTCACGGCGCTGGTACTGAGTCCCAAGGTCGAAGAGCGCATCACCGCTTTGCAGGGCGATCTGGCGCGTTATTCGCGCGGCGACATGGACTCCTCTTCCGGTGCCCGGATCCAGCTCCTGCACCTCGCCGGCGAGACCTTCCTCGCGCATCCGGGTGCAGGCATCGGGGTGGGGAAGTTCGACCGGGCCATCGGAGCCCAGCCAATCTGCCGGGCACAGGCGGAGAGCGAAGAGGTGTGCCGGCTCAGTCACGCCCACAATGATGTGGCCGAATGGGGCGCAACCATGGGGGTGCCCGGCGTGCTGGCCCTGGCCCTGCTGTATGGCGTGCCATTGTGGATGTTCGCGCGGCGCTCGCTGGCACGTCCTTTCCCGCGCCGTTCGCGCAGTGCAGCACTGACGGGCATGACATTGGTGCTGGTGTTCGTCGCCTGCGGTCTGACCCAGTCGTTGTTTGCTCACCAGCTCACCTCGACCAGCTATGTGCTGCTGATCGGCATCCTGCTTGGTTTCAGCCTGCGCGAGAATCCGCAGAAGGATTAGGGGCCATCAGGGCGGCGGGTTGCCTCCGTACGCCTTTCTTCCCCGCGCTCATCGCCTTGTGAGGTTGATGCAAGAACCGGTGTGGTGACCGGCTGGCCGCGCTGCAACAGCCACAGCATGATGGTCTTCTGGCGCACGTAGTTGGCACTGACGTAGGACTCCACCAACCCGGGCCAGCCGTCGAGAAAGCCGCCGCGCAGCAGCCAGCCGCGCCAGAAGCGCCAGGCGGGCGAGACGATCAGTTTGGCCAGGCTGGCGCGTTTGCCGCGCGAGAACTCGTACTCGGCCATCATCCGGGCATAGCGCTGCTTCTTCTCCAGCAGCTGCAGGAAGGAGCGATAGGGATGGTGCAGCAGATCGCCTGTCAGGGTGGCAACCGCGCCATCGATCGAAACCGCTTCATGGATCTCCCGATCGCCGCGCCAGCCGCCACGCCGCCGGTCGAACAGGCGCAGCACATGGTCGGGATACGCATTGCCATGGCGCAGGAAGCGGCCGTAGTACTCGGACAGGCGCGCGAAGCGGTAACCAGGAGCGCGTGAAAAGCGGGTGCGCCGCTCGATCTCGATGGATGCGCGCAGGGTAGGATCCACGCGTTCGTCCGCGTCCAGGCACAACACCCAGTCGTGCGCGGCCTGATCGACCGCGAACTGCTTCTGGCTGCGGAAGCCATCGAACGGGCGGCACAACACCTTGGCCCCCATGCGTTCGGCGAGTTCGCGCGTGCCATCGGTCGAGCCGGAGTCCACCACGATCACTTCGTCGCAAAAGGCCAGCGAGGCCAGGCAATCGCCGATCCGATCAACCTCGTTGAAGGCGATGATGCAGGCCGACAACGGCGGCAGGGCGGTGCCACGGTGGGCGTCGGGCAATGGGGGCGTGGCATCGGACATGCGCGGATGACGGGCAACGAGGTCAGACAGCCTAGCAGTGTGGGTGCAGGCTCCGTGCGGTGGCCGGTGCGATAATCCGGCCACCGAATGCCTGCAACAGGAGCGCCGCGTGCCACGTCATTACCTGCTCTACGGGTCCGAGCGTTACGCGCTGGCGATCCTGCGCCCGATCCAGGACGCCATCCGTGCGCGGGGCGACGAGGCGGCGTGGTTCTTCGACGGTCCGGGTGCCGAGGATCTGGCCGATGACGAAACCCTGCTGACGGTCGCGCAGGTACGTGCCTGGAACCCGTATGCGGTCATCACCTCGTCCAACGCGGTGCCGCATTTCTTCCCGGGCGTGAAGGTCGAGACCTTCCATGGTTTCGATGCCGGCAAGCCACGGCATATCTACATACGCGGCTTCTTCGACCTGTACTGCACCACCGGCCCGAAGGACACCGCGGCCTTCGGCGCGCTGTCGCGCGAGCTGGGGCATTTCGCGGTGAAGGAGACCGGCTTTCCGAAGATCGACCCATTCATGAGTCAGCTCGGCGACGCGCCTGAAGCCGTGCGCCGCCCGCCGGTGATCCTCTATCACTCCACGTTCTCGCCCTCGTGGAGCGCCGCGCCCGTCCTGTATGACGAAGTCGCCCGGCTCTCGCGGACCGGTGAATTCCGCTGGATCGTGACCTTCCATCCGAAGATGGACCCGGAGCTGGTGGCCCGGTACAAGGCGCTGCAAAACGAACACCTGACCTTCGCCGAGAACGACAACATCCTGGACCTGTTCCCGCAAGTGGACATGATGTGCTCGGACACGTCTTCGGCGCTCAATGAGTTCCTGCTGACCTACAAGCCCGTGGTGACCTTCAAGAACCGTCGCCCGGGCCCGCAGCTGATCGACATCGACGACCCCGCGCAGTTCGAACCGGCGATTCGTCGCGCGCTGTCGCGGCCGCCGGAGCTGATGGCGGCGGTGAAGGCGTTCGCAGACCAGCTGCATCCGTATCGCGATGGCCGCTCCAGCGAGCGCGTGCTGCAGGCGATCGACGCCTTTGTAGCCGAAGGCGGGCGCAATCCGAAACCCAAGCCGGACAACCTGTGGCGCAAGCTCAAGATCCGCAAGCGCATCGGCTATTGGGGACCCGCCGGCGTCTGACGCGTCACCAGTGCAGCCGCTGCCGCGCCATGGCCTGACACAGCGCGGCATGCAGTTGCTCGGCTTGTGCCAGCGGCAGGAACGCGATGCGCAGGGCCGGGGCACCGGAGGTGGCGCCGGCAGTGTCCAGCAGCAGCGAGGCGGTGCCGAAGCGACGATCCAGCGGCGAGCGCTCCAGGCGCAGCGCCTGCAGTTTGGCGACTTCGGCAAACCGCCACCAGCGCGACCACCAGCCGCCGCGCACGGCCACCAGGGCATCGTCCATCGACCAGCCCATGCGTTGCATTTCCCGGTAGGACTTCAGTGCCGACCACGGCAGCCACAGCAGCGGCAACCAGCCCCAGTGGTCCCAGCGCCAGACGGCTGCCGCAGTGATCGAGGGGATCAGGCACAGCGCCGGCAGGCTCAGGCGCCACCACTGGCCCGCTGGAACGGCCTGCCACTGTCGTGGCGGCCACTGCGCACCGGAAAGCACGTGGCGCACCAGGCCGTCGCAGGTCGCAGGCGTGGCAAGCGGCGCCAGTTCCTTGAGCGCACGCGCATTTTGATCCTGGCGCTCGGCGACTGCGGTCTCCACCCGCAGGCTGCGCCGGCCGAACACGCGATGCAACACGCCTTCCTCCAGCGTCCATGACTGGATGCGGCGGCGCGAGACGCTGGTGCGCAGCCGCGTGAGCAGGCCGCGCTCGACAGTGAGTCGCCGTTGGTGTTCGCTGAGACGAAAGCCGTGGTACTGCAGCAGCGCCAGCAGTACTGACAGCGCACGCAATGCAACCAGTGCCAGCGCGGCCAGCATGAAAGCGGTGAGCGCGCCTGCCATCCAGCCCAGGTGCAGCGCACTGGCGTAGCCATAGGCCTGGCGGCCGTAGACCTCAATGAAATTGGCCACCACGCGCTCGGGAAAGAACTGGTAGGTCGCACCGAAGGCGGCGGCCACGGCAAGCATGCCGCGGTTGGAGATCAAGCCCAGCCGGACGACCTCGCCTGGCGACAGCGAAAGCAACGTGTCGGCGGACGGTGCATCGTGGGCAGGGGCGGCGTGCGGGGGTGTGCCGCGATGCCGGACTTGTTGCTCCAGCGCGAGGGCGTCTTCAAGGCTCAGTACGCGCATCTCGGCTTCGGGCTTGTTGCCGCCGGCCGATTCCAGGCGCACTTCGGCAACGCCGAACATGCGGTGCAACAGGCTCTGGTGCACGCCAACGTTGTGGATGCGGGCAAAGGGAATCTCGCGCACGCTGCGGTTGAGCCAGCCGCTGCGTACGGTCAGGCCATCTTCGCCAATGCGATAGCGATAGGTCAGATAGCGCAGCAGTGCGCTGGCGACTAGCACCGCCACGACGATGATCGAGGCCAGGTGCTGCCAGGGCTCGTCGCGATCGGTGCGACCGCCGAAGATCAGCAGTGCGCCCAATGGCACGATGAACTGCTTGAGCTGCTGCAGCAGTACGAACAGCCATGACCACGGATGCAGGCGACGTTCCCGCGGAGCGTGCGTCGAGGCCAGCGGCACCTCCCGTTGCCCGTTCACCGGCCGCCGCCCACCACGCGAGGACTACAGTGCATCATCGTCATGGTCGAGCTGGCGTGCCAGGCGGTCGCGCAGGCGCTCGGCATCGTGCTGGTCCAGCCCGCCCACCGCCACGGCGTTGAGCCTGGTGCCGGCGGTATGCACGATCAATGTAGAGAGGCCGACGGCACGCTCCAGCGGGCCGCGCTTGAGGTCCAGGTGCTGCACCCGTGACAGCGGTACGCGCGTCTCGGTCTGCCACCAGCGACCGCGACGCAGTCCCAGGCCGTCCGCGTCCAGGCGCCAGTGCGTGGCACGATGCCGGCGCACCCCGACCCAGGCGCCTACGATCAATCCGAAGATCCCGATCCCGATCATCGCCTGCCACCACCAGTCGGGCCGGATCAGGAACAACGGACCGATGGTGGCGATGAGCAGCGTGGTGGCCAGGCCGATCGCCCCGCCCCCTGCCGCCAGGCGCGCGCCACGCGACGGCAGTGGCTGCCAGTCATCCGGGGTGGGAGGTGCGGGTGGTGGTGGAGCAGCATCTTGGACAGCGGACACGCGTTCGATCCTTCGATGGGGCGCGGGGAGCCTATCACTCCGCGAGCTGGTCCTTTCCGCACACGTGTGGTTTCGCGCGACAGGCAAGCTGCCGTTGTTGCTGTCGATGTCAGCGCGAGGCGTGAATCAGCGCATCCACGTCCAGGGCATGGCCAGCGCGGGCGGCCTTGGTGCGTAGGTACTGCTCGTTCTCGGCGGTGATCGTGCCGACGACCGGCTCGCGATCCACCACCTCAACGCCGACCGCACGCAGGCGATCGACCTTGGAGGGATTGTTGGACAGCAGCTTGATACGCGTGATGCCCAGCAGGCGCAGCATGGCCGCGGCCGCCTCGTAGCGGCGCTCATCCGCGCCAAAGCCAAGCTGCGCGTCGGCATCGATCGTATCCAGGCCATCGTGCTGATAGCCGTAGGCACGCATCTTGGCGGCGATGCCGGTGCCGCGGCCTTCCTGATCCAGATACAGCAGCACGCCGCCGCCCAGCGCCTTGAGCTTGAGCAGCCCCTGGCGCAGCTGGTCGCCGCAGTCGCACTTGAGCGAACCGAACAGGTCGCCGGTCAGGCAGGACGAATGCACGCGTACCGGCACGACCGCCTGAGCGTCGGGGTGGCCGACGATGATGGCCACCTGGTCGCGCTGCGCCACGCCGCCGCGGAAGACGACGAACTGCGCCATGCCGATCTCGCGCAATGGCACCGGTGACCGCGTCACCAGCTCGTAGCCACGTGCCGCCTCCAGCGCGCCTTCGCGAAGATCGCTGACCGAGAGCCGGTCGCAGCCGTCAAAGCAGCGGTCACCCTGCTCCAGCACCACCGCCACCAGCGTAGGCAGCAGCAGGCCCAGGCGTGCGACTTCCACGGCCGCTGCATCCAGTGCATCGCCCGCCTGCCAGTGCGCCGGGGCATTGGCCTCGCGCAGATAGCCCAACTGGGCGAGCGCCTGGTAATCCACGCCAGCCAGTGCGATGCGCGCCCCGCTTGGGGCCTCCAGCCCGATCACGCTGGCGCGTGGCGGCGGGACAAACAGGTATTGCTGCTGGCGGGCGGCCTGCGAGAACGCGTCGTAGCTCTGCTGCGTGCTGCCATCCAGTGCAATGAACGCGACACGCCGGCCGTCCGCTTCGATCACCACCGGCCGGCCCGACCTCAGCTCGGAGGCGGCCCGCTCACAGCGGATCGCCGCTGGGTTGCCAAACAGTGGGGCGGCGCTGGGTGAAGGGTTGTAGGGGTGTTCCATGACAGGTTCCAGGACTCACTGCCGTAACGGATGGCATGCGGGGACTTCATGGCGTCGGCCATCGCGAAGAACAAGCGCGCCACGTGCGGGCCGCGGCAGGTTCAGTCGGGCAGTGGCCGCTGCCGTGACGGGAATGCCACATATTCTCGCGCAGGTGCCTGGCGCGCGCGGCATGAACGCAACAGTTGGAACGCAACGTCCCGCCCGGCACGGCAGGCACCTTGTCAGTGCGGGTGGCGCGCGGTCGCATAGGGGTTGGGTTCGCCGCTGCCTGGCGGACGCAGCGTGTAGCGCTTGTAGGTCCACTGGTATTGCGCCGGGTCGCGCCGGGCCACGCGCTCCACCTCGGCGTTGAGCGCGGCAGCGGCCGTTATCGGGTCCGGGTCGGCGATGGCCGGCGCGACCGGCTGCACGTGCAATGCGAAATCCAGGTCCGGGCCGATGCGCTCGCACCAGCACAGCAGCACCGTGGCCCCGGTGCGCTCGGCCAGGCGGTTCACCAGGGTCATCGTCAGGGCCGGCACGCCGAAAAACGGCGCGAACACGCCGTCGCCCGCCTTGGGTTGCTGGTCGGGCAGGATGCCTACCGCGCCGCCGTCCTTCAGGACTTTGAACAGCTGGCGCACGGCCGGGCCTTCGGCGCGGACCTGGCGGACGTTCTCGGCAGCCCGGGCCTGCAGCAGGAAGGCATCGCCCACGGGGGATTCCGGCGGGCGGTAGACGATGGAAATCGGTCCACGCGAGGACAGCCACTGGTTGAGCAGCTCCCAGTTGCCGAAATGCGGTGCCGCCACGATCAGCCCCTTGCCCGAGGCCAGCGCGGCGTCATACAGGTCTTGCCCGTGGCGTTCACGTAGCCGCGCCAGGTTTGCCTGGGGCGGGTGGCTCCACAAGCGGAAGGTCTCCAGTGTCTGCCGTGCACTGGTCCGCAACACGGCCCGTTGCAGATCCGCACGCTGGGTTGGCAGCAGCTCTGGATAGGCCAGTTCAAGGTTGCGGCGTGCGACCCGGCTTTCGCGGGCATCCAACTTGCTCCACGCCCACGCCAGCCCATCGGCGAGGCGGCATAGCCATCGCCAGGGCAAGGAGGTCAGGAGCGCGGCGGCGCGATGGAGCAGGGCGGCCTGGGTCTGCGGCTTCATCCACGCAGTGTACCGGGCCGACCAGATGCCATGGCTTGCAAACCGCGGCTGCGGTCGCCATCTGGCTGGGCGTCCCGGCCTGTATGGAGTCTGCCTGCATGTTGTCCCTGATCCAGCGCGTCAGCCGGGCCTCGGTCGAGGTGGACGACCGCACGGTGGGGGCCATTGGACCGGGGCTGCTGGCGCTGGTGGCGATCGAGCCGGGCGACACCGACGCCCAGCTTGCGCGCATGGCCGAGCGGCTGCTGGGCTACCGCATCTTCGGCGACGCTGCCGGGAAAATGAATCGATCGGTCACCGATACCGGTGGCGGGCTGCTGTTGGTCAGCCAGTTCACCCTGGCGGCCGACACGCGTTCCGGCATGCGGCCCAGCTTCACCACGGCAGCGCCGCCGGAAGAGGCTGAACGTAAATTCAATCAATTCGTAGCGATCTGCCAGCAAAAGCATGCGCCGGGCGTTGAAACAGGCCAGTTCGGCGCCCATATGGTGGTGAGCCTGGTCAATGACGGGCCGGTGACCTTCCTGTTGCGCGGCTGACGTTCACTCAAGAACTTGTCTGAAGGCAAGTTCGTGACCGGACGAATCTTCACCTGGCTGGTATAATGCTAGGTTCCCTTATTTCCTCTCAGACGGCGGCGCAAGCACTCATGGCCAACGAACGTCCTGCCCAGGCATCCGACATCAAGCTGTTGATCAGCAAAGGTCTCGAGCAAGGTTATCTGACCTATGCCGAGGTCAATGATCACCTGCCTGACGATATGGTTGATCCGGAGCAGATCGAAGACATCATCGGCATGATCAACGGCATGGGCATCCAAGTCCATGAAGTTGCGCCCGATGCAGAAACCCTGCTGCTGGCAGGCGAAGCCTCCGGCAATCGCGAAGTCGACGAGACCGCGGCCGAGGAAGCCGCCGCGGCGTTGACCTCGTTGGATACCGAAGGCGGTCGCACCACGGATCCGGTGCGCATGTACATGCGCGAAATGGGCACGGGCGAGCTGCTGACCCGCGAAGGCGAAATCGCCATCGCCAAGCGCATTGAAGAAGGCCTGGGCCAAGTGCAGGCCTCGCTGGGCCTGATGCCGAACATCATCGAGACGCTGCTTGAGGAATACGAGCAGCACAAGGCTGGCAAGAAACGCCTGGCCGAGGTGGTGGTGGGCTTCAACGACTTCGCCGCCGAGGAAGAGGCTGCTGCGGCCGCCGCGGCCGAGGAAGGGAGTGCCTCTTCGGACGATGCCGATGGCGACTCCGACGACGACAGTGACGACGGTGACGACGACAGCGGTGAGGCCGAGGAAGCCGGCCCCACCGGTCCGGATCCGGAAGAAGTGGCCCGCCGGATGGAGGTCATGGCCACCGCGCTGGCCAAGTTCAAGAAGGGCCACGCCAAGGGGGGTGCGGAGTTCAAGGGCGGTGCCAAGCTTCGGGAGGAAATGTCCGAAGTCCTGGTGACGCTGAAATTGCCGCTGCCCTTGACCGACGTGCTGGTGCGCGCCGTGCGCGAGCTGCTGTCCCAGATCAAGGGTCACGAGCGCCGTGTGCTGCACCTGTCGTGCAATGTCGCCAAGATGCCGCGCAAGGACTTCATCCGTTCCTGGGAAGGTAACCAGACCAACCTGGAGTGGGTGGACGAAGCCCTCAAGCGCAAGCAGAAATGGTCATCGGGCTTGCGCGAGGTCAAGGACCAGATCATTGCCGAGCAGCAGGCCACGATCGACATCGAAAAGGTGATCCAGCTGTCGCTGGGCGAGATCCGTGAGATCACCCGGACGATGGCCTACGGCGAGGCCAAGGCGCGCAAGGCCAAGAAGGAAATGGTCGAGGCCAACCTGCGCCTAGTGATCTCCATCGCCAAGAAGTACACCAACCGCGGCCTGCAGTTCCTCGACCTGATCCAGGAAGGCAACATCGGCCTGATGAAGGCCGTGGACAAGTTCGAGTACCGGCGCGGCTACAAGTTCTCGACCTACGCGACGTGGTGGATCCGCCAGGCCATCACGCGTTCGATCGCCGACCAGGCGCGCACCATCCGTATCCCGGTGCACATGATCGAGACGATCAACAAGCTCAACCGCATTTCCCGCCAGATGCTCCAGCAGTA
>JBEVNH010000122.1:0-9012 GCA_040508175.1 Pseudoxanthomonas sp.
GATGGCCGCCAGCCGCTGGGCGAACACGGCTGCAGGCGTGGCCGCGTCGGTGCCTGCGGTCGCTGCCTGAATGCGCTGGGCGAGGCGTTGATCGACATCGGCCTGCGCGGGGATGTCGACGACATCAATCCCGGCGGTCGCCGCAATGGCCCGGATCGGTGCACGGTCAGTGGCCTGCACCGAGACATCGCGCGCGAGCAGCATGCGTGCGGCAGCGGGATGCGACAGCACCAGGCTCGCCAGGAGCAGACATGCGAAGCGGGAGGCGAAAGCCATGCAGCGTCCGGAAAGCAGCCGGTGAATGCCCGCATGCTACCCGCCAAGCAGGTTCATGCGGTGTCGTCGGTACGACAGGGCGCAGAGAGGGGCGACAAGGCGGGGTGCCATCAGCGTTCAGGCAACTGCACGCCCAGCGACCAAGGCCAGCGATCGTCTCGCCGTGTACATGCCGGCAGGCCTTTCAGCAGAGGCGGCCCATCGGCAGGTGCGGCCCTCGGCGTGCGATACGACCGCGGCGAAGGGTCACCGACAGGTGCCAGATTCAACTTGTGTGGGCGCAAGGCAGCGTCTCGCACTCCTGTGACGACCCGCGCCGCTAGGTGCGCGGCAGTGCTTCGCGCAGATGCGGCGCTGAGCTCGCGCAGCAACGTGAGCCACCGCGCGATCGCCGCTCCCGATCCATGCAGAGATGCAGTGATCGGGGCAGCCTGTACGCTGGCGACATCTCCAGCGATCCATTTCCGCCTTGGCGCGTCTCCGGCCCTAGTATCCACGGCCTCTGGTCAACCACACCATCGGCTTGCGGCAGTGGCTATGGGCTACGGAATCAAACGCTGTGCGCGCAGCGCCGCGAACAGGTCGAAGAAGGCGTCATCGGTGGGCTGATAGTCCAGGAAGCCCAGGCGGCGGCTCTTGGATATGTCGGTGACCACCTCCAGCGGCCGGCCGAGATCCGCATCGGTGTGCCACGGCGAGACCAGCCGGTGAAGATCCGGTTCAACCAGGCCGAGTTCCGTGGCCAGCCGCGTCCACGGTGCTTCCGCGTCTGCCATCTGCTGCGCCAGGGGCCGCACTTCGCCGGTGAAAGGTGCAGGCTCCAGGCCAAACCAGTGGGCGATCCGGCCCCACATCCAGCTCCACCGGAACACGTCGCCATTGACCACGTTGAATGCCTGATCGGCGGCGGCGGGCGTCTGTGTTGCCCACAGCAGCTGGCGGGCGAGCACGCGGGCATCGGTCATATCGGTGAGGCTGTCCCACTGTGCCTGTGAGCCCGGGAAATAGAACGCTTGTCCGGTGACCTTGCACAGCGAGGCGTAGACCGCCAGGGTCGTGCCCATGTTCATCGCGTTGCCGACGGCCATGCCAATGATCGTATGCGGGCGATGTACGCTCCAGTGGAAGCCGTCGCGTGCGGATGCAGCAAAGACTTCATCCTCTTGCGCGTAGTAGAAGTTCTCCACGTCCAGGCGTGGTTGCTCTTCCCGAAACGGCGTCTGCGGCAACGTGCCCTGCGCATAGGACTCGAACGGTCCCAGGTAATGCTTCAGACCGGTCACCAGCGCCACATGTCGCACCGAGCCGGCAGGTCGCAGGCCATCCAGCAGGTTGCGAACCATCGCGGCGTTGACACGGATGTTCTCGGCCTCGCTGGCCTGGCGAGACCACGTGGTGATGAACACGTGGCTTGGGGCCAGTCCGGCCAGGGCCTGCGTGGTGGCCTGCGCGTTCTGAAGGTCTGCCTGCACTGCCTGCACGCCGGCGGGCAGGTGCTTCGGGTTGCGGGCCAGGCCAGACACGTGCCAGCCGGCTTCCAATAGCTGGGTGAGCAGCGCGCGGCCGACGATGCCGGTCGCACCCACCACAAGGGCGTGTTGCGTCACAATGTTGTCCTCATTTATTGCCGATGCGCACACCTTAGACAGGCAAGGGCGCACGGAGAAGAAGGCACCAAATGGTCACCACCCCATGAAACCGGGCAGCGCCGAAGCACAATGGCGTGAAGACTGCGCCCCAAGGCGCGTGCTGGAGCTGTTCAGTACCAAATGGACCTCGATGGTGCTGCATACATTGTCGGCACGCCACGACGGCAATGCGCGCAGCGGTGCATTGCATCGCAGCTTGCCGGCCATCTCGAAGAAAATGCTCACCCAGACACTGCGTGAGCTGGAGCGCGCGGGTGCCGTCGGGCGGACGGTGCATGACACCGTGCCACCGTCGGTCGAATACACACTGACGCCGCTCGGCCAGCGGCTTGTCGAGCCGATCGAGCTGATCTATGACTGGGCGCGCCAAAACGCTGCCGTCCTGGATGCGTTGAATCCGCGGGCCACGTCGCGGCGCCGGGGCTGAAGAGGCAAGCTGGTGGACAGGCGCCGCGTTCACCGTTCACCTGTTCCTGCTGGACCACATGGAGTGGCGCAGCTTCCACGCGATCATGCGCATCGTGTCGGGGCGTGATGCATCCTTCCAGGACGTGGGCCAGCGCCTGCGGATGGAGCAGGGCAGCGCGAGCAGAGGTCTCGACGCCTACCGCATGCGCCGATCCAGAAAGACGCGGCATCACCCGCGAGGTCGTCGTGGGGCGTCAGGCCAGGCCGTCTGGAATGAACGGTTGTGCGTCATGGCGCCACGCTCACGCCGATGGCGGATAGTGCGGATCAGGCTTTGGAACCAGGAGATCGCAGTGACACTGCATCAAATCCGTGCATCGGTGCCCGCCCCGGCGATTGACCCGACACTGCCGGTGCCGGCGGATCCGCAGATTCCCACGCCGATCGATCCCGTGCCCGACACGCCGCGCGACCCACCGCCGGACCAACCGAGCGATCCTTCGATTCCGCCCATCAAAGATCCGCCTGTGCCTGGCAGTGGCCAACTTGCAGCCTGATCCTGGTGCCGCGTGTCAGCGCGCTCCAGCGCTTCGACCTTGACGCGCGTCAGCGGCGTATCGAGGTCTGATTGAAGGCAGCCCCATGCGGCAGCGCCAAAGAAAAAGCCACCTGGGCTGTGAGCCACGGTGGCTTGCGATCTGGTGCCCGGAGCCGGAATCGAACCGGCAAGGGATTGCTCCCGGCGGATTTTAAGTCCGATGCGTCTACCAATTTCGCCATCCGGGCGCGCCGGCGATAGCCTGCCTGACAGGCACGCAAATGGAAAGGCGTGCGTCCGGCCCGCGGCCGGACGGCGTGGCTGAATCAGCGTGTGGCAATGGTCTCAAGGAGGCGTTGCCCGTTGCCATTGCCATGGATATTGACGTTGGTCTCGGCTTCTTCGCGTTCGCGCTGGGCCTGGGCTTCCTTGTTGGCCATGAAGGTCGGGCACATGGCCATCATGTAGTCGGCATCGAAGTTGAGCCGTTCGACCAGGAAGTCGACGAAGGCGCGCACTTTGGGCGACATCAACTTGCCGCCCAGGAACACCGCATTGAAGTCGTATTCCGGACCGGTCCAGCCGGCCAGCACGCGGCGGATCACGCCAGCTTCCACGTAGGGTTTAGCGGTGACGTCGCCGGTGAGCATCAGACCTTCGCCGCAGGCCAGCGCGCCGTGCAACGCGGCTGGATCATTGGCGACCACGAACGGATTGACGGTGAAGTCGGTGGTTTCATGGCCATTGTTCAATGTCCAGGCAAAGCGGTTGCCGATGCGGTTCTTCCGCATCGCCAGCGTGCGGTGGTACTGCAGGTCGTTGGGATGCAGGGGTTCGCCGTGTTCTTCCAGATAGCGCGGGCTGGCAAAGATCTGCGTGCGCAGCGTGGCGAGCTTGCGCGCCACCAGGCCCGAGTCAGGCAGCTTTCCGCCGCGTAGCGCCAGATCGTATTCACTGCCGATCAGGTCCTGGGTTTCGTTGCCCAGGTGCATGTCCAGCTGGATCTCCGGGTACAGCTCGCGGAACGGCCCCAGCAGCGGCGCGATCCAGGTGATGCCAATGGAATAGGGCACGGTGAAGCGCAGCCAGCCGCGTGGGCCGGACTGCAGCTGGCCCACTGCGCTTTCGGCTTCATCAAGCTCATGCGCGATGCGCTGGCTGTGTTCGAAGTACACGGTGCCGGCCTCGGTCAACCCCAGGCGACGCGTGGTGCGATGCAGTAGTTGCGCGCCCAGGCGCGATTCCAGCTCCTGCACCTTGCGGCTGACGGTGGTTTTGGGCAGACCCAGGGAGTTGGCTGCTGCGATAAAGCTGCCTTGCTCGACGACCTTGACGAAGATCAGGGTGTCGTTGAGATCGTGGGTCATGGGAACTCCGGTCTGGGGTCTGCGGCCGATTGGCCCGGGCGTGGGATGATTATTCCCTCAAATTCGGACTAATCAAGTCCTCATTTGCAGCCTAAGGTGTCGTCCATCGGAATCAAAGGACCCACGGAGGCCCGCCATGATCAAACTCCTGCGACTGCTGGGACTCAGCTGGAAAGCCCCGTTACGCGGTGCGCACCTGAGTGGCGTCCTGCGTAATCACAAGCCCGGCGAGGGCTTTCGCGAGTTCACCACCCCGCGTCGCAATCAGGTTGGTGCGTCCGTGCAGCTGGGTCCGCGCCGCCTCCAGCGGTATCCCGGCAGCGGGATTATCCCGGGTGTGGGAGGAAACATCCCATGAGCCGGTCCAATCCTGAAGCGCTGGTGATTGGCGCCGATGGCGTCATCGGCTATGGGCTGGTCGGGGCGTTGCTGGAAGTGGGCAGCCCGGTGCTGGCAGTGGGGCGTGACGGGCCGCGGATGCAGGCCCTGTCTGAGTATTTCGTGGACGAGCCGGGGCTGACGTTCCTGCGCGAGGCTTCGGTGTCCGACGAGGCGTCTGCGGCGGCACTGGCGCAGCGGATCGTTGCGCGTGGCCGTCCGCTGCGGGCGGTGTTCGCCAGCCTGTCCGGACTGCCCAAGGCTGGTCGCCTGCTGGATCAACCCGCCGACGTGCTGCGCGAACGCATCGAACAGGACGTATTGCCGCACCTGACCGCTGCCCGCCACCTGCTGCCGCTACTGGCCCGTTTCAACGAGGATTCCCCATACCAGTCCTGCCATTACGTGCTGCTGGACGGGCCGCTGCCGAAGAACGGCTGGGCGGGGCACGGGCATTACTCGGTCGCCGCTGCGGCCACGCGCATGCTGGCGCAGATGCTGCACGACGAGGCCGCGCAACTGGGCGTGCGCGTGCAGTTGCTGGCCACCGAACACCCAATCTCCACGCCGGAGAACGCCGCCGATGCCTGCGCCGAGTGGCCCAGTGCGCTGGCGGTAGGCCGCCAGGCAGTGGCGCTGTTGAAGCAGAAAGGACCGGCGGTCCCGATCATCGGGCGTGCCGGTAGCAATGTCTGTGTCCCCACCCAGCCGCTGTATCCCCTGGAACGTGCCAGCACGGCAGACCCTCCTTGACTTGACCTCGACCTGATTTGGCGTCGCAAGCCGCAAGCCGCGACGTCTTCGCATTGATTCGTTTCTCCCGCCCGTCTGCGCTGCTGCGTGGACGCAGGGGCTGTTTTTCCTCGTCTCCTCCACCCAAGAGGCTCCCCATGAAAATCTCTCTCCATTCGTCTTCCTGGACGTCCCGTCGTCTGGCCTTGATGGCCGTCAGTGCATTGGCGGTGGCGGTCATCGCCGGTTGCAGCGGCCAGGCCGCTGAAAACGCCGCGCCCCCGCCGCCGGCCGTGGGCGTAGCCCCGGTGCTGGTCAAGAACATCCAGCAGTGGGATGAGTTCAGCGGTCGTGTCGAAGCCGTGCAGACCGTCGAGCTGCGGCCACGCGTGTCCGGCTACATCGACAAGGTCAACTATGTCGAAGGCCAGGAACTGAAGCAGGGCGACGTGCTGTTCACCATCGACGCGCGCAGCTATCGCGCCGAGCTGGCCCGTGCCCAGGCCGAGTTGTCGCGTGCACGCAGCCAGGCAACGCTGAGCCGCAGCGAGTCCGAGCGTGCGGGCCGGCTGGCCCAGCAGCAGGCGATTGCCACCGAGGCCGTCGAGCAACGTCGTTCGGCCGAAGCCGAAGCACGTGCCAATGTCGAAGCCGCGCAGGCGGCCGTGGACCAGGCGCGTCTGAATCTGGAATGGACCCAGGTGCGCGCGCCGATCGCCGGCCGTGCCGGCCGTGCACTGGTCACCGCCGGCAACCTGGTGACCGCCGGCGATGCCGCCAGCGTGCTGACCACGCTGGTGTCGCTGGATACGGTCCACGTGCACTTCGATGCCGATGAAGGCACCTTCCAGCGTTACGTGCGCATGGCCCTGGCGGGCCAGCGTCCGGGTGCGCGCGATACCGACGTGCCGGTGCATATCGGCCTGGTGGGCGAGGACGGGTATCCGCACCAAGGCCATGTGGATTTCGTCGACAACCAGGTCGCGCGCAGCACCGGCACCATCCGCGTGCGCGCGGTGCTGGACAACCAGGATCGCAGCTTCACGCCGGGATTGTTTGCCCGCGTGCGCCTGCTGGGCAGTGGCGAGATGAAGGCCACGCTGATCGATGAGCGTTCGGTCATGACCGACCAGGACCGCAAGTACGTCTACGTGGTCGACAAGGATGGCAAGGCGCAGCGTCGCGACGTGGTGCTGGGCCGCCCGGCCGAGGGCCTGCGCATCGTGGACAAGGGCCTGGCCAGTGGTGACCGCGTGATCATCGATGGCGTGCAGAAGGTCTTCATGCCCGGCATGCCGGTCGACGCCAAACCTCTGAAGCTTCAGTCACAGCCGGCACGCACTGTCGCGGCCGCTGGCGCGCACTGATCGGCCCGTGCCGATGGGAACCCTGACATGAATATCTCCCGCTTTTTCATCGACAGGCCGATCTTCGCGGCCGTGCTGTCGATCATCATCTTCGTGGCCGGCCTGATCGCCATGCCGCTGCTGCCCATCAGCGAGTACCCGGACGTGGTACCGCCGAGCGTGCAGGTGCGTGCGGTCTATCCGGGTGCGAATCCCAAAGTCATCGCCGAGACCGTTGCCACGCCCCTGGAGGAGGCGATCAACGGCGTCGAGAACATGATGTACATGAAGTCCGTTGCCGGCTCCGATGGCGTGCTGGTCACCACAGTGACCTTCAAGCCCGGCACCGACCCGGACCAGGCCCAGGTGCAGGTGCAGAACCGCGTCAGCCAGGCCGAGGCACGCCTGCCAGAAGACGTGCGCCGCCAGGGCGTGACCACGCAGAAGCAGTCGCCCACGCTGACCATGGTGGTGCACCTGACCTCGCCCGACGGTCGCTACGACTCGCAGTACCTGCGCAACTACGCCACGTTGAAGATCAAGGATGAGCTGTCACGCCTCCCGGGCGTTGGCCAGATCAACATCTTCGGCTCGGGCGACTACGCCATGCGCATCTGGCTGGATCCGGACAAGGTGGCTGCACGTGGCCTCACTGCCAATGACGTGCTGATCGCGATCCGCGAGCAGAACGTACAGGTTTCGGCCGGCCAGCTGGGCGCCGAGCCGATGCCGAACGCCTCCGACTTCCTGCTGCCGATCAACGCGCAGGGCCGCCTGCAGACCGAAGAGCAGTTCGGCGGCATCGTGCTCAAGGCCGGCGGCGCCGGCGAGATCGTGCACCTGCGCGATGTCGCCCGGCTGGAGCTGGGTGCGGGCGACTACACGCTGCGTTCGCAGTTGAACGGCAAGGCGGCCGTGGGTATCGGTGTATTCCAGTCGCCGGGTGCCAACGCCATCGAGCTGTCCGACGCGGTGCGCGACAAAATGGCCGAAGTGGCCGATCGGTTCCCGCAGGGCATGGCCTGGGAGGCGCCCTACGACCCGACCGTGTTCGTGCGTGACTCCATCAAGTCGGTGGTGCAGACGCTGCTGGAAGCCATCCTGCTGGTGGTCTTCGTGGTGATCCTGTTCCTGCAGACCTGGCGCGCGTCCATCATCCCGTTGCTGGCGGTGCCGGTGTCGGTGGTAGGCACGTTTGCCGCGCTGTACCTGCTGGGATTTTCGATCAACACGCTGAGCCTGTTCGGTCTGGTGCTGGCCATCGGCATCGTGGTGGACGACGCGATCGTGGTGGTGGAGAACGTCGAGCGCAACATCGAGGAAGGCCTGTCGCCGCTGGCGGCGGCCCACCAGGCGATGCGTGAAGTGTCCGGGCCCATCATCGCCATTGCGCTGGTGCTGTGCGCGGTGTTCGTACCGATGGCCTTCCTGTCCGGCGTGACCGGCCAGTTCTACAAGCAGTTCGCCACGACGATTGCCATCTCCACGGTGATCTCGGCGATCAACTCGCTGACCCTGTCGCCGGCCCTGGCCGCCATGCTGCTCAAGCCGCACGGCGCCGCCAAGGATCGCCCGACGCGCATTATCGACCGGATGTTCGGCTGGCTGTTCCGCCCGTTCAATCGCTTCTTCAACACCAGCTCGCATAAGTACCAGGGGTCTATTTCCAGGATCCTGGGCAAGCGCGGCGCGGTGTTTGCGGTGTACGCGGTACTGCTGGTGGGCACCGGGCTGATGTTCAAGGTAGTGCCGGGTGGCTTCATTCCCGAGCAGGACAAGCTGTACCTGATCGGTGGCGTGAAGCTGCCGGAAGGCGCCTCGCTGGCGCGCACCGATGAAGTCATCGCCAAGATGACCACCATTGCCTTGCAGACGCCGGGCGTGGACAGCGCCATTGCCTTCCCGGGTCTGAACCCGCTGCAGTTCACCAACACGCCCAACACCGGCACGGTGTTCATCACCCTCAAGCCGTTCGCCGAACGCAGCCGCACGGCCGCGGAGATCAACGGCGAGATCAACGCACGCATCGCCCAGATCCAGCAGGGCTTCGCGTTCTCGATCATGCCGCCGCCGATCCTCGGCCTCGGCCAGGGCGCGGGCTATTCGCTGTATATCCAGGACCGCGCGGGCCTGGGCTATGGCGAACTGCAGAACGCCACCACGGCGTTCTCCGGGGCGATCTCGCAGACGCCTGGCATGTCCTTCCCGATCAGCACCTACCAGGGCAACGTGCCGCAGCTGGATGCACAGGTGGACCGTGAGAAGGCCAAGACCCAAGGCGTGGCGCTGACCGACCTGTTCGGCACGCTGCAGACCTA
>JBEVNH010000149.1:0-13259 GCA_040508175.1 Pseudoxanthomonas sp.
GGTCAGGAACAGGTAGTAGGCATCGCCGTGGCGGACGATCACCGGATCGGCGCCGGTGCGGAAGCTGACCCCTTCGTTGTGCTGCTCGAAGTTGTAGCGGTAGTCCAGATCGACCGGATTGGCCCAGGTGCGCGTGCCGGGTGCGCGTTGCGCCAATCCCGGGCCGCTGCCGGCCAGCAGCGCGCAGGTCAGGGCGAGGCGAAGCGGAAGCGAAGCAGGCATGGCACGGCACTGGCTGGGCGAGGCGCGTCATGGTGCCTGCAGCGCGCGCAAGTTCCCTCCTGCGCCGCAGCACGGCCACGCGGGGTCAGGCATTGGGCGTCGTGCCTTCCTGGCGTCGGCTGACGCGGGCCTTGCCGACACGGCGGCGTTCCAGCGAGATCACCTCGGCGCTGATCGTTTCCAGGGTCAAGGTGTCACCGGCGGCGGGCAGCCGGTCCAGCGCGTTGAGGAACAGGCCTGACAAGGTCTGGTAATGCGCCGAGCGCGGCAGGGATACTCCGGTGGCGCGCTCGATCTCGTCCATGCTCATCGAGCCATCGATGATCCAGGTGCCGTCCTCGATCGTCTCCACGCCGTAGTCGGCGTCCTGGGTGTCGGCCAGATCACCGGCGATCGCGGCCAGCAGATCGTTGGCCGTGACCAGGCCTTCGATGCCGCCGTATTCGTCCACGATCACCGCCAGGGGGATCGCGTGTTCGCGGATCTGTTCCAGCGCGCGCAGCGCGGTGGTGCTTTCATGCAGGATCAGCGGCTCACGCGCGGCGCTGACCAGGTCCAGCGCCTGCCCGCGCAGCACGCGGGCCAGCAGGTCGCGGCTCTGGACCACCCCGTGCAGGCTGTCCAGCTCGCCATCGCAGACCAGCAGGCGCGTGTGCGGCGATTCGATGAGCTTCTGCACGGTCGATTCCGGGGTGCGGTTGGCGTCAACCCAGTCCAGGTCCGCGCGCACGGTCATCACGGTGGACACCGTGCGCTCGGCCAGGGTCAGCACGCTGCGGATCATGTCGTGCTCGGACTGGTGCAGGGTTTCGGTGTCGCCCCGCGGCTGCTCCGGATCGTCGTAGCCCTCCTGCGCGCCCGTGCGGGCGCCCAGCAGGCGCATCACCGCCTCGGCGGTGCGCTCACGGAACGGCTTCTGCCTGGCATGGCGCTCACGGTTGAAGCGCGACCACTGGTTGAACGCCTCGATCAGGATCGAGAAGGCGATCGCCGCGTACAGATAGCCCTTGGGAATCTTGAAGCCCATGCCTTCGGCCAGCAGGCTGAAGCCGATCATCAGCAGGAAGCCCAGGCACAGGATCACCACCGTCGGGTGCTTGCCCACGAAGCGGGTCAGCGGCTTGCTGGCCAGCATCATCACCGCCATGGCGATGATCACCGCGGCGTACATCACGCCCAGGTGGTCGATCATGCCGACGGCGGTAATCACCGAGTCCAGCGAGAACACCGCATCGAGCACCACGATCTGGGTAATCACCAGGCCGAAGCTGGCAAACGCCTTGGCGGGGCCGTCGTGCGCATCGGCCGGTTCCAGGCGCTCGTGCAGCTCCATGGTCGCCTTGAACAGCAGGAAGGCGCCGAGGAACACGACGACGGCACCAAGCCGCGCGTGAGCTTCGCCATGACGGTCGTGCAGATCGTGGTGCTCGATGCGGTGTTCTCGTTGGATTCGGTGATTACCGCGGTGGGCATGGTCGAGCACCTGGGCGTGATGTTCGCCGCGGTGATCATTGCCATGGCGGTGATGATGCTGGCCAGCAAGCCGTTGACCAGCTTCGTCAACCGACACCCGACGGTGGTGATCCTGTGCCTGGGCTTCCTGCTGATGATCGGCTTCAGCCTGCTGGCCGAAGGCCTGGGCTTCAAGATTCCCAAGGCTTATCTGTACGCGGCGATCGCCTTCTCGATCCTGATCGAAGCGTTCAACCAGTGGTCCCGCTTCAACCGCGAGCGCCATGCGCGCCAGGTCCCGTTCCGACAGCGCACCGCCGATGCCGTGCTGCGCCTGCTGGGGACGCGTTCCGGCCAGGACCAGCAGCATCGCGAAGGTGCTCCCGAGTCGCCTGAAGGCGAGCAGCTGGAGCCCGCCGAACAACACATGATCCGCAGCGTACTGACCCTGGCCGACCGGTCCGTGACCTCATTGATGACCGTGCGCGGCGATCTGGATTGGCTCGATTCCCATCGTGATGAGGCCTCGGTGCGCGAGCGGCTGATCGCCTCACCGCACACGCGCATGCTGGTGTGCGACGGCGCGTTGGACAACCTGCAGGGCGTGGTGCAGAGCCGCGACCTGCTGGCCAGCGTGCTGGCCGGCAAGCCGCTGGACCTGGTCGGCGCCGCACGCGAGCCGTTGATCCTGCCCGAGACCACCACGGCGCTGCACGCACTGGAGCGCGTCCGGGAGCATCCCATTCCGCTGGCGGTGATCGTGGACGAGTACGGTGGCATCGAGGGCCTGGTGACGGCCAACGACCTGTTGGCAGCCATTGCCGGCGACCTGGTCGATACGCAGGACGAGGACTTCGGTGCGCAGCGTCTTGATGACGGCAGCTGGCAGGTCGATGGCGCGATGAGCCTGGACGAGATCGAGCGCGACACGGGCGTGCGCCTGCCGCGGTCGAGCAGTTACCAGACCCTGTCGGGGCTTTTCCTGCATACGCTGGACCGGCTGCCGCAGGCGAGCGACATCATCAGCTTGGCGGGCGTGGAGGCTGAAGTGCTCAACCTGGAGCGCCGCCGCGTCGGCAAGGCACGGCTGCGCCTGCTGTCGGAGGAGGCGCATCTGCAGGAAGGTTGATGGCCTTCGTCGCTGTTGCGTCGCAGCAGTTCAAGTGGAAACGTGGGGACAAGGCCGCTGCTATCCTTCGCCGCTTCTTCGGTTCTTCGGAGCCGGCAATGGATCATGCGGAAGGAGCTGGGGATGCGGAAGTCGTTCGAGCGTGTTTGGTCGTCGGCGCGCGTGGCGCTGTTGTGCAGCGGCGTGTTGGCGTTGGCAGC
This sequence comes from Pseudoxanthomonas sp., assembly GCA_040508175.1. Lineage (GTDB taxonomy): Bacteria > Pseudomonadota > Gammaproteobacteria > Xanthomonadales > Xanthomonadaceae > Pseudoxanthomonas_A. The sequence goes on from JBEVNH010000149.1 coordinate 3,004, forward strand.
ATGCGGGGGTGGGGGAGGTGGCGATGCGCCAGTGGGACGTCCCGACGTACCGCCGCCCACCACGACGCCGCCGGTCACGCCGCCCGGCAATCCGCTGCAGATCAGTCAGCTCGAGGTCGCGCAGACCCACGTGATGCCGGCAACCGGGTTGGCCCTGCAGTCACGCAACGACGCCAGCAACAACCGCACGCGGCATCTGCGGCTGACGGCCGACCGCGCCGCGCTGCTGATGGTCACGCCGCTGACCACCATTGCCGCGGTCCAGGTGCGGGCCAGGCTGGCCGACGGCCGCACGCTCGGTCCGGTCACGCTGTCCACGCCGGCGCAGCTGCCGCCGACCGACGGCGGGCGTAGCTCGTACTCCACGCTGAAGTACAGCACGCTGATGCCAAGCGAATGGATCCAGATCGGCGTCGCCCTGGAGCTGAGCAGCGATGGATTCACCTCCACGCCGATCAACGTGCCGCTGACGGTGGCGCCGGCCAGCGCGTTGAAGCTCTACACCGCGCCGATCTACCTGTTTGGGGCAACCCATGCGAATTCAGTGGTGCGCGACTACCGCCTCTCCAGCTTCAACACCGCCAGCTATCCGCTGGACGTGGAATATCGCGAGAAGCTGCCGGTGGCTGCGTTCGAGCAGGCCATCGCCGCACCGGTGACGATGAACGTCGTCACCATGCCGGCGCGCAACGACGCGCAGTACTGCTATCCGGCGATGTCCTACAACACCTGGGCCGAGTACCAGTCAGTGCAGGCCGACACCAACGCCCGCATGCTGGGCCTGGTGGGAGACCTGCACGGTGCGGCGGCCAATCGCGACGATGCGCTGGGCGCGGGGTTTTACGGCTACATCCAGGCGATCGCCAACGGCACCCAGGTGGCCGCGTCCACCGGTGGCGGATTGGGCTATGTCGGTGGCGGCGCGTCGGTGTCCGGGGGCGACTATCGACCCGAGGTGGTGTACTCGGCGATCTTCAACCATGAAATGGGCCACGGCTACAGCCTGCCGCACGCGGACAGCGCCTACGACAGTGGCGACTACCCGTATCCGTTTGGCACCAAGAGCGGCTCGACCTGGGGCTACGACAGCGTGCGCAACGAGCTGCTGAGCACGCGGCAACTGCCGGGCAAGTCCTGCGATGGGCGTACCGTCGACGGCGTGTGCTATGCGCGCACGCCGATGTCCGGCGGCGATGACGACCGCGACATGTCCAGGTATCGCTGGACCAACTTCTCCGATTACCAGGCCGCGATGATGCAGGAGTGGCTGCTGGGCAAGCTGATCCCCGATGCCAGCTACGCCGGCGGCTACAAGACGTGGAATCTGGAGACGGCTGCGTTCGAGCAGCCCGACGCGCGCCAGCGTGCGCAGTACGGCACCGATGTCGTGCAGTTGAACCAGTCGGTGCAGACCGTGGTCGGTTCGCTCTCGCACTTCGACTTGGCGCCGACCGCGAGCAGGACGTACGTGACGCCCACCTGGACCGGCAACCTGCCGCGGCATTTCGATCCCACGGTGCAGGCCGATCTGGACCTGATGCAGACCACCAATCCCGGCGGCTGGGACGACTACTACTGCGTTTACAACGGCTGCGACTACACGCTGGTGGCCAGCTACAACGACGGCACGCAGCTTCGGGTCTTGTTGCCGATCGGCTTCCACGCGTTCAACAACGCCACGGCCATCAAGCCAGGCGCGCAGGACGTGCTGAGCACGGACAACTTCGCCGCCTACGCGGTGAACCTGCCGACCGGGCGCGGCGGGCTGGCCCGCATCCAGGTCTATCGCACGCCGCTGGGTGCAGGCTTTCACGTGCGGCGCACGGCGATTGCCGCCTCGGCGCTGGGTAGCGCGCAGTATCCGCTGGTCAATCAGTGGGTGCTGGGCGATGGCAATGGCGGCGGGGCCGGCGCGGGTGGCGCCACCGCGAGTTTCTCATCGCGTTGCCAGGCCGGCGCCACGGTGCGTCAGCCACCGCGCTGATCCACACAAAAAGGGCACGCGTCGTTGCCGACGCGTGCCCCGTGTATGACGCCGCGAGGCGGCGTCGCGATGACGGCGATCAGTGCATGGACATCAGCAGGTCCACGTCGCCGCCGGCGGCGGTGGTGTTGACCGTCACGCAGTACTCGGCGCAGAAGCGCGGCAGGTAGTTCGGGCCGCCCGCCTTGGGGCCGGTGCCGGACAGGCCTTCGCCGCCGAAGGGCTGCACGCCGACCACCGCACCGATCATGTTGCGGTTGACGTAGACATTGCCGACCTCGGCCTGCGCGGCGATGGCCTGTGCACGGGTGTCGATGCGGGTCTGCACGCCCAACGTCAGGCCGTAACCCAGCGCGTTGATCTGCTCGACCAGCGTCTCGACTTCGCCCTTCCAGCGCAGCACCTGCAGCACCGGCCCGAAGATCTCCTCACGTGCCTGCTCCAGCGAACTGATCTCGAACGCCACCGGCGCGATGCTGTTGGCTGGCGCGTCGGCGGACAGCGGTGCACGCGCGATCAGCTTGCCGCGTGCGGACAGCGCGTCGATCTGCGCCTGCAGCTTGTCGTGGGCTTCGGCATCGATCACCGGGCCAAGGTCGCTGGAGAGCTGGTTCGGCGCGCCAACGTTGAGCAGTGACAGCGCGCCGGACAGCATCCTGATCACGCCGTCGGCGATGTCGTCCTGCACGCACAGCACGCGCAGTGCCGAACAGCGCTGGCCGGCGCTGCGGAAGGTGCTCTGCACCACCGCATCGACCACCTGCTCGGGCAGTGCGGTGGAGTCGACGATCATGGCGTTGAGTCCGCCGGTCTCGGCGATCAGTGGCACGATTGGACCGTCCTTGCCGGCCAGCGTGCGCGAGATCGACTTGGCCACCGCCGTCGATCCGGTGAACACCACGCCGGCGATCTTCGGGTGCGCCACCAGCGCCGCACCGGTCTCGCCGGCGCCGTACACGCCGACCAGCGCATCGGCCGGCACGCCGCAGTCGTGCAGCAGCGCGATCATGGCCGCGCCGATGCCCGGGGTCTGTTCGGCCGGTTTGGCGGCCACGGCATTGCCGGTGACCAATGCGGCGACCACCTGGCCGGCGAAAATCGCCAGCGGGAAGTTCCACGGCGAGATGCAGGCCCACACGCCGCGCCCGGCCAGCGAATAGGTGTTGCGCTCACCGGTGACGCCCGGCAGCAGCTGCGGTGCCATCAGCGTGCGCGCCTGCTGCGCGTAGTAGCGGCAGAAGTCGGCCGCCTCGCGCACTTCGGAGACGGCATCGCCCCAGGTGCGGTGGCCTTCGCGCACGATGCGCGCGCACCACTGCGCCAGGTCGCGTTCCAGCACATCGGCCGCCTTTTCCAGCGCCGCGGCGCGCTGCTCGACCGGGGTGGCGTTCCAGGCTTTCTGGCCCTTGGCCAACGTCAGCACCAGCGTGTCGATCTGCGCCAGCGGCGTATCGGCCGGCGCGGGGACTGGCGTGCTTGCGTACGGCGCCAGCAGCGCGTCGGACAGCGCCTGACAGGTCACGTCGGTGCCGGCGGTATTGCGCCGCGTGGGCAGAATGTCCAGCGGCAGGGTCACGCCGCTGCGCTGCTCCAGCCGCAGCGGCGAGGCCACCAGCGCGGTGGCGGGCAGGCTGGCATCGGACAGCTGGTGGACGAAGGACGAGTTGGCGCCGTTCTCCAGCAGGCGCCGCACCAGATAGGCCAGCAGGTCCTTGTGCGGACCGACCGGCGCGTACACGCGCAGGCCCACGTCCGGGTACTGCGCGTAGATCTGCTGGTAGACCGCCTCGCCCATGCCGTGCAGGCGCTGCAGCTCGAACGGCACGCCGGCCTGGCGCGCCATGTGCAGGATGGCGGCAATCGTGCCGGCGTTGTGGCCGGCGATCTGCGGATAGATCGCGTCGGGCACCGCTAGCATCGCCTTGGCGCAGGCCAGGTAGGCCACGTCGGTGTGGTGCTTGTGGGTGAACACCGGGAACGCGGCCAGGCCCAGCTCCTGCGCGCGCTTGATCTCGTAATCCCAGTACGCGCCCTTGACCAGGCGCACCATGAAACGCACGCCGAGCTTGCGGGCGATGCGGGTGACTTCCTCGATGGTGTGCAGGGCACGCGTCTGGTACGCCTGCACCGCCAGGCCAAACCCATTCCACTGCGGGTGCTGTGCGGCGACCTGCGTGGCCACCTTTTCGAACACCTCCAGCGACAGCTCCAGGCGCTCGCTCTCTTCGGCGTCGATGGTCAGGTTGAGATCGGCCTTGGCCGCGGCCAGCGCCAGCTCGACCACGCGCGGCACCAGCACCTGAAACACATGCGCGCCCTGCACGGCTTCGTAGCGCGCGTCGATGGCCGAGAGCTTGATGGAAATGCCGTCGGCCTGTTCCACCGGCACGCCGCGCTCGCGGCCCTTGGTCAGGGCGGAGATGGCGGCGTGGTACTTGTGCATGTACTCCAGCGCGTCGGCATCGGTGCGCGCGCCTTCGCCCAGCATGTCGTAGGAGAAGCGCAGGCCCTTGCGCGCCTTGCGCTGCTTGCGGGCGTCGTCCATCGCCTCGTCCAGGGTCTCGCCCATGACGAACTGCTTGCCCATCAGCTGCACCGCGCGCACGGTGGCTGCCACGATCGCCTTGGCGCCCATCTTGGCGAAGAAGCCGGCCTTCTGGCCGTCCTCGCCCAGCATCTTCTTGGACAGGCCGATGGCCTGGCTGGACAGCGTGGCCAGCCACGACTGCGAGGCGCCGGAGAAATCCGCCCGGCCCAGCTGGTCGGCGGTGAGCATCATGGCGGTCTCGGCATCGGGCACGCGCAGCAGCGCCTCGGCCAGGCGCATCAGGGCCAGGCCCTCGGCGCTGGACAGCGGGTACTCGCGCAGCAGCGTTTCCATGGCGAAGGAGGACGGCTTGCTGGCGCGGACCTGCTCGATCCAGCCGATGGCGTCGCGGCTGGCCAGCGCCCAGTCCAGGTCGCTCAGGTGCTGCAGCAGGCCGGCCATGACGTCATGTTCCGGGCGATAGGGGAGGGGGAGCCGCATAAATCACCACCTGGAACGGAAAGGGCTGAGAATGTGGCATTCTCATCCGGACCTCGCCGCATTAAATTCGGTAGCGAGGGGCCTGGAGCACGCATGAGCAAATTTCCCGCCGCGCTTGATCGCACCGACCGCAGAATCCTCGCCCTGCTGCAGCAGGACGGTCGCATCACCAATCTGAAGCTGGCCGAGGCGGTGCACCTGTCCCCCACGGCCACGCTGGAGCGCGTGCGCCGGCTGACCGCCGAGGACTACATCATCGGCTACCGTGCGCGGCTCAATCCGCAGAAGCTCGGCGTGGGCATGCTGGTGTTCGTGGAGATCCTGCTGGACCGCACCACCCACAACATCCTCGAGCAGTTCCAGGCGGCCATCAAAGACCAGCCCGAGGTCATGGAATGCCACCTGGTGGCCGGTGGCTTCGACTACCTGATCAAGCTGCGCGCCGCCGACATGGCCGACTACCGCGAGCTGGCCGGCAAGGTGCTGTGGAAACTGCCCGGCGTGCGCGAGGCGCGCACCTACGCGGTGATGGAAGAGGTCAAGAACAGCGCGGACCTGTACCTGGGCGTGTAGCCGCGGCGAGGTCCAAGCGGAGGATCTGCGCCCAACATGGCGAGATGGATCATGCCCTCGGCTGCATCGACCAAGGTGCAAGCGCGGGTCATCCTCCCGCAGGTCCTCATGCCGGTAGCGGCCCGTCTGTCAGCGCCGTCCGCGGCGGTCCAGCCAGGTCATCCGCATCGGGCTCGGGCTCATCACGGGGCTCACGCCTGCCGTGCCCAGCCAGTGCCCTGTGCGATGCGGGTGCGTGAGCGCCTGCAGCGACGCGACGTCGCACTGGCGCCACAACGCGCGCCTGTTGCGTGCCTTGCCGATCACCTCGATACCCTGCGTCCCAGAACGGTCACGCCGCGTTCGTTAGCGGCTCACGTCCATGGAGGCGCCCTGCACCAGCCGCTGTACATCGGCTTCGCTGGAGTGGCTGAAATCGCCGGGCCAGGAATGCTTGAGGCAACCGGCGGCCAGTCCAAAGCGCGCGATTTGCTGCAAGGGCCAAGCCTGACTCAGGCCATGCAGGATGCCGGCCGCGAAGGCATCGCCGCCGCCGATGCGGTCCACCACGCCTGACAGCTCCATCGCCGGCGCGAAAGCGGCGTCCTGGCGGGTGCAGATGCTGGCCGACAGCAGGTGGTGATCACTGGCTTTGGCTTGACGGTGCGTGCAGGCAATCCATTGCAGCTGCGGAAAGGCAGAGAAGGCCAGCGAGGCCGTGGCCTGCGCGTGCGCGAAGGCATCCGCCTGGGCGGGGACCTCCTGCCCCAGCACCACGGCCAGGTCGCGGTGATCGACGAACAGGATGTCGGCCAGAGCGAACAGGTCGCGCAGGACCCCTGCGGCATCGCCCTGCCAGCGCTGCCACAGCTGCGGACGATAGTTGCCGTCAAAGCTGACTTTGGTGCCTTGCCTGCGTGCCTGTCGGGCCGCGGCGAGCGCCGCCGCCGCACTGTCTGAGCCCAGCGCCGGGGTGATGCCCGACAGGTGCAACCAGTCGGCACCCTCGAGCAGCCGAGGCCAATCGAAGTGATCTGCCGGGGTGGTGGCGAACGTGGAGTCGGCACGATCGTAGGTAACCTGGCTGGCGCGCTGCATCGCACCGGTGGTCAGAAAGTACAGACCCATGCGGCCCTCGCCTCGATCAATCGCCGAGGTGTCCACGCCATGCCGCCTGAGTTCGCCTACTGCCGCCTCGCCCAGCGGGTTGTCGGCCACGCGGCTGGCCAGCAGCGCCTGGTGACCGAAATGCGCGAGTGAGACGGCCACATTGGCCTCGGCGCCGCCGACGTGGACCTCCAGCAGGGGCGATTGCAGCAGGGGTTGCCTGCCGGGGGCGCCAAGCCGCAGCAACAGTTCCCCAAAACACACGAATCGCGACCGGTGCTGCATGCGTCCTCCTGGGATGGCTCGAAATGACCATCGGTGTCATATGCATTATTGCGATCGGCAGCGGAGCGGTCCAGTGCCGGGTGGTCCGCAGCCTGCGTGGAAGCCTACGACCAAAGCAGCAGCGCGAAAGTAGGCTGCTGCGATGCAAGATGCCTGCCCTGTAAGCAGCTGTTACCGTTTTTGACCAGCGGTGTCATCTTGGGGGCCGTCGGCTGACCACACCGCGATTCATGTCGCCCTGGGAGGGGATCACATGCATTTCCGCACACAGCAAAAAAAGACACCGGTTACCTTGCTGGCCGCTTCGATCGCGCTGGCACTCGTGACCATGCCCGCCTGGGCCCAGGACACCACCCCCACGCAGGACGTTCCGGTAGGGGAGGCCGGGACCCAGGCTTCCGGCGCGACCGACCTGGATACGGTCACCGTGACCGGTTACCGGGCTAGCGTGGAGAAGGCCATGGACATCAAGCGCTCCGAGAAGGGCATGGTGGATGCCATCGTCGCTGAGGACATTGCCAACTTCCCCGACCTCAACCTGGCCGAGTCGCTGCAGCGCATCCCGGGCGTGGTGATCACCCGCGACGCCGGCGAGGGCCGCAACATTTCCGTGCGCGGCCTGGGTCCGGATTTCACCCGCGTGCGCATCAACGGGATGGAAGCACTGACCACGGTCGGCGGTTCCGACCAGGGTGGCGGCTCCAACCGCAGCCGCGGGTTTGACTTCAACGTGTTCGCCTCGGATCTGTTCACCCAGCTGGTGGTGCGCAAGACCGCCTCGGCCGACGTGGAGGAGGGCTCGCTGGGCGCCACCGTGGACCTGCGCACGGCCCGGCCGTTCGACTACGACAAGTTCACCTTTGCCGCCAGTGGCCAGGTCGCCTACAACGACATGGCGCAGAAGGCCAATCCGCGACTGGCCGCGCTGGTGGCCAACAAGTGGGCCGATGGCACTTTCGGCGCCTTGCTGTCCGTGGCCTATACCGAGCGCGAAGTGCTAGAGGAGGGCAGCAACAGTGGCCGCTGGGCCAATGGCCCGGCCAACAACGGATTCAATCCGGCGTCGCCGTTCGCCGACGCCAACCGCGCGGACGTGTTCACCCCGCGCTTCCCGCGCTACACGCAGATGCAGCATGAGCAGGAGCGCCTGGGCGTGACCGGCTCGCTGCAGTGGGCGCCGAGCGACTCGACTGAATTCTCGCTGGACGGCCTGTACGCCAAGATCGATGCCAAGCGTGCGGAAAAGTACATCGAAGCCATCAGCTTCAGCCGTGGCCGCTCACAGAACGGCAAGCCGGAGATGATCGTCAACGATGGCTACGTCGATCCGGCCTCCGGTGCGCTGCTGTATGGTCAGTTCGACAACGTCGACGTGCGCTCGGAAAGCCGCTATGACGAATGGAATACCGTCTTCAAGCAGCTCACGCTCAACGGCGAACATCGCTTTAGCGACGCATTCAAAATCGACGGCCAGATCGGCACCTCGCGCTCGGAGCATGAGAACCCGATCCAGACCACGATCATCATGGACAAGCTCAACGTGGACGGCTACAGCTACGACTACCGTGGCAACAGCCGGTTCCCGGTCTTCAACTACGGCGTGGATCCGACCAACCCCAACGGCTGGACCCTGGCCGAAGTCCGTCTGCGTCCTCAGTACGTGGACAACACCTTCGATACCGGCAGCCTGAATTTCGACTGGAACTTTGGTCCGTCCTTCAGCCTCAAGGGCGGCGTGCTGGCCAAGGAATACACGTTCAGCACCAAGGAGCTGCGTCGCGCCTCCGAAGTGGCCGTGCCGACCTTTGCAGATGGCACCACCCGCGTTCCCGCCGACTTCACCCAGCTCACCAGCCTGGGCGGCATCTCCGGATCGCCGGGGACCTGGGTGGTCCCGGATCTCAACGCGATTGCCAATGCGCTGGACATCTACAGCAACAGCGGCACGTTCACGCTGGCAGAGCGCGCAGTGAATACCCGCAGCGTGGAAGAGAAGCAGAACGGCGTGTGGTTGATGGGTGACTTCGGCTTCGACGTCGGCAGCGTGCCGATCTCCGGCAACATCGGCGTGCGTTATGTCGAGACCAAGCAGCAGGCCACCGGCTACGCCACCGTCAGTGGCACGCCCGTGCAGACCACCGTCGAGCGCAAGTACGACGACACCCTGCCCTCGCTCAACCTGGTGGCGGAGATCACGCCGGACTTCCTGATCCGCTTCGGCGCGGCCAAGGTCATGTCACGCCCCGGCCTGGGCAGCCTGACCCCGGGTGTGACGGTGAACGTCGCCGGCGGCGCGCGCACGGTCAGCGGCGGCAACCCCAACCTCGACCCGATCCGCGCCAAGACCGCCGACCTGGGCTTCGAGTGGTACTTCCAGGAAGGCGCGATGCTCGGACTGGCGATGTTCTACAAGGACATCGAAAGCTTCGTGCAGACCGCGCGCACCGTGGCGCCGTACGCCTCCAGTGGCCTGCCGCTGAGTCTGCTGGACGGCACCGGCGCAGGCCCCAACGACGACTTCACCTTCAGCGTGCCGCTCAACACGCCCGGCGGCGAACTGACCGGTGCCGAGTTCAACTACACCCAGCCGTTTACGTTCCTGCCGGGCAAGTGGAGCAACATCGGCGTGCAGTTGAACTACACCTACGTTGATTCGAAGATCCAGTACCTCACCACCACGGGCGTGTCCTCGCTCAAGACCGATCTGACCGGTCTGTCCAAGAACGCCTACAACGGCACGCTGTACTACGAAGGCGAGCAGCTGAGCGCGCGCGTGTCCTACACCCATCGCGACAACTACCTCACCCAGGTGCCTGCCACCGAGACCGGTTTCGACGTGCATGGCATGAGCGCGGTCAATACGGTGGATGCCTCGGTGAGCTGGCGCATCGACGACAAGCTGGAAGTCAGCGTCGAAGGCATCAACCTGACCAACGAACCGTCCGATGAGTGGGTTGGTTCGGGCTCGCAGCTGCCGTTGCAGTACAGCGAGACCGGTCGTCAGGTGCTGCTGGGCCTGCGCTATCGGTTCTGATGCCGCATCGCTGTTCGACCATGGTGCAGTGGCGCCGGGCCCCACGGCACGGCGCATGATGGCCGGTGCGTCGCCCCGCGCGATGCACCGCACAGGCGGGCCGGTCCCGCCTGCCGGCCCGGCCGGCCACTTCCAGACGGGACGCGTGTTGCCGACATGATCCAGATGCTTCGCGGCTGCGGTCGCTTGCTGTCCGTTGCCGTGCTGGCCTTGGCCATCGCCGCGCCGGCCTGGTGCGCCGATGCCGGGCTGCTGTTCCGGGTCAG
>JBEVNH010000200.1:0-12810 GCA_040508175.1 Pseudoxanthomonas sp.
CAGCCGGCGCGGAACGGGTAGCGTGTGGTCAGCCCGGTGGCCGGGTCGAACACGTCCAGGCGGTACTCGCCCCACTCCACCGGGAAATCGATCCGCGCCGCGCCGCCGGTCACGTCGACCGTGCGGGTTTCCACGTTCTCGAAGCGACGGGTGAACTCGTAATCCCAGCCGCCGTCGTCATCGAAACGCCAGTGATAGTCGCGGCGCTCGCGCACCAGGGTCACCTTCAGGCCCTTGCCCCCCTGTGCCTTGCCGGCGGCGTCATAGCGCTGCAGCTCGAAGCCGGCATTGGCGTTGGCGTCGGAACCCTCGCCGTCATCGAACAGCGGGCGTATCCCGGTCAGTACCGGCGCTGGCCACAGCACGCGCTTGAGCGTGCGCGTCACCGTGCGCCCACCCGTTTCGTAAACGCTGCCGGAGACAATGGCCGCGATCGGGCTGATCGGCTTGGCCTCAGCCGGCAGCGACAGGTCCTCGGCGTAGTGGCCCTTGGCGTCGAAGGTGGCATCGACCACGTCGCGTGCTTCCTTCGGCAACTCCAGCGTCGGGTCGCCAAAGAACCAGCCGGGCAGATTGTCCAGCGGATGCTGCTCCACCGATACCGCCAGGCGCGCGGTGAAGCGGTTGCCCTCCGCTGGCGCCCCGTAGAGATAATCGGCCTGCGCCTGCAGGCGCAGTGGGGCGTCCGGCTTGATCACTGCATCGGCGCTGTCCAGTGCCAGCTTCATGCGCTCGGGCAGGAACTCTTCAATCCGCAGGGTCATGCCCTGCACCGCATCGCGGCTGTTGGGATCGGTGCGGAATTCCACCTGCCAGCGCCCCGTCGGCGCCTCGACCGGGATGGCCTGCTCGAAAGTGAAAAAGCCCTGCTCGCCCGGCTGCAGGCGCGTCTCGCGATAGACCTTGCCATCAGGCTGCTTGAGCCGCAGGAACACCGGCTGCTTGCCGGTCTTGCCCGCAGGCACCGGCTTGCCGTCGAAATCGCGCAGCAAGGCCTGCACGCGCACGGTCTCGCCAGGACGATACAGGTCTCGGCCGGACCAGGCGAACACGTCGAACCAGGCCTGCTCACGCCCGGCCACGGCGAACTCGGACAGGTCCAGCGCCGGCTGGTTGAACGGCAGCAGGCTGATGTCGCCTTCGCGACGCGCCACCAGCACCTGGCCGGCATCGAGCGTGTACTTCAGGACGGCATTGCCGTTGGTATCGGTCTGGCCCTTCAGCACGGTCTCGCCGTCGGCACCCAGCACGCGCAGCTCCACGCTCTTCATCGCCGTGCCATCGGCTAGCGACGCGGTGTGCACGAACAGGGTGTCCTTGTAGGCGCGGGTATGCAGGCCGATGTCGCTGACGGAGAAGAAGGCGGTCTCCATGTCATCGCTGAAACGCCCGGTGCGCTTCATCACCGCGAAATACAGGCCTGGCGCCTGCAGCTCCTTGATGTCCTGCGTCGGCAGGTAGGTCAGCGACCGCGCGTTGGGCTTGCCGCCGAGGACGAAGCGATTCACATAGACCGATTCGGCCAGCTGGCCCAAGGGCGTGTTGTCGTTGTAATCGCGGTCCAGGTCCCATGCGCCGCGGCGGCCGCCACGCTGGTACTGGGCGAAGAAGCGCGGCAAGTGCTTCTCGCCAACCCGCAGGAATTCCACGTCCACTTCCGGCACGTTGACCGACACCACCGGCAGGCCGCGGCTCTCCTTGGACGGCAGCACGCTGCCCTGCGAGGCAAACCCCACGGCCGGCGCTAGCTCGCCGGTATGCACGGCCTGGTCGATGGCCTTGGCCAACTTGCTGCCATCGGCTGCCAGCAGCCCCGCCTTCACCGTAACGCGGTAATCCTTGGCCGCCTCCACCGACGGAAAGCGCAGGATCCTGCCGTCATCATCCAGCACCCAGCTGCCACTGACGGCCGCGCCCTTGTCGTCGGCGACCGCGGCCAGTGCATCGAAATCCTGCGAGCCCACCAGCGGCCGTGAGAACTCCAGCGCGATGGCGAGTGATCCGCTTTTCTGGTCAGGATAGGCGTTGACCAGCGCAAAGCCCTTGACCTCGTCCTTGCGCGCGGTGACTGCTTCGCCGCTGGCTTCCGGCAGCTGCCCGCCCGGGTTGCGCTTGCAGGCCGGCAGCGCCAGCGACAGGGCCATCGTGATCATTACCAGCATGCCCATCCGGAGCACGCCCACTCGACGCCCGCCCTGCCACTGCTGATTGCTCATCGCTGCATCCTGCGCTTCGAATGCGGCGCAGTATAAAGGCCCGTGCGCTGCGCATGCCGCTGCTCATAAGACGGAAGTCACCGTTGCGGCGCTGGCCAAACCCGGACCTAAAAAAAGCAGGGCCACCTCGCGGCAGCCCTGCTGATCGTTCAAGACAGCGGATCGGATCAGGCTTGCGGCGGTGCATCCTGCTCAGGCAACGCAGAGGCATCGCTCTCATCTGCGGCCGCTTCCACTGCTTCCTCCAGCGAGGCATCCAGGCGTTCGACCGCCTGCAGCTTCTCGCCCTTGGACAGGCGGATCAGGGTCACGCCCTGCGTATTGCGACCGACCAGCGAGATCTCCGTACTGCGCGTACGCACCAGCGTGCCGCCATCGGAAATCAACAGCACCTCATCACTGGCGCCCAGCATCACCGCACTGACCAGCTTGCCGTTGCGCTCGTTGGTCTGGATGCCGATCACGCCCTGCGTGCCGCGGCCCTTGCGCGGATACGCGGCCAGCGGGGTGCGCTTGCCATAGCCGTTCTCGGTGGCGGTCAGGATGTAGCAACCGCTGGCGTCCTGCGTGGTTTCCAGCACGCCATCCTCGGCCGCCTCCGTGGTGTCTGCCGCGATGTCTTCGACCGCCTCGCCCCCCTCCTCCTCGCCGTCGTCAACGCCAGCGGCGCGCTCTGCCACGATCAGGCTGACCACGTCCTCGCCCGCCACCAGCTTGATGCCGCGCACGCCCGTGGCGGTCCGGCCCATCGAGCGGACCTTTTCCTCGCCAAAGCGCACGGTCTTGCCGTTGGATGCAAACAGCAGCACGTCGCGCTCGCCATCGGTCAGGCCGACGCCGACCAGCGCATCCCCTTCATCCAGGTTGATCGCGATCTTGCCGCGCGCCAGGCGGAAGGCGAATTCGGTCAGCGGGGTCTTCTTGACCGTGCCGTTGCGCGTGGCAAAGAACACGTAGCGGCCCTCGGCGTATTCGCGCACCGGCAGCACGGCCTGCACGCGCTCGCCGGCCTCGAGCGGAATCCAGTTGATGATCGGACGGCCACGCGCATTCGGCCCGGCTTCCGGCAGCTGGTATACCGGCAGCCAGAACACCCGGCCACTGCTGGTGAACGTCAACAGCGTGTCGTGCGTGTTGACCAGCCACAGCTGGTCGATGAAGTCCTCGTCCTTGGTCGTGGCCGCATTGCGCCCGCGACCGCCTCGCTTCTGCGCACGATAGCTGCTGGCGGGCTGGCGCTTGGCATAGCCCGCATGCGACAGCGTGACCACCATGTCTTCCGGTGCGATCAGGTCCAGGATATCCAGGTCTTCTTCGCTCTGGCGGATCTCGCTGCGACGTGGATCGCCGAACTCGGCCTTGACGTTCAACAGCTCCTCGCGAATGACCTCTTTCAGCACATCCGGATTCTCCAGAATGCGGATCAGGCCGGCGATGGTCTCCAGCAGCAGCTTGTATTCCTCGGTGAGCTTTTCCTGCTCCAGCCCGGTCAGGCGGTGCAGGCGCATTTCCAGGATCTGCTGCGCCTGGGTTTCGGTCAGCTGGTAATGACCATCCTGGAAGCCCACGCCCTTGGGCAGGTCTTCCGGGCGCGAAGACTCGCTACCGGCCGCGGCCAGCAGCGATCCCACCAGGCCTGGCTGCCAGGTCTTGGCCAGCATGCGCTCGCGCGCTTCGTTGGGATTGGCCGACGTCTTGATCAGTTCGATCATCTCGTCGATGTTGGCCAACGCGACGGTCAGGCCTTCGAGGATGTGCGCGCGGGCACGGGCCTTGCGCAGTTCGAAGATGGTCCGGCGAGTCACCACTTCGCGGCGGTGGCGCACGAAGGCTTCCAGCATCTGCTTGATGTTGAGCAGCTGCGGGCGGCCATCGACCAGGGCGACCATGTTGATGCCGAACACCGACTCCATCGGCGTCTGCGAGTACAGGTTGTTGAGCACGACCTCGGCCGACTCACCACGCTTGATCTCGATGTAGATGCGCATGCCGTCCTTGTCGGACTCATCGCGCAGCTCGCTGATGCCTTCGAGCTTCTTTTCCTTGACCAGCTCGGCGATCTTCTCGATCAACCGCGCCTTGTTCACCTGGTACGGAATCTCGGTGACGATGATGGCTTCGCGACCGGTGCGGTCATCGACTTCCACATCGGCCTTGGCGCGCATGCGCACGCGGCCACGGCCGGTGCGGTAGCCGGCGATGATGCCGGCGGTGCCGTTGATGATCCCCGCGGTCGGGAAATCCGGACCCGGGATGTGTTCCATCAACTGGTCGATGTCGATCAGCGGATTGTCGATCAGCGCGATCAGGCCATCGATGATTTCCGACAGGTTGTGCGGCGGGATGTTGGTCGCCATGCCGACCGCAATGCCGGCCGAACCGTTGACCAGCAAGTTCGGGAACCGGGTCGGCATGACCGTCGGCTCCTGTTCCTTTTCATCGTAATTGGGCTGGAAATCGACGGTTTCCTTGTCGATGTCGGCCATCATCTCGTGCGCGAGCCGCGCCATGCGCGACTCGGTGTAACGCATGGCCGCCGCGGAGTCGCCGTCGACCGAACCGAAGTTGCCTTGGCCATCGACCAGCATGTAACGCAACGAGAAAGGCTGCGCCATGCGCACCAGCGTGTCGTAGACCGACTGATCGCCGTGCGGGTGGTACTTACCGATCACGTCACCCACGATACGGGCGGACTTGAAGTGCGATTTGTTGCTGTGTGCGCCCAGCTCGTGCATCGCGAACAACACGCGGCGATGGACGGGCTTGAGGCCGTCGCGAACGTCTGGGAGGGCGCGACCCACGATCACGCTCATGGCGTAATCGAGGTAGCTTTTCCGCATCTCGTCTTCGAGATTGACGGGAATGATTTCCTTGGCGAGATCAGCCAGTCGGTATCCGTTCTGGTGTGCGCAACAAACACCTGACCCACACGCCACAGGCAAGGCCTTGGACGCGGTAAATCAGGCGGGAATTCAACCGCCGGATGGTATCACAGAACCACCGTCCAAAGGTTCCCAAGCGCCGGAGAAACAAGCACTTAGTCCGGTCTAGTCGGTGTTGGAAACCGCGCTGAAGCGGGCGTTACCATCCGGCGCCGGTCGACCGACGCGACGCTTGACACGAGCGCGATGCGGCAAGGCCCTTCGATCCCCGCCAACTCAGCCGAACAGCGCCCGCATGCGGACCAGGTCCGGGCGTTCGACCACGCCCTTCTCGGTCACGATGGCATCGATCAGCGCACCCGGCGTGACGTCGAACACTGGATTCCAGGCCTTGATGCCTTCGGCCACGGTGCGCACCCCACCGATGCCGTACAGTTCGCCGGGGTCGCGCTCCTCGATCTCGATGGCATCGCCATCGGCCGTGTCCATGTCCACCGTGGACGACGGCGCCACCACCATGAATTTCAGGCCGTGGTGGCGCGCCGCGATGGCTAGCTGGTAGGTACCGATCTTGTTGGCGGTGTCGCCATTGGCGCAGATGCGGTCGGCGCCCACCACGACCCACTGCACCGCACCGGTCTTCATCAGGTGCGAGGCGGCCGAATCGGCGATCAGCGTGGCCTCGATGCCATCCTGCTGCAGCTCCCACACCGTCAGGCGCGCGCCCTGCTGCCAGGGCCGGGTCTCATCGGCGAACACCTTGAGGATTTTCCCTTGCGCCACGCCCGCGCGGATCACGCCCAGCGCGGTCCCGAAACCCGCCGTGGCCAGCGAGCCGGTATTGCAGTGGGTCAGCACGCCGCTCTCCTGGCCGATCAGTGCAGCGCCCAGCTCGCCCATGTGGCGATTGGCAGCCAGGTCCTCCTCGGCAATGGCCTGCGCCTCGCGCTCGATCACCTGGCGCCAGTCGGCGCCGGCGGCAACCAGCACGCGACGCATCCGCGCCAGCGCCCAGGCCAGATTGACCGCGGTCGGCCGCGCGGCATTGAGACGCTGCAGGGCCGGTTCCAGCTTCTGCGCGGCCTGCGCACCATCGTCGGCGTCCACTTCGCGCCCGGCCAGCACCGTGCCCCAGGCCGCGGCAATGCCGATAGCCGGGGCACCGCGTACGGCCAGCGCATGGATGGCTGCGGCAACCTCGTCGCTGGTGCGGCAGCTCAGGTGCTCCACGGTGAAGGGCAGCCTGCGCTGGTCCAGCAGTTCCAAGGCGTCGCCCGTCCACAGGAGGGGACGGATACGGTCGTAGCGGGCGTAATCGAAGGCGTCGTTCATGAACCCATTTTAGAGGAACCAGTGGGTAATGAAGCGAGGAGCGGGTGGAAAGAAGTGAGGAGTGAGTGGCTCAGCGCAGGCCTTAAATTCCGGGCGCAGGTTCGCCCTTACCCGTTGCTTGTTCCTCTTCACTTGTTCCTGCTCAGCGGACACGAAACTCCGCGCCACAACCCTTGTCCACCCAGAGACCTTCCGGGTTCCAGCCCCAGCTGACGCCTTCCTCGCAAGATGAATCGGACAGCTGCCTCAGCACGCTGGCACCGGCTTCGATCCGGATCGGACACTCCTTCCGCTGGAAATCCTCCGACTCGCAGCGCGCCACGCCCAGGCTTTCGCGCAGCAGGCCTACCTTGTCCACATCGGCCTTGCCGGTGCGGAATTCGGCCCGACAGCCGTAGGTCACCCAGACGCCAAAACGGTCGTAACCCCAGTTGCGCCCTTCCAGACATGGCGCGCGCGAGAGCTGCTTGACCAGTGAGATCCCGGCGCGCGTATCCACGCTGCAATAGCGCTGGTCGCCTCCGTTGGATTCGCAACGGAAGCGCATCGGTTTGACTGGCCGGTCCAGTTCATCGTCCTTGTACTGCGCGTAACCCTTGCCCCAGTCCATGGCGCATCCGGCAAGCACCAGCGAGGCCAGTGCCATGCCCACCATCTTCACCATGCCTGATCGCCCCCACGGACAAGGCCGTTAATGCCTGTTGCGTGCTCGAGAGTACACAGTCTTCGTTCAAACGGAGTTACGACGACACGCACCATCGCTGCGGTGCATCCCCGGTCAGGCGCGGACGAAATCGAAGGCCAGTACATCGGCGATGCTACGGGTGTCCAGCAGTGCCATCAGCAACCGATCCAAGCCCATGGCGACCCCGGCGCAGGCCGGCATGGCAGGCAAGGCGGCCAACAGCGCGGCATCGATGGGAGGCTGCGACAGGCCGCGCGCGGCCCGGCGCTCATGATCGTGCGCGAACCGCGCGGCCTGCTCGGCGGCATCGGTCAGCTCGTGATAGCCGTTGGCCAGTTCCACGCTGCCCAGGTACAGCTCAAAGCGCTCGGCGACCGGATGCGCGTCCTGGCGGATCTTCGCAAGCGCCGCTTGCGAGGCTGGCCAGTCATGGACGATGGTGATGGCGTCGCGCGCGAACGCCGGCTGGATGCGATGGGTCATCAGCACATCCAGCCAGTCGTCGCGGTCCAGGCCATCGCCGTCGATGGCGACATCGCCCAGCGCGCCACGCAGTTCCTCCAGCGAGGCGACGAAGGGGTCCACGCCGACGGATTCCAGGTACAGGTCGCGGTAGTCCAGGCTGTGTACCGACGCGCTGCGGCCGACCAGGGCCAGTGCCTGCTGCACCAGCCCCACGGTCTCGCCGGCCAGGCGGCGGTGATCCCAGCCCACGCGGTACCACTCCAGCATGGTGAACTCGGGGTTGTGGCGACCACCGGCCTCGCCGTTGCGAAACACCCGCCCCAGCTCGTAGCAGTCGCCGATGCCCGAGGCGAGCAGGCGCTTGAGCGGGTATTCAGGCGAGGTGCGCAGCCAGCGCAGCGGCTCGCCCGCACTGCGATGCCCGCTGAAGTGTGTGGTGAAGCTCTCGATGTTGGGCTCGGTGTTGCCCGCCGCGGACATCACCGGCGTCTCCACTTCCAGCACGTCGTGCTGGGCGAAGTAGCTGCGCAGCATGGCGTTGACCCGTGCACGCAGCACCAGCGTGTTGCGCGAGGCGCTGGGCATCATTGCCCCCTCCACCGATCGCGTACTCATGCGCCGTGCTCGCCCAGGAAGGCCAGCAGCCGCGCTTCGTCCCAGATCTCCACACCTAGCGACTGCGCCTTGGCCAGCTTGGAGCCGGCCTCCTCGCCCGCCACCAGGAAGCGGGTCTTCTTCGACACGCTGCCCGAGACTTTGGCCCCCAATGCTTCCAGGCGTTCGCCGGCCTGGTCGCGCGTCATCGTTTCCAGCGAGCCGGTCAGCACCACGGTCTGGCCATGCAACGGACCCGCTGCGGGTGCGGCGCCGCCTTGCGGCAGCTGCGCAAGCAACTCATCCAAGGCCCTGCCACTGCGCAGCAGCAGCGCCAGATGCGCCTCGTCCTCCAGCCAGCGCGACAGCGCGCGTGCCGAATCGCTCGGCAGCCCCGCGGTGACGAAGTTGTGCAGCTCCTCATCGGCAATGGCCTGGGCCGAGGCGAATGCGGAGACCAGTTGATCTGCACGGATGCGCGTGACCTTGGGAATCTCCAGATCCACCAACAGCGTGGCCAGGTCGAGGGCCGTGCGAAGGGCCGCTGAAGGTGGGTGCGCATCACCGATCTGCACACCACCAGCCAGCAGGTCGTCGATGGCTTGCTGGTTGCCGGGCTGTTCGAAGAATTGCCCGAGCGCGCGCGCCACTTCACCGCCGATATCCGGTACGCGCTTGAACAGCGGCCACGGCAGGCGGCGGATCAATGCCAGGTCGCCGAACCACTGCGCCAGCGCCTTGGCCGTGCTTTCGCCCACGTGCTGGATCCCCAGGGCGAACAGGAAGCGCTCCAGCGTGGTCTGGCGGCTGCGGTCGATGGCCTCGACCAGGTTCTCGGCCCACTTGGTGGCGACCTTGCCGGATTTGACGGTCTCTGGCGTGGTGCCATCGCGCTCATCGACCCTGCGCTTCATTGCCAGCAGGTCGTCCAGCGTCAGCCGATACAGATCGGCCACCGACTGCACATAACCCAGGTCGGACAGATCCTCGATATAGCGATCGCCCAGGCCTTCGATATCCATCGCCCGGCGCGAGGCGAAATGCCGCACCGCCTCCTTGCGCTGCGCCGGGCAGCTCAGCTCGCCCGAACAACGCCAGACTGCCTGGCCTTCCTCGCGCACGATCTCCGCCCCGCACACCGGGCAGTGGGTCGGCATCTGCCAGGGCGATGCGCCGGGCGGACGGCGGTCGAGGATGACGCCGGCCACCTCGGGAATCACATCGCCCGCGCGGCGCACAATCACCGCATCGCCGACGCGCACGTCCAGCCGCGCGATCTGGTCGGCGTTGTGCAGCGTGGCATTGGTGACCACCACGCCGGCCACCTGCACCGGTGCCAGCCGGGCCACGGGCGTGGCCGCGCCGGTGCGACCGATCTGGATCTCGATCGCCTCCAGGGTGGTGGTCTGTTCCTGGGCGGGGAACTTGTGCGCGATGGCCCAGCGCGGTGCGCGCGAGACGAATCCCATCTCGCGCTGGCCTGCGGCATCGTCCAGCTTGTAGACCACGCCATCGATATCGAAGGCCAGCCCGTCGCGGGCCTGGCCAATGCCGCGGTAGTAGTCGAGCAGGCCGTCGACACCTTCGACCGTGCGGGTCAGGTCGCTGACCGGGAATCCCCAGTCGCGCAGCTGTGCCAGCACGCCCGAGTGCGAATCGGCCAGCGTGCCGTCCTCCACCAGCCCGGTGCCGTAGGCGAAAAAGCTCAGCGGACGCTGCGCGGTGATGGCCGGGTCCAGTTGCCGCAGCGAGCCGGCCGCGCCGTTGCGCGGGTTCGCCAGGACCTTGCCCCCCTGCTCGCGCACGCGGGTGTTGTAGGCCTCGAACGCCGCACGCGGCATGTAGACCTCACCGCGCACCTCCAGCACCTTCGGCCAGCCCGTGCCCTGCAACGTCTCCGGAATCACCTTGACCGTGCGCAGGTTGGCGGTGACGTCCTCGCCGGTGGCGCCATCGCCACGCGTGGCGCCACGCACGAAGCGCCCGTCCTCGTAGCGCAGGCTGATGGCCAGGCCATCGAGCTTGGGTTCTGCCGAGAAGGCCGGCGCCTTGCGGCCCAGCCTGTCGGTGATGCGACGGACGAAGTCGGCCACTTCCTCGTCGCTGAAGGCATTGCTCAGCGACAGCATCGGCACGGCATGGCGCACCGGTGCGAACTTGCCCGCCGGCGCGGCGCCGACCTGGCTGGAGGGCGAGCTGTCGCTGGCCAGTTCCGGGTGTTCGGCTTCCAGCGCCTGCAGCTCGCGCATCAGCGTGTCGTACTCGGCGTCGGGAATCTCCGGCGCGTCCAGCTGGTGGTACTGCAGGTTGGCGCGCTCGATCCGGGCACGCAGGTCCGCGATGCGGCGGGTGGGATCGCCTGTTTGGTCCATGGCTGCGACTCTCCGGCCCATCAAGACTTGAAATGAACATGCATTCCGTATTTTAGACGCAGCCCTAGGAGTTCAGCCCATGCAACTCCCGTCCCGTGCCCTGGACGCGTCATCCCGCGCCATCCCCGCACTGGACTTCATCCGGGGTGTCTGCCTGCTCGTCATCACCCTGAACCACTACTCCTCGTTCGCCCAGCGATTGGGTTATGACGGCATGCAACTGTGGACGCCGACCAACCTTGGCTACTCGTCGGCCGCCGAGCTGTTCTTCCTGATCTCCGGCTACCTGGTCGGTGCCATCTATGCCCGCGATGGCGTCCCCTATCCCCGTCTCTTCGTCAAACTGAGCCATCGCGCGGTGCTGTTGATGCTCTACAACGTCATGGCCTTCGTCAGCCTGCTGGCGTTCTCCAGCGTGCTGCATCAGCGCGAAGTGGTGGCCTTCGGTCTGGGTGAACTCCGCACACGACCGATCGATGCGACGACGGATTTCCTCAGCTTCGGCGACGCGCCACCGCTGCTGAACATCCTGCAGCTCTACATCTGCTTCATCGTGGTCTCGCTGGTCTTCATTCCGCTGCTCAGACGGGCCCCTTGGCTGGCCCTGGCGCTGACCTGCGGCCTCTATCTGTTGAACCTGCTGCCAGCCATGCAGCCGTGGCTGGCCGATCAGGTCACCGATTGGGGCATGAATCCCTACGCCTGGCAGCTCGTCTTCTTCGGTGGCCTGATCCTGGGCCGCTTCCAGCTGTTCACCTGGCTTGGCGGCAAACTCCAGCAAAGGGGTTCGGTCAGCTGGGTGTTCGCCGCGCTGATCGCCGCCAGTGTCGTGTTCGTGGCGGACATGAAACTCGGACTGACGCCATCACTGCTCAGGGACAAGGACCAGCTCGGCATCCTGCGCCCCTTGCACGCCATGATCGTGCTCTGTGTTTACTGGGTCTGCGCCGACCTGCTCAGTCAGCGATTGTCGCGCTGGGGTGGCGGATTGCTGGTGGACACGTTCAATGCGGCGGGCAGGAAATCACTCGACAATTTCGCGTTCGGCATCGCCCTGTCCTATGCGGCCGCGCTGCTCCTGACCCGCTGGGGAAACGCTCCCTGGCAGTATTTCGCCCTTGTCGCAGGCATCGTCACGGCCTTCCTGGGCTTTGCGCACTACCTGCACTGGCGGTCCAGGACATCGACACGGCCGATTCCGGTGGCGCCGCAGGCGTGACGCAGAGCCTGCGGTGCAGGCACTGCTGACGGCCTACCAGCGCGGCGCCTTGGTCAGTGGCGGTGCTTCATGCTGGCGGTCGTAGGCGCGCAGCTCTTCGCGGATGTGCTGGATGCGCTGGCGGCCCAGGGCATTGCGGCTGTCGTCCAGCACCACCGCATCCAGCAGCTCGCCCATGCGCTGCACGTTGGGCAGCAGCATCTCCCAGGCATCCAGCGCGCTCATCGGCGCCGGCAGTGTCAGGAAGTAGGCGATGGCCGGCGTCTGCAGCTCGCGGATGGCCGACATGTCGAAGCTGCCCGGCTGCAGGATGTTGGCCATGCTGAACACCGGGCCGCGTTCGGGATGGTTTTCGACCATGCGGTGGAACACGTTCATGTGCCCGAAGGTCAAGCCGGTCTTTTCGGCGGCCACCACGATGTCCTCACCGCGCAGCATCTGCCCGGCTCGGGCCGCGACATAGAGCGACACGATCTTGTCGAAGTCCCCATTCGGCCGCTTGCCCAGCTCGCTGTCCGCGGCGCCCAGGCCCAGTTCGGGCTGGGAAACCGCCTCGCCGCTGTAATCGTCCACGGCCCCCTCGCTGGCGCTTTCGCCGCCCAGGCTCGGTTCGACCCGGGTCGGGTCACGTTCGCCGCTTTCGACCCGGCGCCCCTGGCTTGGCTTCTTGGGGCGGCCAAAGATGAAAATGGCCGCCAGCAGGATGACGCCAGCGATCAGAATGCCGACCCGCAACATCGCCACATCGGACATGGATCACAGTCTCCAGAGAACTTGACGCAAGAAATATGGGCGCAAGGATGTCATGTTCAGGCAGCGCCCGCCAAACGCGCGGCCTCTTCCAGGTCCACCGAGACCAGCCGGCTGACGCCCGGTTCGCGCATGGTGACGCCGGACAGCTGGTTGGCGGCTTCCATCGTCGCCTTGTTGTGGCTGACGAACAGGAACTGCACCTTCTCGCTCATCTCCTTGACCATGTTGGCCAGGCGGCCGACATTGGCTTCGTCCAGCGGCGCGTCCACCTCGTCAAGCAGGCAGAACGGGG